>CAYREA010000609.1:0-1024 GCA_964423075.1 uncultured Rubrivivax sp. | reverse complement strand
CCTTGGTGATGCAGACCTGGCTGGGCACGTCCAGCGGCACTTCCTTCAGCGAATGTTTGTAGGCCACGCGGTCGACGAAGGGCACCACGAAGCTCAGGCCCGGCGTCAGCGTGCGGTCGAACTTGCCCAGCCGTTCGACAACCCAGGCGTTCTGCTGCGGCACGATCTTGAGCGTGCGGGCGATGAAGATGACGGCCACGATGGCCAGGACGACGGCGATTTCCATGCTTGCTTTCAGTTCGTGCGGGCCTTCGGGGCCACGCGGAGTTCGTTGCCGTCGAGCGCGACGATGACGTGCTCGCCCGGGTGCGGATGGCCGGTGCCGGCAAAACGCACGGCCCAGGATGCGCCGCGGTACACCACCCGCGCCGAGCCGTCGCCGGCCCATTGCTCCACGTGCACGGCACGGCCGATGTCGATGTTGACGTCGCGGTTGGCCTGCGAGGGTTCGGGCGCCGGCTGGCGCGCGCGCCGGGCGTAAAGGGCCGCCGTGGCGGCGCCGCCCAACAGCACGGCCACCAGCACCTGCGTGGGTGTCGACCAGCCCAGATGGGCGGCCACGGCACCGGCTGCGGCGCCCAGCGCCAGCATCAACAGGTAGAAGCTGCCGGTGGTCAGCTCCACCGCCACCAGGGCACCCGCCGCCAGCCACCAGACCGTCGCTGCATTCCAGTCCAAGAGCTGTCTCCCATGTCGCGTCATTTTCCCGGGCCAGTGTAGTCCTACACTTCGCGCTCTTTTGACCTCCCGCCCAAGGCCGCGCAGATGCTTCGCTTCCACTTCCCCATCGTCATCATCGACGAGGACTTCCGTTCGGAAAACACCTCCGGCTTCGGCATCCGCGCGCTGGCGCAGGCCATCGAGAAGGAAGGTTTCGAGGTGCTGGGTGCCACCAGCTATGGCGACCTGGCGCAGTTCGCGCAGCAGCAAAGCCGCGCCAGCGCCTTCATCCTGTCGATCGACGACAACGAGTTCACGCCCGGCCCCGAGCTCGACCCGGCGGTGCTGAACCTGCGCAAGTTCA
>CAYREA010000608.1:0-1028 GCA_964423075.1 uncultured Rubrivivax sp. | reverse complement strand
CAGCCCGGTGGCGCCGGGCTCGGCCTCGCCGAAGGGCAGGTTCTTCATGTCCTCGGCCACCGGGTTGTGGTCGGACACCAGCGCGTCCAGCGTGCCGTCGGCCAGGGCGGCGCGCAGCGCGTCGCGGTCGGCGCCCTGGCGCAGCGGCGGCACCAGGCGCATGTCGGGGTTGAAGTAGCCGATGTCGACATCGGTGAGGTGCAGCGAATTGATGCTGACGTCGGCCGTCACCGGCAGCCCTTCGGCCTTGGCCGCACGCAGCAGCGCGACGCCGGCGGCGCTGCTCAGGCGGCACAGGTGCACCCGCGCCTTGGTGGCGCGCACCAGCTCGAACAGGGTGTGCAGCGCCACGGTCTCGGCCACCACCGGCACGCCGGAAAGGCCCAGCCGCGTGGCCACCGCGCCCTGCGCAGCCATGCCGCCGCCGAGCCATGCGTCCAGCGGCCGCAGCCACACGGTGTAGCCGAAGGTGGCGGCGTACTGCAGCGCGCGCAGCAGCACCTGCGTGTCGGTCATCGTGCGGTCGGCCTGGCTGAAGCCGATGCAGCCGGCCTCGGTGAGCTCGGCCATCTCGGTGAGCGCGCTGCCTTCGAGCTTGCGCGTCAGCGCGCCCAGCGGAAACACGCGGCAGCGGCTGAGCTTGCGGGCGCGGAACTTGAGCATCTCCACCAGGCCCGGCTCGTCGAGCACGGGGTCGGTGTCGGGTGGGCACACCAGGCTGGTGACGCCGCCGGCTGCCGCCGCGGCCAGTTCACTTTCGAGCATGCCCTCGTGTTCCTGGCCGGGCTCGCGCAGGCGTGCAGCCAGGTCGACGAGGCCGGGTGCGACCACCAGGCCGGCGGCGTCGATCTCGCGCTCGGCGGCGAAGTCGCGTGCCGTGCCGATGCTGACGATGCGGCCGCTGGCGATGGCCACATCGGCCACTTCGTCGCGGCCCGAGGCGGGGTCGATCACACGGCCGTTGCGGATCAAGACCTTCATGCCTGGTTCCCCGCGATCGTGCTCATCACCGCCATGCGCACCGCGAT
>CAYREA010000607.1:0-1033 GCA_964423075.1 uncultured Rubrivivax sp. | reverse complement strand
CGAAGCCGCCCAGCGTGATGACGATCAGCGCCGTCACCGTGTAGGGCTCGCCCATCGAAGGCGAGATGGTGTAGCTCATGCTCAGCAGGCAGCCCGCCACGCCCGACAGGCCCAGGCCCACGCCGAACATCAGCGGGTGCAGGCGTTCGGTGTTGATGCCCACCAGCTGCGCGCCGGTGGGCGACTGCATCAACGCCCGCACGCCCTTGCCGTAGAGCGTCTTGCGCAGCACGATGATCAGCGCGGCGCTGAGCAGCAGCGCCATCACCAGCAACAAGAGCTTGTTGGCCGCGAACTGCGCGCCGCCCACCGCCACCGGTTCGGCCATGAAGTCGTAGCCGCGCAGGTCACCCCCCCAGGCCATCTGCGCCGCGTTCTGCACCAGGAACATGAGGCCGAAGCTGGCCATCAGGCCGCGCGCCTCAAAGATGTCGATGTGCGGGCTGGTGCGCGTGAGGTGGCGGAACACGAGGCGGTGCACCACGAGGCCCAGCCCCATCAGCAGCAGGAACGAGAGAGGAATCATCAAGAGCGGCGACAGCCCCAGCCATTCGCGCGCCGACCAGGTGAGAAAGGCGCCCAGCATCAGGAATTCGCCATGCGCGATGTTGAGGATGCGCATCAGCCCGTACTGCAGGTTCAGCCCGAGGGCCACCAGCGCGTAGATGCCGCCGGTGATGAGGCCGGAGGCGATCAGTTCGAGCCAGGCGCCTGGGCTCACCGCAACGTCACACCCAGGCGGGCTTGGACGGCACCAGCGGCGCGGTGGCGATGGGCTTGGGCCACACCACCTCGAACTCGCCCTTCTGCCACTGGCTCACGCTGCCCGGTGTGCCCACGTTCTCGCTGCCGGCGAACCTGATCTTGCCCAGGATGGTGTTGTGCTCACCACCGGCCACGAAGTCGCGGATGGCCTTGCGGTCCAGGCCCACCTTGGCCACGGCGGCGGTGAGGATCTCCAGCCCCGCCCAGGCCGCACCGCTGGCCCAGCGGTCGGGCTCCTTGGCGGCGCCGAACTTCTTCACGTGGGCGT
>CAYREA010000606.1:0-1036 GCA_964423075.1 uncultured Rubrivivax sp. | reverse complement strand
GCCGTCCAGGTCGATCAGGGTCTTGTCGAGGAAGGCCTGCTCGGACGCATCGAGCCCCATCACCGCTTCGCTGATCTCGGTGTTGATGTGCTCCACCGCGCGCAGCACGCCCTTGCCCAGGTAGCGGCTCTTGTCGCCGTCGCGCAGCTCGATGGCCTCACGGCTGCCGGTGCTGGCGCCGCTGGGCACGGCCGCGCGGCCCATGGTGCCGCTCTCCAGCAGCACGTCGCATTCGACGGTGGGGTTGCCGCGGCTGTCGAGGATCTCTCGGCCGACGATGTCGACGATGGCGCTCATTCTTTTCCTTGGAAGTGGTTCGGTTCAGACGGGGGCGGCCACGCCCTCGACCAGGACCATGTTGAAGTATTCGGTGGCGCCGGCGCGCAAGGGCTTGATCTTGCTGACGTAGTCGCCGTCCTCGTAGAAGGCCTTGGCCTGGGCATAGCTGGGGAAGCGCAGCATCGCCACGCGGTGCGGCTGCCAGTCGCCTTCCAGCGTCTCGTGCTGGCCGCCGCGTACCAGGTACTCGCCGCCGAAGGCCTTCACCGTGGCCGGTGCCAGCGCCATGTACTGCTTGTACTGCTCGGGGTTGGTGATGTGCATCTCGACGATGAGGTAACCGGGTGCGCTCATGGTGCGGTGTTCAGCAGGAGAAGTCGTTCTCGAGGAGGGGCTGGGCCTTGATCACGCGGTCCAGCGCAAGCAGTTGTTCCAGCAGCGCCTTCATGTGCTTCAGCGGCACGGCGTTGGGGCCATCGCTCAGTGCATTGGCCGGATCGGGGTGCGTTTCCATGAACACGCCGGCCACGCCCACGGCAATGGCCGCACGCGCCAGCACCGGCACGAATTCGCGCTGGCCGCCCGAGGTGGTGCCCTGGCCGCCCGGCAACTGCACACTGTGGGTGGCGTCGAAGACCACGGGCGCGCCGGTCTCGCGCATGATGGCCAGGCTGCGCATGTCGCTGACGAGGTTGTTGTAGCCGAAGCTCACGCCGCGTTCGCAGGCCATGAAGCTGTCTTCGGGCAGGCCCTTCTC
>CAYREA010000605.1:0-1047 GCA_964423075.1 uncultured Rubrivivax sp. | reverse complement strand
ACTCGCGACCTCAACCTTGGCAAGGTTGCGCTCGACCAACTGAGCTATTCCCGCGGAGGTCTCAACACATCACCGATGCGTCGAGCCTTGCATTATAGGACGAAAATTTGCGATCTCGCAAGCTCAGTGAGGCAGGCCATCCGAGGACACCGCAGGCGGCGCGACCTCGGCCTTCGCAGCTGGCGCCGCCGCCGTTGCCGGCACCTCTTCTTCGGCCAGGGCCTCGGGCATTCTTTCGAGCGCGATCTCCAGCACCTGGTCGATCCAGCGCACCGGCCGGATCTCGAGGTTGTTCTTCGCGTTCTCGGGAATGTCCTGCAGGTCCTTGACGTTCTCTTCCGGGATCAGCACCGTCTTCACGCCACCGCGGTGGGCGGCCAGCAGCTTTTCCTTCAGGCCGCCGATGGCCGTGACCTCGCCGCGCAGCGTGATCTCGCCCGTCATCGCCACGTCGGCGCGCACGGGAATGCCGCTCAGCGCAGAGACCAGCGCCGTGGTCATCGCCGCACCAGCGCTCGGGCCGTCCTTGGGCGTGGCGCCGTCGGGCACGTGGATGTGGATGTCGCGCTTCTCGAACATCTCGTCCTTGATGCCCAGGCGGCGTGAACGCGAACGCACCACGGTGCGCGCGGCTTCCACCGATTCCTTCATCACGTCACCCAGCGAACCGGTGCGGATGATGGCGCCCTTGCCCGGCATCACCGTGGCTTCGATCGTCAGCAGGTCGCCGCCGACTTCCGTCCACGCCAAGCCGACCACCTGGCCGACCTGGTTCTTCTTCTCGGTGCGGCCGAAGTCGAACTTGCGCACGCCGAGGAAATCGTTGAGGTTGTCCTCGGTGATGACGACGCTGCCTTCGTACTTCTTCAGCTGGTGCCCCTTGACCACCTTGCGGCAAATCTTGGAGATCTCGCGCTCGAGCGAACGCACACCGGCTTCCCGCGTGTAGTAGCGGATGATCCCGCGGATGGCGCTCTCGGTGAGCTCCATCTCGTGGTCCTTGACGCCGTTGTTCTTCTGCTGCTTCGGGAACAGGTAGCGCTGGGC
>CAYREA010000604.1:0-1062 GCA_964423075.1 uncultured Rubrivivax sp. | reverse complement strand
AGAACGGCAGCTTCCCAAGCTTCATACGAGGGTTCGATTCCCTTCACCCGCTCCAAGGCCCCATGTCCGCGCCTCCGCTCCAGGTACTGCTTGTCGGTGAACACGACGCGGCACTGACCACCACCCTGGCCGCCGCCGGCTTCACGCTGTCGCAGGCCGCCGACGCCAGCGGGGCCCGTGCGCACGACGCTGTGCTGATGTCCGCCCCGGGCCACGCCGCGCTGGCTGCCCTGGGCCAGCGGCCCGATCTGCCGCAGGCCGCCTTCGACAGCGCTCTCATCGTGCTCACCGGCGTGGGTGACGACGCGCTGGAAGAAGACCTGCTGCGGCAAGGCGTGGAAGACATCCTGCCGGCGGCCGACATCGCGGCGCTGCCGCGCGCCATCCGCCACGCGGTGGTGCGCAAGCGCGTGGAGCGCTCGGCCCACACCGCCTATGCCACCGACCTGGCCACCGGCCTGCCGCACCAGGCGCAGCTGGTGGAACACATGACGCAGCTGCTGGCCCTGCGTGAACGCGAGCCGGCGCCGATGGTGCTGCTGGTGCTGCGCATCGAAGGTTATGCGGGCGCTGCCGCACGTTTGGGTGGCGAGGCCGCCAACGTGCTGCGTCGAAAGGTTGCCGTGCGCCTGCGCAGCGGCCTGCGCGCCAGCGACGTGGTGGCCGCCATCGGCCCCGACGCCTTCGGCGTGCTGCTGGGTTACCTGGAAGCCATCGGCGACGGCGAACGGGTGGCCAACAAGCTGGTGAAGGCCCTGCAGCCGCCGCTGGTGGTGGCCGGCCAACCCTGCCCGGTGGCGGTGGCCGTGGGCATGGCGCTGTACCCGGAGCACGGGCGCGACGCCGATACGCTGCTCAAGCATGCCAGCGCGCAGGCCGGCAGCGTGGCCACCCTCGGCCGCGAGGGCTACGCCGCGGCCACCCAGCGCGGCGGCGGCGCAGCCGCCAACGACGACGCGAGCTGAAGCGCTACTTCAGGATGTCGCCGATGCAGAGGTACTTGGCCTCGACGTAGTCGTCGATGCCCTGGCGCGCACCCTCGCGCCCCAGGCCGCTCTGCTT
>CAYREA010000603.1:0-1075 GCA_964423075.1 uncultured Rubrivivax sp. | reverse complement strand
GAGTTCAGCGGCAAGCTGCCCTTCCCGCTGCTGCACGTGGACACCGGCCACAACTTCCCCGAAGTCATCGAGTTCCGCGACCAGCGCGTGGCCGAGATGGGCGAAAGGCTCGTGGTCGGCAGCGTGGAAGACAGCATCCGCCGCGGCACCGTGCGCCTGGCGCACCCGCTGGAGTCACGCAACGGCCACCAGACCGTGGCGCTGCTGGAAGCCATCGAGGAACACCGCTTCGACTGCC
This sequence comes from uncultured Rubrivivax sp., assembly GCA_964423075.1. Classification (GTDB taxonomy): domain Bacteria; phylum Pseudomonadota; class Gammaproteobacteria; order Burkholderiales; family Burkholderiaceae_C; genus Rubrivivax. Next base: position 837 of record CAYREA010000603.1, on the reverse strand, counting down.
TGATCGGCGGCGCGCGGCGCGACGAAGAGAAGGCACGCGCCAAGGAGCGCATCTTCAGCCACCGCGACAGCTTCGGCCAATGGCAACCCAAGGAGCAGCGTCCCGAGCTGTGGACGCTGTTCAACACCCGCATCCGCCCCGGCGAGCACTTCCGCGCCTTCCCCATCAGCAACTGGACCGAGCTTGACGTGTGGCTGTACCTGGCGCGCGAACGCATTCCGCTCCCGGGCCTGTACTACAGCCACCGGCGCGAGGTGGTGCGCAAGAAGGGCCTGCTGGTGCCGGTGACGGCCGTCACGCCGCCGCAGGACGGCGACGTGGTCGAAACGCTGCCGGTGCGCTTCCGCACCGTGGGCGACATGACCTGCACCTGCCCCGTGGAAAGCGCCGCCGTCGATGCGGTGCAGATCGTGGCCGAAACACTCACCGTGACCATCAGCGAACGCGGCGCCACGCGCATGGACGACCGCACGTCCGACGCGTCGATGGAACGGCGCAAGAAGGAAGGGTACTTCTGATGTCCGCCGTTCCCGCCCCGCACAAGGCCCTGCGCTTCCTCACCGCCGGCAGCGTCGACGACGGCAAGAGCACGCTGATCGGCCGCCTGCTGTTCGACAGCCGCGCCATCCTGGCCGACCAACTGGACACCCTGCATGCGCGCGCCAAGGGCGAGCCCATCGACCTGAGCCTGCTCACCGACGGCCTGGAGGCCGAGCGCGAACAGGGCATCACCATCGACGTGGCCTACCGCTACTTCGCGACACCTTCCCGCAAGTTCATCATCGCCGACGCACCGGGCCACGAGCAGTACACGCGCAACATGGTCACGGCCGCCGC
>CAYREA010000602.1:0-1076 GCA_964423075.1 uncultured Rubrivivax sp. | reverse complement strand
CTACATGGCGCTGGACCTCGACCCCGACCGCGTGCGCCAGGCCGCCGCCGCCGGCCGCAGCGTGGTATTCGGCGACGCCGCGCGGCTGCAGAGCCTGATGGCCGCGGGCCTGGCGCGTGCCGCCGCGGTGGTGGTGAGCTACCACGACACGCCCTCGGCGCTGAAGATCCTGAGCCTGGTGCAGGCGCATGCCCCCAAGGTGCCGGTGATCGTGCGCACGGTGGACGACAGCGACATCGACCGCCTGAAGGCCGCCGGCGCCACCGAGGTGGTACCCGAGGCCGTGGAAGGCAGCCTGATGCTCGCCGGCCACGCGCTGGCCCTGGTGGGCGTGCCGATGCAGCGCGTGATCCGCATCACCCGCGACGCGCGCGATGCGCGCTACAGCCTGCTGCGCGGCTACTTCCACGGTGCCGACGACGACACGGTGGAAGAGCTGCAGCAGGCGCGCCTGAAGAGCGTGACGCTGCCCGAAGCCGCGCGCTGCCTGGGCCAGACCCTGGACGCGCTGGCGCTGCATGCCGTGGGCGTCAGCGTGGTCAGCGTGCGCCGCGCCGCCGGCGGCGTGGTGCCGGCGGGTGGCGAACTGGTGCTGGCCGGCGGCGACACGCTGGTGCTGTCGGGCCTGCCCGAGCCGCTGGCGCTGGCCGAAGAGAAACTGCTGGGACAAAGATGATGGATCCGAGTGCCTATATCCGTTCCCATATCCGCACCGTGCCCGGCTGGCCGGCGCCGGGCGTGATGTTCCGCGACATCACGCCGCTGCTGTCGAACCCGCGCGTGTTCCGCGTGCTGATCGACCAGTTCGTGCACCGCTACTTCGACGTGCGGCCGAACGTCATCGCCGGCCTGGACGCGCGCGGTTTCATCATCGGCAGCGTGGTGGCCTACGAGCTCAACGTCGGATTCGTGCCGATCCGCAAGAAGGGCAAGCTGCCCTTCACCACGGTGGAAGAGACCTACGAACTCGAATACGGCAGCGCGACGGTGGAACTGCACACCGACGCCGTGAAGGCCGGCGACCGCGTGGTGCTGATCGACGACCTCATCGCCACCGGCGGCACCATGATGGCCGG
>CAYREA010000601.1:0-1080 GCA_964423075.1 uncultured Rubrivivax sp. | reverse complement strand
TGGTCAGCCCGCCCAGGCCCTGCGCGCCGATGCCCAGGGCATTGACCTTCTCGTAGAGCTCGATGCGCAGCTCTTCCAGCTTGTTGGCCGGGCCGCGCGCGAGCAGCTCGAACATGTCGATCGGCTCCATCAGCACTTCCTTGGCCAGCAGCATGGCCTTTTCGGCCGTGCCGCCCACGCCGATGCCCAGCATGCCCGGCGGGCACCAGCCGGCACCCATGGTGGGTACGGTCTTCATCACCCAGTCGATCAGGCTGTCGCTGGGGTTCATCATCACGAACTTGCTCTTGTTCTCGCTGCCGCCGCCCTTGGCGGCCACGGTCACGTCCACCGTGTGGCCGGGCACCACGCTCATGTGGATGACGGCCGGTGTGTTGTCCTTGGTGTTCTTGCGCCCGAACAGCGGGTCGGACAGCACCGAGCCGCGCAGCTTGTTGTCGGGGTCGAGGTAGGCCTTGCGCACGCCTTCGTTGACGGCGTCTTCCACGCTGCCGGGGAAGCCTTCGAAGCGCACGTCCATGCCGATCTTCAGGAACACGTTGACGATGCCGGTGTCCTGGCAGATGGGGCGCTTGCCTTCGGCGCACATCTTCGAGTTGCTGAGGATCTGCGCGATGGCGTCGCGCGCCGCCGGCGCCTGCTCGCGCTGGTAGGCGCGCGCCAGATGGCTGATGAAATCGGCCGGGTGGTAGTAGCTGATGTACTGCAGGGCGGCAGCGACGCTGTCGACCAGGTCGGCGTGGCGGATGGACGTGCTCATGGGGTGGCTTTCTTCAGTGGTCGGGCTTGCCGTGCGCCATCAGGCGGTCGGACAGCGCGATGGCCAGCGCGGAGAACAGGAAGGCGATGTGGATCACGGTCTGCCAGATCAGCACTTTCTCTTCGTAGTTGGCGGCGTTGATGAAGGTCTTCAGCAGGTGGATGCTGCTGATGCCGATGATGGCCGTGGCGAGCTTGACTTTCAGCACGCTGGCGTTGACATGGCTCAACCACTCGGGCTGGTCGGGGTGGTTTTCCAGGTTCAGGCGCGACACGAAGGTCTCGTAGCCGCCGACGATCACCATGATCAGCAGGTTGCTG
>CAYREA010000600.1:0-1082 GCA_964423075.1 uncultured Rubrivivax sp. | reverse complement strand
TGCTGCTGTGCTCGACCATCATCGAGACCGGCATCGACGTGCCGAGCGCCAACACCATCGTCATCAGCCGTGCCGACAAGTTCGGCCTGGCGCAGCTGCACCAGCTGCGCGGGCGGGTCGGCCGCTCGCACCACCAGGCCTATGCCTACCTGCTGGTGCCCGACGTCGAGGGCCTGACCAAGCAGGCCGCGCAGCGGCTGGAGGCGATCCAGCAGATGGAGGAGCTGGGCAGCGGCTTCTACCTGGCGATGCACGACCTGGAGATCCGCGGCGCCGGCGAGGTGCTGGGCGAGAACCAGAGCGGCAACATGATGGAAGTCGGCTTCCAGCTCTACAACGACATGCTGAGCGAGGCCGTGCGTTCCTTGAAGAGCGGGCGTGAACCCGACCTGCTGAGCCCGCTGAACGTGGCCACCGAGATCAACCTGCACAGCCCCGCCCTGTTGCCCGACGCTTACTGCGGCGACGTGCACACGCGGCTGAACCTCTACAAGCGCCTGGCGATGGCCGAGAAGCCCGAGACCATCGACACCCTGCTGGAAGAGATCACCGACCGCTTCGGCAAGCTGCCCACCCAGGGCCAGACGCTCTTCGACACCCACCGCCTGCGCGTGCTGGCCAAACCCTATGGCGTGCTGAAGATCGACGCCGGCCCGAAACTGATGAACATCACCTTCCGCGCCAAGTCGCCCATCGACCCGCAGCGCATCATCGAACTGGTGCAGAAGAACCGCAGCATCAAGCTCGCCGGCAACGACAAGCTGCGCATCGAGCGCGAAATCAGCCAGCCGGCCGACCGCGCGCATTTCCTGCGTGATCTGCTGCGCCATCTGGGGCAGCCGCTGAAGGAGCAGCCATGACCGCGGCGCGCGAAATCGAACCGGGGCTTTGGGTGCGCGGATTCATGCCGCCGCTCCGGCTGGCCGACTACAGGCTGGTGGCCTTCGACATGGACTCGACACTGATCAACATCGAGTGCATCGACGAGATCGCCGCAGTGGCCGGCCGGCGCGACGAGGTGGCCGCCATCACCGAAGCCGCGATGCGCGGCGAGATCACCGACTACGCCGACAGCCTGCGCC
>CAYREA010000599.1:0-1083 GCA_964423075.1 uncultured Rubrivivax sp. | reverse complement strand
GGCGGATGCCGACGTCGCGGCGATCAAGGCGGCCGGCTATGGCGACGGCGAGATCACAAGGGCATCGGCCCGGCCTACGAAGACAAGGTGGCGCGCCGCGCGCTGCGTGTGCAGGACCTGAAGCACCCCGAGCGCTTCGAGACCAAGCTGCGCGAGCTGGTGACGCTGCACAACGCTGAACTCGTGCACGTGCTGGGCGGCCAGCCGCTCGACTGGCGGCCGATGCTCGACGGTGCGATGAAGGCGGCCGAACAGCTGCGCCCGCTCATGGCCGATGTCGGCTACCGCCTGCACAAGGCCCACCTGGCGGGGCAGAACCTGCTGTTCGAAGGCGCGCAGGGCACGCTGCTGGACATCGACCACGGCACCTACCCCTTCGTCACCAGCAGCAACTGCGTGGCCGGCAACGCGGCCGCGGGCTCGGGTGTCGGGCCGGGCATGCTGCACTACGTGCTGGGCATCACCAAGGCCTACACCACGCGCGTGGGCGGCGGGCCTTTCCCTACCGAACTCGACATCGACGCGGTGGGCTCTGTGGGCCATCACCTGTCGACCGTGGGCCAGGAGCGCGGCACCGTCACTGGCCGCGCGCGTCGCTGTGGCTGGCTCGATGCGGCCGCCCTCAAGCGCTCGATCATCATCAACGGCGTCTCGGGCCTGTGCATCACCAAGCTCGACGTGCTCGACGGGCTGCCCGAGATAAACATCTGCACCGGCTACAGGCTGGATGGACAGGAACTCGACATCCTGCCGCTGGATGCCGACGAGATCGCGCGCTGCCAGCCCGTCTACGAGACGCTGCCGGGCTGGAGCGACACCACCGCCGGCCTGACGAACTGGGAACAGCTGCCCGCCAACGCGCGGCGCTACCTGGAACGGATGCAGGCGCTCATCGGCGCACCCATCGACATGGTGTCCACCGGCCCCGACCGTGTGCACACCATCCTGCTTCGCCATCCCTTCCGCGCCTGAACCCGTAGGAGAAACTTCGCATGCTCACCGACGACGGCAAGCACCTGTACGTGTCCTGGGACGAGTACCACCTGCTGATCGAGCGCCTGGCGCTCAAGGTGGCGCACTCGG
>CAYREA010000598.1:0-1093 GCA_964423075.1 uncultured Rubrivivax sp. | reverse complement strand
GCCGACGATGGTGGCGCCCACCAGCACCAGCACCCATGGGCCGCGATCACCGTCGAACACGCACACCACACGCTCGTTGCGTGCGAACAGGCCCGGCACGCCGCGCGCCGTGGCCGGGTTCACCGAGAACAGCGCGCCCGGCACATGCACCATGCGCAGCAACCGGCCGGCACAGGGCATGTGGATGCGGTGGTAGTCCTTGGGGCTCAGGTACAGCGTGGCGAAATGGCCGCCGTGGAAATGCGCGGCCAGCGCGCTGTCGCCACCCAGCAGCGCGCTGGCCGTGTAGTCGTGGCCCTTAGCCTGGAAGATGCGCTCGCCGTGGATGGCGCCGAACTGGCTGATGGCGCCGTCCACCGGGCACACCAGCCCGGCCTGCGCCAGCGGCCGCACGCCGGGCTTGAGTGCGCGGGTGAAGAACGCGTTGAACGTCGGGTAGGCGGCCGGATCGGGCTCGGCCGCCTCGGCCATGTTCACGCCGTAGCGCGTGATGAAGCGGCGAATGATGGCCGTCGTGAGGCCGCCCATCTGCGAGCCAGCCACCAGGCCCGCGAACTGCGTCAGCAGCTGCTTGGGCAGCGCGTACTGCGCCGCTACCGACAGGCTCTCAGGCAGCACGCCCACTACTTGACCGGCGACAGCTCGCGCATCGCCTTCACCGCGCCGGCGCCGACGCTGGCGCCGAAGCGCTTGGCCAGCCGCTCGGCCACGTTGTCGCGCGGCGTGTAGTCGATGATCTCTTCGGCCCGCACCAGCTCGCGCGCCACGTAGTCCAGGTTGCCCAGGCCGTCGGCCAGGCCCAGCTTCACCGCTTCCTCGCCGTTCCAGAACAGGCCCGAGAAGGTGTCGGGCGTTTCCTTCAGCCGCTCGCCACGACCTTCCTTCACCACCGCGATGAACTGCTGGTGGATCTGCTCGATCATGGCCTTGGCCAGGCGCTGGTGCTTTTCGTTGAGCGGGCTGAAGGGGTCGAGCATGGCCTTGTTCTCGCCGGCGGTGAGCAGGCGGCGTTCGACGCCCACCTTTTCCATCAGCCCCGTGAAGCCGAAGCCGTCCATCAGCACGCCGATGCTGCCCACGATGCTGGCCTTGT
>CAYREA010000597.1:0-1095 GCA_964423075.1 uncultured Rubrivivax sp. | reverse complement strand
GCGCGGCGAAGGTCTTGCCGGTCCAGAAGTAGCTGTTGGCGTGGTTCATCTCCACAGTGCCGGCGCGCACGGCGTCGAAACCTTCGAGCGCCGGGATCAGCTCGCCGGCGCCGAAGACCTGGATCTTCAGCCGCCCGCCCGACATGGCCTCGATGCGCTTGGCCAGGTCGGTGGCGCTGCCCGGCCCGTCCATGTAGAACGGCGAGCCCTTGCCGTAGGCCGAGGTCATCTTCCAGCTGAAGCTGGCCTGCGCGTGCGCCACGGCCGGCGCGGCCAGCGCGCCGGCCAGGCCGGCCTTCAGTGCGCTGCGGCGCGTGGTGGTGGAACCAGGTCGGGACATACAGCACTCCGTGTGAGACGTGGTGCAGCTTGCCTAGCGAGTTCTGCGCCAGCCTGCTGCGTCGGCAGGGCGGCCTACAGCCCCAGTTCGCTCAAGCCCGGGTGCTCGTCGGGCCGCCGGCCCAGCGGCCAGAAGAACTTGCGATCTTCGGCCTTGATGGGCAGGTCGTTGATGCTGGCGAAGCGCCGCATCATGAAACCGGCTTCGTTGAATTCCCAGTTCTCGTTGCCGTAGCTGCGGTACCAGTGGCCCGAGTCGTCGTGCCACTCGTAGGCAAAACGCACCGCGATGCGGTGGCCGGTGTAGGCCCACAGTTCCTTGATGAGCCGGTAGTCCAGCTCCTTGGCCCACTTGCGGCGCAGGAAGGCCTTCACCTCTTCGCGGCCCACCGGAAACTCGCTGCGGTTGCGCCAGCGCGTGTCTTCCGTGTAGACCCGCGCGCAGACCTCGGGGTCGCGTGTGTTCCAGGCGTCTTCGGCGCCACGCACCTTCTTCGTCGCCGTCTCTTCGGTGTAGGGCGGCAGCGGCGGGCGGGTGTCGCTCATGTTCAGTAGGTCTTGTACGGCAGGAACTTGCCCGACATCGTGATGGCCACGCGGTCGCCCTTGGGATCGGGTTCGCGCTGCAGGTCCATCTTGAAGTCGATGGCCGACATGATGCCGTCGCCGAACTCTTCGTGGATCAGTTCCTTGAAGGTCGTGCCGTAGACGCTGACCAGTTCGTAGAAGCGGTAGATCAGCGGATCGGTGGGCACG
>CAYREA010000596.1:0-1097 GCA_964423075.1 uncultured Rubrivivax sp. | reverse complement strand
CCGGGATCTCGGCGAAGTAGGCCAGGCCGATGAACTCCTGCATCAGGCTGATGCCCGGGCCCGACGTGGCCGTGAAAGCGCGCGCGCCGTTCCAGCCCGCGCCCACCACCATGCCGATGCTCGCCAGCTCGTCTTCGGCCTGCACGATGGCAAAGCGGTTCTGGCCCGTCGACGGGTCGACGCGGAACTTCTCGCAGTACTTCTGGAAGGCCTCGGGCACCGAGGACGAAGGCGTGATCGGGTACCAGGCCGCCACCGTGGCACCGCCATAGATGCAGCCCAGGGCCGCAGCGCTGTTGCCGTCGGTGAAGATCTGCTCGCCCACCTTGTCGGCGCGGCGCACGCGGATGCCCAGCGGGTAGGCGATGTGCTGCTTCACGTAGTCACGCCCCAGGTGCAGGGCCTGGATGTTGGAATCGAGCAGCCTTTCCTTGCCCTTGTACTGCTCGGCAAAGAGCTTCTCGAAGACCTCGGCCTCCACGTCCAGCAGCACCGAGAGCGCGCCCACGTAGATGATGTTCTTGAACAGCTGGCGCTGGCGCGCGTCGGTGTAGGTGTCGTTGGTGATCTGCGTCAGCGGCACGCCGATCACGTGCACGTCGGGGCGGAAGGCCGAAGGCGGCATCGGCTTGGTGCTGTCGTAGAAGAGGTAGCCGCCGGGCTCGATCTCGGCCACGTCGGTGCCCCAGGTCTGCGGGTTCATCGCCACCATCATGTCCACGCCGCCACGCCTGCCGTGGTAGCCCGCTTCGCACACCCGCGCCTCGTACCAGGTGGGCATGCCCTGGATGTTGCTGGGGAAGATGTTGCGTGGGCTCACCGGCACGCCCATGCGCAGGATGGCCTTGGCGAAGAGTTCGTTGGCCGAGGCCGAACCCGAGCCGTTGACGTTGGCGAACTTGATGACGAAGTCGTTGACGGCTTCAATGCGTTTCATGCGAACTCCTTGCGTGCCGGGGCGCCGTGGTCGCGGCAGCGCGGCCCGGCCTGCGTGGTGTGCAGCAGGAACTTCTGCATGTCCCAGGCACCGGTGGGGCAGCGTTCGGCGCACAGGCCGCAGTGCAGGCACACGTCTTCGTCCTTCACCATCACGCGGC
>CAYREA010000595.1:0-1097 GCA_964423075.1 uncultured Rubrivivax sp. | reverse complement strand
CGTACCAGGCTTACGGTGCTTGCCTCCGCGGGCCGGTTAACTCGAACGTTAGGCCGCACAAACACGTGCAATCCGCCCACGACCGCCCGGTCCACATCGGGGATCTGGCACCGTGAACAACATAGGCAAGGCCTCAGAATCTCGCTATCGAACGCCGCATGGAACTTGAAGTTGACCGAGAGACCGAGTGGCTGCGCAACCTGCCCAAGTTGCAGAGAGCAAGGTTCCTGGCGCTCTTGAGCCACAACCTGACCATCGGCGTCCGAGTGCTCTGCCATAGCGGGGAAGAGTCGAAAGAAGCGCTGGAGTGCGTACGGTTGTTGAATGAAGCTCACCACCGAGTCTCAAGCTACCTCTCGCATACCCACGCGGGAGATGAAGATCCAGGCTGGCTCCATGTTGTGGCCAACTACGCGCTCGAGAGGACCAACCCCGTCGTGTACCTACAGGCTGCACACGCTTGGCAAGGTGCAAAGGTCAGCCTACGGGGCTCGAGTGCGGCCTAACCACTCGTTCAACCGGACCCGCTACGGCAGCCACCGTAAGGCCGGGCTGAGACACGTGGTGCATCATCTCAGCCCGGCCTTACGGCGCCCGCCTCCACGGGCCGGTTAACTCGAACGTTAGGCCGCATGAAGACGCCCCGCTCTACTCGTCCTCCAGTCCTGGAACGCCGTCGCTTGAAACGCGGCGCAAGGAACGTCGAGCTGGCGCGCGAACGAGAGCGCGAACGTGCTCAAGCTCAGCGCGAGTTGGCCAAGAGGCACGTTCTTGTGAACCCGGCCAATCTTCGCCCAACCGGGAGCTACGGCACACCGGAGTTCGTCAAGCGCGGTCACTACGTCGATTTCCCCTTCAACTGCAAGTCGTGCGGCGTCGCTCAGATCTGGACTGAGACCCAGCAGAAATGGTGGTACGAAGCAGCCAAAGGTGATGTGTGGACGGTTGCCGTACTCTGCCGGCCTTGCCGCAAGCGCGAGCAGGCTCGCCGAGCCGCAGCCCGAGAGGTTCATCTCCAGGGTTTAGACGCGAAGCGCCGGAATGCGGCCTAACCACTCGTTCAACCGGACCCGCTACGGCAAGCGCCGTAAGCCCGG
>CAYREA010000594.1:0-1144 GCA_964423075.1 uncultured Rubrivivax sp. | reverse complement strand
GCGCGGGCAAGGCGTGATCTTCCACATGCGCCACCGCTGGCGCGGCTTCGGCCCGGGCGGCGCCTTGCGCTTCGAGACGGCACAGGGTGAGTCGCTCGTCACGCCCAGCGCCACCGTGCTGGCGCTGGGCGGCGCCAGCTGGCCGCAGCTGGGCTCCGACGGTGCCTGGGTGCCTGAACTCACCGCGGCCGGTGCCGAGGTGGCGCCGCTGCGGCCGTCCAACTGCGGCTTCGACGTGGGCTGGAGCGAACACCTCGTGCATCACCAGGCCGGGCAGCCGCTGAAGGGCGTGGCGATCACGTTCGAAGGCTGGCACCAGGCCGGCGAGTTCGTGCTGACGGCCACGGGGGTGGAAGGCAGCCTGGTCTACGCCGCCTCGGCGCGGCTGCGCGAGCGCATTGCGGCCAGCGGCGAGGCCACCTTCCATCTCGACCTGCTGCCCGCGCGCAGCCTGGCGTGGGTGCAGAGCGAGCTGGCGCATCCGCGCGGCCCGCGTTCCCTGTCCACGCACCTGAAGACGCGGCTGGGCCTGCATGGCGTGAAGTCCGCGCTGCTGTGGGAACGGGTGCCCAAGGCGCAGATGAACGAGCCCGCGGCGCTGGCGCCGCTGATCAAGGCGCTGCCGATCCGCGTGAGTGCGGCGCGGCCGGTGGCCGAGGCCATCAGCACCGCGGGCGGCGTGACTTTCGAGTCGCTGGACGAACACCTGATGCTGTGTGCACGCCCCGGCACCTTCATCGCCGGCGAGATGCTGGACTGGGAAGCACCCACCGGCGGCTACCTGCTCACAGCCTGTTTCGCAACCGGTCGTGCCGCAGGGCAGGGCGCGGCCAAATGGCTGGCCGCGGCCGCTTAAACTGCGCGCCCGTTTCCATCCCCCCGCTTCGAGCCTCCTTGGACAAGATCACGCTGCAGATTGCCGCCGAACTGAAGGTTCGGCCGAACCAGGTGCAGGCCGCCGTCGACCTGCTGGACGCTGGCTCCACCGTCCCCTTCATCGCCCGCTACCGCAAGGAAGCCACCGACGGCCTGGACGACATCCAGCTGCGCGAGCTGGAAACCCGCCTGTCCTACATCCGCGAGCTGGAAGAACGCCGCGCCGCGGTGCTGAAGAGCATCGACGAGCAGGGCAAGCTGACGCCCG
>CAYREA010000593.1:0-1167 GCA_964423075.1 uncultured Rubrivivax sp. | reverse complement strand
GACGACATTCGGATTTGTATCCGTCTGCTACGATGATGGCGAAAACACGTTAGGCCGCAGACACGCGACTATCGGCCAACGCGGCGAGAAGAGTCGGGCAACGACTCTTGAGCCGACGGTTGCACGTTAGAAGTCGGGCCATAGTGGTGCCCACCGCGACCATGTCGACCATGCCCATGGCCGAACGGGAGTACTACGCACCCGGTTACGAGGGCGCCCAGCGACACGAGAACGACAATCTTGCCAAGGCGACGTACTAGATTCAAGAGAATCTCCTGCGGAGCAAAGTTGCCCCAGGACCTCAACGACACCATTCTCTGCGCGTTGACAGTTGCCGCAACGCCCGGAGTAAAGACCAGGTAAAGCAAGCGCCCGAGCATTGGATTCGAATCAGTTCCTTCACTCAGTCGAGCCCACGAACTGCGGCCTAACAACTCGTTCAACCGGACCCGCTACGGCAGGCACCGTAAGGCCGGGCTGAGGCACATGGTGCATCATCTCAGCCCGGCCTTACGGTGCCTGCCTCCGCGGGCCGGTTAACTCGAACGTTAGGCGTCACCAGATACCAGCATCGTGTGCTCGCTGCAGAAGGCCGTCACGGCCGGGACGCGGGGGCGACTTCGGTCCATCACATGCGGTGTGGAAACTGCAGCTAAGCTGAGACCTACGAATATCAGACAATTGCTAGACGAACTAGCGCCAAAGCACCCGCGCGAAGATCGATGGTCAAAAGAATCCCGGAGCGTTGCCTCATAGAACCGCCACGCCATGCGACCGCTTAAGACAGAGTCAACCAGCTACTTCCAGCATCCGGAGCTCACTCGAGACGAGTGGCTCGTCCTTGACAAACTGGTTCACGGAGCGCGACCAATACAGATTGCCTACGACCTCAACATCAATGTTGGATGGGTGAGGCACAGATTCACCTTTCTTCGGCAGAAGTACAAGTGCGAAGACATCACTTCAGTCAAGAGACTGGTCCAGTCAAAGGGCATGCCTCGCGAGCCTGAAGGTGACGCCTAACCACTCGTTCAACCGGACCCGCTACGGCAAGCACCGTAGGCCTGGTCCGCGGCACATGGTGCATCATCGCGTACCAGGCTTACGGTGCTTGCCTCCGCGGGCCGGTTAACTCGAACGTTAGGCCTCAGACACGCGATCCCGAGG
>CAYREA010000592.1:0-1174 GCA_964423075.1 uncultured Rubrivivax sp. | reverse complement strand
GATGTCGAAGCTCTTCAGGCCCAGCGCCGCGCCGGCTTCGGCGACGGTGGGCACCTCGGGCATCGCGCTGGCGCGCCGGGCGCTGGTGACGGCCAGGGCCTTGAGCTTGCCGCTCCTGATGTTGGCCGAGGCCGCGGCCAGGTTGTCGAAGTTGAAGTCGACCTGGCCGCTCACCAGCGCCAGCTGCGCCGGCGGGCCGCCGGCAAAGGGGATGTGCACGACGAAGAGGCCGGCCTGGGCCTTGAACATCTCGCCCGCCAGGTGGCCGGCGCTGCCGTTGCCACCGCTGCCGTAGTTCAGCTTGCCGGGGTTGCGCCTGGCGTAGGCCACCAGGTCGGCCAGGTTCTGGATGTTCAGGCGCTGCGCCGCTTCGGCGTTCATCACCAGCACGTTGGGCACCTGGGCCACCAGCGTGAGCGGGGTGAAGTCGCGCTGCGCGTCGTAGGGCATCTTCGTGTACAGCCAGGGGTTGATGGCGTGCGTGGCCACCGCGCCCATCACCAGGGTGTTGCCGTCCGGCGCCGACTTGGCCACCAGGTCGGCGCCCAGGTTGCCGCCGGCGCCGGGCCGGTTTTCCACCACCACGGTGCCCAGGCTGTCCTTCACGGCCAGCGCCAGCGCGCGGGCGGCGATGTCCAGCGGGCCGCCGGGCGGGTAGGGCACCACCAGGCGCAGCGGGCGCGATTGCGGTGCCTGGGCCCAGGCGGCGGGAGTGCTCAGAAGGCTGGCGGCCAGCAGGGCCTGGCGACGGTTGGGCACGGTGGCGGTCTCTTTGAATGGATGGGGCGGCAAGCCTAGCGCATGGCGCGTTCACCCCGTTCGGCGGCCCCATGCGTAGAAGCCCGGGTCACAGCTGCCCGGAGCCTTCGATGCCCGCCCATCCCCTTCTTCGCACGCTGCTCGCCCTGTCGCTGGCCGCCTGCGCTTTCGCCGCCGACGCCGCGGCCACGCTCAAGCCCTACCGCGACGAGGCCGAGTTCACGGCCAGCCTGCACCGCTGGCGCACCGAAGCCGAGCGGCGCCAGGCCTTCAGACGCCGCGCCGAGGGCATGGCAGCGCAGATGGCACCGCCCGCACCGGCCGCGGCGCCGGCCACCTCGATGATGAAGGAGGAGGCCAGCGCCGTCGGCGCCGCGACTGCCGCCGACAGCATCACCAACGTGCAGACCGCCGG
>CAYREA010000591.1:0-1176 GCA_964423075.1 uncultured Rubrivivax sp. | reverse complement strand
AAGCGCATCATGTTCCGCCGCGCCATGAAGCGCGCGATGCAGAACGCGATGCGCCTGGGCGCCCAGGGCATCAAGATCATGAGCTCGGGCCGCCTGAACGGCATCGAAATCGCCCGCTGCGAGTGGTACCGCGAAGGCCGCGTTCCGCTCCACACGCTGAAGGCCGACATCGACTACGGCTTCAGCGAAGCCAAGACGACCTATGGCGTCATCGGCGTGAAGGTGTGGGTCTACCGCGGTGACCGCCTGGCCAATGGCGAAGCTCCGCAACTGCCCAAGACCGAAGCCGACAACGAGCGCCGCGACCGTCGTGGCCCGCGTCCCGACGGCCGCCCCGGCGGTGCCCCAGGTGGCCGTGGCCGCCCCGGTGGCGACCGTGGGGCCCCGCGTGGCGATGCGCCGCGTACCGACATCGTGTCTGCCGCAGCCCCCGCTGCGCCGGCTGCCGATGGCCCCAAGGGCCCGGCCGTCAAGCGCGTGCGTCGTGCCGGCCCGCCGGCCACGCCGGCCGCCGGCGGCGGCGAGACCAAAGGAGAATAACGATGCTGCAACCCGCACGTCGCAAGTTCCGCAAGGAACACAAGGGCCGCAATACCGGCATCGCCACGCGTGGCGCGGCCGTGTCGTTCGGCGACTTCGGCCTCAAGGCCACCGAGCGCGGCCGCATCACGGCGCGCCAGATCGAAGCCGCCCGTCGTGCCATCAGCCGCCACATCAAGCGCGGCGGCCGCATCTTCATTCGCATCTTCCCGGACAAGCCGATCTCGCAGAAGCCGGCTGAAGTGCGCATGGGCAACGGCAAAGGCAACCCCGAGTACTACGTGGCCGAGATCCAGCCCGGCAAGGTGCTGTACGAAATCAACGGCGTCCCCGAGCAGCTGGCCCGCGAGGCCTTTCTGCTGGCGTCGGCCAAGCTGCCCCTGCGCTGCACGTTCGTCGCGCGCCAGGTCGGCACCTGATCGGAGCAACGCATGAGCAAGACATCTGAACTGCGTGCCAAGGACGTGGCCGCGCTGGAGAAGGAAGTCTCCGATCTGCTGAAGGCCCATTTCGGCCTGCGCATGCAGAAGGCGACCCAGCAACTCACGAACCACACGCAACTGGGCAATACGCGCCGCGACATCGCGCGCGTGAAGACCATCATTGCGGAAAAGAAGAGGGCCGCGAAATGAGCGA
>CAYREA010000590.1:0-1182 GCA_964423075.1 uncultured Rubrivivax sp. | reverse complement strand
TCTACGTGGAGCGAGCACTGGCCGAGGACACCGCGCTTCGCGTGCGCGGGCTGCGCGCGTGGATCACCAACGAGTACGCCCACAACGGCCTGCGGGCCGATGGCGAGCGCATCGTGGGCCGCTTGCTGGACATGGTGCGTGGCAGGGGGTGAGCCCGGTGGCCACGGCCGTGAAGAAGGTCAGCCGTGCGACGTTCTGCGGTCGCAGGCCTCGCGGGTGGCCAACAGCTGAACGCCGGCGCCCCGCTTCTGTTCAGACTGGAGCTCGCGGTTCCGATCCGGAGACCAGCCACGCGCCGCGCCTGACCCAGGCCGTCCGTGCCCGCACTTGAATGAGAACAGGGATGTCGAGTACCCTGGGGTGAGCGGGCATCCCGGGCAGGACAGATCATGCAGACCCATCTCGTGTTAACCGTCATCGGGCCCGATCGACCGGGCCTCGTCAGTGCCCTTTCGGACACGATTGCCGCTGGCGGCGGCAACTGGCTCGACAGCCGAATGGCGAGTCTCGCCGGACAGTTCGCCGGCATCCTCCTGGTGGATGTCGAGTCCGCCCGGGCCGGCGATCTACGAGCCGCGCTCCAGCGGTTGGACATGATGGGACTGCGGCTCCTGGTCGAGCAGAGCCCCGCCGAGGCAGCCGCCGTGAGCAAAGGACGCGTGCTGAAACTCGAACTTATCGGGCAAGACCGGCCGGGCATCGTCCGCGACATTTCCCGAGTGCTCGCCGAGAACCACGTGAACATCGGCGACTTCCACACTGAACGTTCCAGCGGCTCGTTCTCTGGCGAAGCCATGTTCAAGGCCACCGCACTTCTGAACCTGCCCACGGGTCTTGACGAGAACGCTCTGAAGCACGGCCTTGAGAGCCTGGCCAACGAACTCATGGTCGACCTGGAACTTCAGGACAAGTAGAAACAGTCAACGGCTCAGGCTGCGGCGCGACGAGGCAAGACCCAGTTGGGTCGCGCGAAGTGGCAGGTGTATCCGCCGGGGTGTCGCTCCAGGTAGTCCTGGTGCTCCGGTTCAGCCTGCCAGAACTCACCGACCGGCTCGACTTCCGTCACCACCTTGCCCGGCCAGAGGCCCGAAGCTTCGACGTCCTTGACCGTGTCGATTGCTTCGAGCCGCTGTGCCTCGGACGCGAAGTAGATCGCCGATCGGTAGGACAGGCCGCGGTCGT
>CAYREA010000589.1:0-1188 GCA_964423075.1 uncultured Rubrivivax sp. | reverse complement strand
AGATCCACCATGAGCTCAAGCTGACGCTGATCTACGTCACGCACGACCAGGTGGAAGCGCTGACCTTCGCCGACGAGGTGGTGGTGATGACACGCGGCCGCGCGGTGCAGGTGGGCACCGCCGAGGCCTTGTTCGAAAGGCCGGCGCACACCTTCGTGGGCCACTTCATCGGCTCGCCAGGCATGAACTTCCTGCCGGCGCGTGCGGCCGGTGGGCAGATCGAACTGGCCGGGCGCCACCTGCCTGCGCCGCGAGCGCTGCCGGAGGGTGACATCAAGCTGGGCGTGCGGCCCGAGTACCTGTCGCTGGCGGCCGCCGGCACGCCGGGCGCGCTGCCGGCCGAAGTGCTGCGCGTGCAGGACATCGGCACGCACCTGATGCTGACAGCCCTCAGCGGCGAACACACGCTGAAGGCGCGCCTGTCGCCCGACAGCGCCGCGCCCACAGCCGGCAGCATCGCGTGGCTGCAGGTGCTGGGCCCGCACACGTGCTTCTACGCCAACGAGGAGTTGGTCGCTTGAGCACCAAACCCGTCAACCAGAAGGCCTGGCTGCTGATCCTGCCGGTGTTCATCTGCGTCGCCTTCTCGGCCATCCTGCCGCTGATGACGGTGGTGAACTACTCGGTGCAGGACATCATCTCGCCCGAGCGGCGCGTCTTCGTCGGCACCGAGTGGTTCACGAAGGTGATGCGCGACGGTGACCTGCATGCCGCGCTGGGCCGGCAGCTGACGTTTTCGCTGTCGGTGCTGGTGGTTGAGATACCGCTGGGCATCGCACTCGCCCTGTCCATGCCCGCCGCCGGCTGGCGCGCCAGCGCCACGCTCGTGATCGTGGCCCTGTCGCTGCTGATCCCCTGGAACGTGGTGGGCACGATCTGGCAGATCTTCGGCCGCGCCGACATCGGCCTGATGGGCGCTGCGCTCAAGGGCATGGGCTTCGACTACAGCTACACCGGCAACGCCACGCACGCCTGGTTCACGGTGCTGGTGATGGACGTCTGGCACTGGACGCCGCTCGTCGCCCTGCTCTGTTATGCCGGCCTGCGCAGCATCCCCGACGCCTACTACCAGGCCGCGCGCATCGACGGCGCCAGCCGCATTGCGGTCTTCCGCTACATCCAGCTGCCCAAGCTGCGCGGCGTGCTGATGATCGCGGTGCTGCTGCGCTTCATGGACAGCTTCATGAT
>CAYREA010000588.1:0-1216 GCA_964423075.1 uncultured Rubrivivax sp. | reverse complement strand
TGGAAGCCGGCATCGCGCCGCGCCACATCGACCTGCGGCCCTACGTGCTGAGCTCGGGCAAGGCCGTGCAGACGGTGCCCGGTGGCCTCACGCGCGTGGCGCTGAAGGAAGGCTCGCTGGTGGTCAACAGCAGCCAGGGCGGCGGCACCAAGGACACCTGGGTGCTCGAGGACTAACGGGAGAACTGATCATGCTGTCACGCACCGCCGATCACCTGTTCTGGATGGCGCGCTACATGGAGCGGGCCGTTCAAGCGCAAAGCGCTTGCGACGAAGTCAGAGCACGGCGGCGCGCGCCAGCGCGCTGCGGTGTTTTCGGCCTGAAGGAGATCGAAGATGCTGTCTAGGACTGCCGACCATCTCTTCTGGATGGCGCGCTACATGGAGCGGGCCGAAAACACCGCCCGCATGCTCGACGTCAACTACCAGACCGCGCTGCTGCCGCAGAGCGCCGACATGGCCGAGCAGGGCTGGCGCGGCCTCTTGTCCATCAGCGAGCTGACGCTGGCCTATTCGCAGAAGCACAAGGACGTCCAGGCGCGCAACGTCATGGACTTCATGGTCAGCGATGCGACCAACGGCTCCAGCATCGTGTCCTGCCTGCGTGCGGCGCGCGAGAACGCGCGCGCCGTGCGTGGTGCGCTCACCACCGAGGTGTGGGAGACGCAGAACCAGACCTGGCTCGAATTCAACCGCATGCTGCAGACCGACGCGCTGGAGCGCGACCCGAGCAGCCTGTTCGAGTGGGTGAAGTTCCGCTCGCACCTGAGCCGCGGCGTCACCGTGGGCACCATGCTGCAGGACGAGGCGCTGCACTTCCTGCGCATCGGCACCTTCCTGGAACGCGCCGACAACACGGCGCGCCTGCTCGACGTGAAGTTCCAGGCCCTGGCCGGCGGCGACTACTTCGGCCCCGGCGTGGCCAAGGAAGGGCAGGAGGTCGACTTCTACCACTGGAGCGCGATCCTGCGTTCGGTCTCCGGCTTCGAGATCTACCGCAAGGTCTACCGCAACGTGATCCGGCCCGAGAAGGTGGCCGAGCTGCTGATCCTGCGCCCGGACATGCCACGTTCGCTGGCGGCCTGCCTGAACGAGGTGGTGCTGAACCTGAAGGACGTGGCCAACGAACACAGCGGCGAGACCCTGCGCCGCGCCGGCCGCCTGCGCAGCGACCTGCAGTACGGCCGCATCGACGAGATCCTGGCCACCGGCCTGCA
>CAYREA010000587.1:0-1217 GCA_964423075.1 uncultured Rubrivivax sp. | reverse complement strand
TCCGGGCTTACGGCGCTTGCCTCCGCGGGCCGGTTAACTCGAACGTTAGGCGGCATAGGGCAGTTCGTCTGGCCGCACACAGCAAGGAACAGCCATGCCCGAACGCCCGCCCTGCATCAGATCGACAAACGAAGTGTCGGAGTACACGCATGTGTACCCGCAGAGCAGTGAGCCAATGGGGCCAGTGCGCCGCCTCGGCAAAGAAGCCGGACTGGATCGCCTAGGCATCAACATACAGCGCCTTCCACCCGGCACTCGGTCCTCCTGGCCCCACGCCGAAGAGAATGAAGAAGAGTTCGTGTACGTCATAGCCGGCCGAGTAGACGCTTGGATCGACGGTCACGTTCATCGCATGGTGCAAGGTGATCTGGCCGCATTCCCCGCCGGTACAGGAATCTCGCACTGCTTCATCAACAACACTGAACAAGAGGTCCTCTTGCTTGTGGGTGGCGAGGCGCCCAAGCCCGGCAGCAGAATCTTCTACCCCCTGAATCCGTCACGGCGCCAAGATATGCCCGAGCAGTATTGGTGGAGCGACGTCCCAAGTCGGGAGCTTGGCCCCCACGACGGGCTACCAGAGGCCCTGCGCACCGAGCCGCGGTGAATGCCGCCTAACCACTCGTTCAACCGGACCCGCTACGGCAGGCACCGTAAGCCCGTGCTGAGGCACATGGTGCATCATCTCAGCCCGGGCTTACGGTGCCTGCCTCCGCGGGCCGGTTAACTCGAACGTTAGGCCTCACGCAAACCGCCCAGGACTCACATCGATCCGCACCCATTCACTCCGGTAGCCCTCAGACAAAACGAAACTCCAAACACGCAGCTAGAACTACCCCACATGGACTTCTCGCCAGTCATCGCTTGGTCGATACCCACAATTGGAGCAATCCTCGCTGCGCTGGTCGGGAGAATGGAGGGCAGGAAGGAAGGTGAGGTTAAGTGGGGGAGCATGTTGGCTGTAGCTATTGCGCTCGGGGTCGTTCTCACGGTTCTGCAGGTGGCGGCGCACGGCGTATGCATAGACAAGCTCAAAGCCTGCACATACCGCGGTGACGGCAACATGTCCTACTGGTTCCAGTCAGTCGCAGCGATACCTGTGTACTGGCTACTCGCAGGTTGCTCTTGGGCACTCGCGCGTAGCGAGTGAGGCCTAACAACTCGCTCAACCGGACCCGCTACGGCAAGCGCCGTAAGCCCGGGCTGAGGCACTTGGTGCA
>CAYREA010000586.1:0-1223 GCA_964423075.1 uncultured Rubrivivax sp. | reverse complement strand
AGCCGATGGGGCTGATGACGGGGATGAACTGGTCGTCCTGCAGCGCCTTCACCACGCTCGGGTCGATGGCGGTGATCTCGCCCACCGAGCCGATGTCGTGTTCCTTGCTCGGGTCGTCCTTGTCGGCCATCTTCATCTGGCGCGCGCGGATCAGCCCGCCGTCGCGCCCGGTCAGGCCCACGGCCTTGCCGCCGGCGGCGTTGATGAGGCCCACGATGTCCTGCTGCACCTCACCCGCCAGCACCCATTCGACGACTTCCATCGTCTCTTCGTCGGTGACGCGCATGCCCTGGATGAAGGTGCCCTTCTTGCCGATCTTGGCCAGCGCGTCGTCGATCTGCGGCCCGCCGCCGTGCACCACGATCGGGTTCATGCCCACCAGCTTGAGCAGCACCACGTCCTCGGCGAAGTCCTGCTGCAGCGCGGGGTCGGTCATGGCGTTGCCGCCGTACTTGATGACGATGGTCTTGCCGTGGAACTTGCGGATGTAGGGCAGGGCCTGGGCCAGGATCTCGGCCTGGTCGCGCGGCGTGATGTGGGACAGGTCGTGGTCGGTGTTCATCGCTCGCTCGTGGAGGTCGGGCCGAAGTGGCGGCGCATTGTAGGAAAGGCGGGTTTTCCCGGCTGCGGCACACTGGCGGCTGCAGGCCCGGCGTTCCGCCAATGGGCCGGAGACAGACGCATGCGACATCCCCTGCATCCCTGGACCGCCGCCGCCGTGGTGGCGGTGGCCACCGGCACGGCGCTGGCCCAGGCCCCCACCGTGGCCGGCGAGGTGGTCAAGATCGACGAGAAGGCCGGCCGCATCACGCTCAAGCATGGTGAGATCAAGCACCTGGACATGCCGGCCATGACGATGGCCTGGCGCCTGCGATCGCCCGCGCTGCTGGAAGGCCTGAAGCCGGGTGATCGTGTGCGCTTCGTGGCCGAGAAGCTGGACGGCCAGTTCACCGTCACCCAGATCCTGAAGGCGCCGGGTTGAGTCCAGAGCCGCACGGCGCACACGCCCACGACCTGCGGCCGTTCGAGCACAGCCACGCCTTCGCCGACGAGGGCCAGCGCCGACGCGAGCGCGCGTTGGCCGCGGTGACGCTGTTGACGCTGGCCACGATGGCGGTGGAACTGATGGTGGGCTGGTGGACCGGCTCGCTGGCGCTCACCGCCGACGGCTGGCACATGGGCACGCATGCGCTGGCGCTGGGCGGCGCGGTGCTGGCCTACCG
>CAYREA010000585.1:0-1227 GCA_964423075.1 uncultured Rubrivivax sp. | reverse complement strand
GGGCTTACGGCGCTTGCCTCCGCGGGCCGGTTAACTCGAACGTTAGGCCGCACAAGATGCATGTCCGCACCCTCCAACCCGAAGACGCAGCCGAGTACCAAGCCCTGCGGCTGCGTGGGCTCGCAGAAGCGCCGAGTGCGTTTGCATCAAGCTACGAAGAGGAGGTCGGCACTCCTGTAGCTGAGATCGCCCGGCGGCTACAGCCCAAAGAATCAGGAGCGATCTTTGGCGCTTTCGCTGAAAGCAAGCTTGTTGGTCTGGCCGGTGTCCAGCGCGAGTCCATGACCAAGCTCAGCCACAAGGCTTATCTCTGGGGCATGTACGTCAGCCCTGAGTACCGAAGGAGCGGGGTTGGATCCTTGCTTCTCGAGCAGGCTCTCCCCTACGCGTGGCAGTCACTCAAGGCGGTGCAAGTCAATCTTGGCGTTCATACCGAGAACCTGAGCGCCATCGCTCTGTACCGTCGCCTTGGCTTCATCGTCTGGGGTACCGAAGTAGGTGCGTTGGTCGTGGCCGGCAAGCCCCAAGATGAGCACCACATGGTCTGCCGCGCGCCGAGTGCGGCCTAACCCCTCGTTCAACCGGACCCGCTACGGCAGGCACCGTAAGGCCGGGCTGAGGCACATGGTGCATCATCTCAGCCCGGCCTTACGGTGCCTGCCTCCGCGGGCCGGTTAACTCGAACGTTAGGCCGCACAGACACCTTTCATGCACTCGATCCGCCCTGCCGAGCCAGACGATGCGAGCCAAATATCGGCGCTCGTCTGCACTCTCGCCAACGCCCTTCTTGTTGATCCCATGAGCGAAGAAGCTCGAAGCTTCTACGCTGTTATGCAACCCGCGAGGATCGCGAGCAACATGGCGAAGGAGGATCGCTTCTATCTTGTCGCTGAAATTGCAGGCGAGATTGTTGGAATGATCCTAGTGCTGAACAACAACTACATCGGTCAGTTCTTCGTACAGGGTACGCTTCAGGGCCAAGGAATAGGGTCAGCTCTGTGGAGTGCAGCGCTCTCGCGCGCTAAACAAGCAGGGAGTGATGGTGCCTTCACTGTGAAGTCCAGCCTCGGGGCCGAGCCCATATATCAACACCTTGGCTTTCAGGCGGTAGGCGGCGAGTCGGTAGATAGCGGCTTTCGCTTCATCCCAATGAATCGCGGCCCCACGAGTGCGGCCTAACCACTCGCTCAACCGGACCCGCTACGGCAAGCACCGTAAGCCTGGTCC
>CAYREA010000584.1:0-1229 GCA_964423075.1 uncultured Rubrivivax sp. | reverse complement strand
TGCCTCAACGGGAGCAAAAGCGTAGCAGCTACCCACACGAAACCCGGAAGAACCAGATTCACCGATAGTGGGAGCTGCATTGCCGCGAACAGCCAGGACGCGTCCGTCATCTATGTCGAGTTTCAGCCCCTGCTCATGACGCAGAATCGAGACACTATTGCCACGGCCACCGCCGGAGGATGACTCGATGGACACACGACCGGTGCTAGTCGTCGGCGCGAGCGGCCAGCTTGGCACACGCATCGTGCAGCAACTCGTGGCCGCGGGCCGGCCGGTTAGGGCTATGGTGCGGCCAACATCCGTCGTCACCCATCTTCAACGGCCAGGCGTCGAGCTCGTACTGGCCGACCTGATGAAACCCGACACACTCGATGCGGCGTGCCTCGGTTCTGGCGCGGTGATCGCTACAGCGAACGCGGTCGCGCCCACCCACGGCAGCAATTTCGAGGCCGTCGACGACCGTGGCTACGCCTCCCTGCTCGATGCCTGCGTCCGACACCGTTGTGGGCGCTTCGTCCTGATCTCAGTACCTGTGACTCCGCACGACGTAGCCGTCCCGCTCTTCCGTACCAAGCGGCTCATCGAACAACGCCTCTCCGCAAGCGGCCTTGAGTTTTCGGTGCTGCGCGCGGGCCCCTTCATGGATGATTGGTTCGCCCTAATAGGCAGTGCAGTACCGGCGCGCGGTGATGCCGCACCCTTGACCGCACGTCGATGGCCGTTCCTGCAGCGCTTCGTTGGGCTGACTGGGCAACTCATTGACAGTCATGGCATCGCTCTGGTGCCAGGCAAGTCCGAAACGCGTCACGCCTTTATTGCGATTGAAGACGTCGCCGCCGCACTGATCGGGGCTGTCCATCACCCCGGATTGCGCAATACCACAAGGGACCTAGCTGGACCTGAAATGCTGAGTTGGGGACAAGTAGCGGCGTTGTTTGCCGAAGTACTGGGCCGTCCAGTCAGAGTGATTGGGGTTCCAGGTGCGGTGTTCAGGCTGCAGCAACTGATGATGCGTCCGTTCTCTGTAGCCGCCTCGAACATCATGGGGCTCAATTGGCTAGCCTCGACGACGTTGCCTGTAGCAACCGACGGCACGCTGGCAATGCTCGGCATAGCGCCAACACACGCCCGGCGCTTCTTGTCCGAGAAGGCCTCGTATGTATCGTGAGCCAACTGCGGCCTAACCACTCGCTCAACCGGACCCGCTACGGCAAGCACCGTAAGCCTGG
>CAYREA010000583.1:0-1233 GCA_964423075.1 uncultured Rubrivivax sp. | reverse complement strand
CGAAGAAGAACTTGGCGTCGGCCAGGCGCGGGCGCACGACGCGCTCGTTGCCCTGGATCACGCGGCTCGGGTCGGCCGGGCTGATGTTGCTGACGATGAGGAAACGGTCGGTCAGCTTGCCCGCGGCGTCGAGCAGCGGGAAGTACTTCTGGTTGGCCTTCATCGTGAGGATCAGGCATTCCTGCGGCACGGCCAGGAACTCAGGCTCGAAGCGGCACAGCAGCACGTTCGGGCGCTCGACCAGCGCAGTGACTTCGTCGAGCAGCGCTTCGTCCTCGATGGGCTTCAGGCCCTCCTTCGCGGCGGCCGCCTGCAGCTGCTGCACGAGTTCGGCGCGGCGCTCGGCGAAGCTGGCGATCACCGCGCCTTCGTCGCGCAACTGCGCGGCGTAGCTGTCGGCGTTGCGCAGCGTGATGCTGGGCAACTTCGCTTCGAAACGGTGGCCCGTGGTCGTGCGGCCCGATGTCAGGCCCAGCGCCGACACCGGCACCACCTGGTCACCATGCAGCGCCACCAGGCCATGCGCCGGGCGCACGAAGTTCACGCTGGTCCAGCCGTCGGCCAGCTGGTACTGCATGACCTTGGGGATGGGCAGCTTGCCGATGGCTTCGTCCAGCGCCTTCTGCAGGCCTTCGGCCAGCGTGGCGCCGGGCAGGCGCTGGTCCAGGAACAAGGCTTCGGCCTTGCCGTCGGGGGCGCGCTTGAGCTGCGGCACGGCGCTGGCGTCGGCACCCAGGGCAGCCAGTTTCTTCAGCAGCGCGGGCGTGGGCTGGCCGGCGGCGTCCAGCGCCACGCTCACCGGCATCAGCTTGACCTGCTGCGCCTTGTCGGCAGCCTTGGCCGCGACACCACTCACTTGAACGGCCAGGCGGCGCGGCGAGGCGTAGGCGGTGATGGCCGCGTCGGATGCGGCCAGGCCCTGCGCTTTCAGGCTGTCGCTCAGCAGCGTGGCGAAGGCCTCGCCGAGTTTCTTCAGCGCCTTGGGTGGCAGTTCTTCGACGAAGAGTTCAACGAGCAAGGTGGTCATGGTCAGGCCGCCTTCTTCGCCAGTTGCGCGATCACTTCATCGGCCCAGGCCTTCGGCGCCATCGGGAAGCCCATGCGCGCACGGCTGGCCAAGTAACTCGCCGCCACGCTGCGCGCCAGGTTGCGGATGCGCCCGATGTACGCCGCCCGCTCCGTCACGCTGATCGCACCGCGCTGGGACGACGCCCAGCAACTCGGCGTCCCGCG
>CAYREA010000582.1:0-1236 GCA_964423075.1 uncultured Rubrivivax sp. | reverse complement strand
CCGGCCTTACGGTGCCTGCCGTAGCGGGTCCGGTTGAACGAGTGGTTAGGCCTCAGTGCGCCACTCGACTGCCGTGAAGAGGTTGGGGACCCTTACTCCTGCACGCGCCATGGCGGGTAGCGGCGATTCTCGCCCGCCCAGTACAGGCAAATGACGTTGTTAGACGGATCGCGCAGTCTTGCCTCCCGCCAAAGCCACTTCTCGTCCTTTGGGAGTTGGTCAAAGTTGTAGCCACGTTCCTGAAGTTCCTTTGTCTTGGAGTCGAGGCTCGTGCACTCAAAATAGACGACGACTTCCGTCTCCGTGGGGGCGTTGGTGACCTTGTGGAGCGAAAAGGTGGACTCGCCCTCCGGAGTCTCGAATCGTGCGTAGTGCGGGAGCGCTTTGACAATGAGGCGCAGTCCAAGTCCACGATAGAAGTCGATAGACTTTTCTACGTCAAGTGCTGGGACGGTGATTTGATTCAGGCGCATGAATGGCGGTGAAGTTGAACTCTGAGGCCTAACGTTCGAGCTAACCGGCCCGCGGAGGCAGGCAGCGTAAGCCTGGTACGAGATGATGCACCATGTGCCTCGGACCAGGCTTACGCTGCCTGCCGTAGCGGGTCCGGTTGAGCGAGTGGTTAGGCGTCGCTGTTCACGCGCGGAGCTTGGCAATCTCGGCCAGTGCCTTGCGCGAGGTTTCTTGGCGAGGCTCGCCAAGTTCCTCTCGGATTGCTAGTGCTTGAGCGATTCGCAACTCGGCTTCATCGAGTTTGCCTTGCTCAACCAAGCTTCGCCCCCAGTGATGAAGCGCCATGGCCTCGATCTTCCGCCAACCGCCACCGTGGGCTGCGGCGACAGCCTTGGCAAAGTAGGTCTCTGCCACTGCACGCTCACCGACGTACTGCAGTGCTGTGGCCAAGGCGTTCCAGAACCAGGCGATCTGCTCCGCGCCAGGGTGTGAGCTTGCCAGCGACTCATGCTTGCGTAGCAAGTCCAGAGCCTCGGCCTCGTTTCTTGTAGTAGTGAGCATTCCACCAAGGTCTGCTACGCAATCGAGGATGGCGCTCTGGTCTCTACGCGATAGAGCCTCAGCCAGCTTTGATCGAGTGTCCCGGATGCTGCGCTCAAGTGCCGCAGGATCGGGGGCAGAAAAGCGCATGAACTCGTGTTGGTGGGGAGAGGGCATGGGCGGTGGGGTGCGACGCCTAACGTTCGAGCTAACCGGCCCGCGGAGGCAAGCGCCGTAAGCCCG
>CAYREA010000581.1:0-1247 GCA_964423075.1 uncultured Rubrivivax sp. | reverse complement strand
GGCGCTGAACTCCTGGCTGCACACGCCGGCCGGCTACGAGATCCGCAATGGCGAGTTCTTCGTGCGCTCGTGGCTCGAGGTGATCTTCAACCCCTCGTTCCCCTACCGTCTGGCGCACATGCTGCTGGCCTCGGCCCTGACCGTGGCCTTCATCCTGGCCGGCGTCAGCGCCTGGCAACTGCTCAAGCGCAAGGCCAACGGCTCGACCGCGCGCGTGCTGCGCACCGGGCTCACGCTGGCGGCCGTGCTGGTGCCCTTGCAGATCTTCGTCGGCGACCTGCACGGCCTGAACACCCTGCAGCACCAGCCGCAGAAGATCGCCGCGATGGAAGGCATCTGGCAGACCGAACGCGGCGCGCCGCTATTGCTGTTCGCCGTGCCCGACGAGGCCACGCGCAGCAACCACTTCGAGGTGGCGGTGCCGAGGCTGGCCGCGCTGATCCTCAAGCACGACGCCGACGGTGAGCTGCGCGGACTGAACGACTTTCCGAACGCCCACCCACCGGTCAAGCCCGTCTTCTACGGCTTCCGCCTGATGGTGGGCATGGGTCTGCTGATGCTGCTCTTCGGCTGGGCGGGCCTGGCGCTGTACCGCCGGCGCGGCTGGGTGGCCGAGCGGCTGCCGCGCCCGCTGCTGTGGGGCCTGGCGGGCATGACGTTCTCGGGCTGGGTGGCCACGCTGGCCGGCTGGTACGTCACCGAGATCGGCCGCCAGCCCTACATGGTGTTCGGCCTGGTGCGCGTGGACGAGCTGGCCTCGCGCGTGCCGAGCCCGATGATCGCGGCCACGCTGGCGCTCTACGTCACCGTCTACCTGGCGCTCATCGTCGCGTACGTCGGCGTGGTGAAGTACATGGCCGAGAAGCCACTCGATGCCGCGCCCGAGCCCGGCCTCGTTCCCGCCGGCGCCACGCCATGAACTGGGCCACCACCCTGCCCGTGATCTTCATGGGCCTGATGGGCCTGGCGATGCTGGCCTACGTGGTGCTGGACGGCTACGACCTCGGCGTGGGCCTGCTGCTGCCGCGCGCGGCAGACCGCGACAAGGACATCATGATCGCCAGCATCGGCCCATTCTGGGACGCCAACGAGACCTGGCTGGTGCTGGGTGTCGGCATCCTGCTGATCGCCTTTCCGAAGGCGCACGGCATGGTGCTCACGGCGCTGTACCTGCCGGTGGCGCTGATGCTGGTGGGCCTGATCCTGCGCGGCGTGGCCTTCGACTTCCGCGTCAAGGCGCAGGACGA
>CAYREA010000580.1:0-1254 GCA_964423075.1 uncultured Rubrivivax sp. | reverse complement strand
CGGCCTTCGACGCGATCGCGAGGTTGACGTCGCTCTCGCTGATGCCACCCACGGCCGCGTGCACGATCTGCACCTTGACCTCGGGCGTGCTGAGCTTGAGCAGGCTCTGCGCCAGCGCTTCCTGCGAGCCCTGCACGTCGGCCTTGACGATCAGGCTCAGCGTCTGCGCCGCGCCTTCGCCCATGTTCTCGAACATGCCTTCCAGCTTGGCAGCCTGGCGGCGGTTCAGCGTCACTTCGCGGTACTTGCCCTGGCGGAAGGTGGCGATCTCGCGCGCACGACGCTCGTCGTTGAGCACCATGAACTCGTCACCGGCCTGCGGCACTTCGGTCAGGCCCTGAATCTCAACCGGCAAAGACGGCCCGGCCGATTCGATGCTCTTGCCGTCTTCGTCGAGCATGGCGCGCACACGGCCGAAGCTGCTGCCGGCCAGCACCACGTCGCCCTTGTTCAGCGTGCCGCTCTGCACCAGGATCGTGGCCACCGGGCCGCGGCCCTTGTCCAGCCGGGCTTCGATGACCAGGCCCTTGGCCGCCGCAGCCTTGGGGGCCTTGAGTTCCAGCACTTCGGCCTGTAACAGCACCTGTTCCAGCAGCGTGTCGATGCCGGTGCCGAGCTTGGCCGAGACGCCCACGAAGGGCGAATCGCCGCCGAAGTCTTCGGGGATCACGCCTTCGGCCACGAGTTCGCTCTTCACGCGCTCGAGGTTGGCGTCGGGCTTGTCGATCTTGTTCATGGCCACGACGATGGGCACACCGGCGGCCTTCGCGTGGGCGATGGCTTCCTTGGTCTGCGGCATCACACCGTCGTCGGCCGCCACCACCAGGATGACCAGGTCGGTGGCCTGCGCGCCACGTGCCCGCATCGCGGTGAACGCGGCGTGGCCTGGCGTGTCGAGGAAGGTGATCATGCCGCGCGGCGTCTCGACGTGGTACGCGCCGATGTGCTGCGTGATGCCGCCGGCTTCACCCGCTGCCACACGGGCGCGGCGGATGTAGTCGAGCAGGCTCGTCTTGCCGTGGTCGACGTGGCCCATCACGGTCACCACCGGGGCACGCGGCAGTTGCTCGGCCGCGTCGTGCAGCGCGGTTTCCTCTTCGGTGAAGGCTTCCGGGTCGTCCAGCTTGGCCGCGAAGGCCTTGTGGCCCATTTCCTCGACGACGATCATCGCCGTCTCCTGGTCGAGCTGCTGGTTGATGGTGACCATCTGGCCCAGCTTCATCAGCTGCTTGATGACCTCGGAGGCCTTGACGC
>CAYREA010000579.1:0-1264 GCA_964423075.1 uncultured Rubrivivax sp. | reverse complement strand
GGTCAAGGCCGGCTCTGCCGAACCGGCCAAGTACCTGCCGGTGCTGGCCAAGACCTCCGGCTACAAGGGCGTCACTGGCCTGATCACCTTCGACGAGAAGGGTGACGTCAAGAACGGCGCGCTGACCTTGCGCTCGTACGAAGGCGGCAAGCAAACGAACATCGGCGTGGTGCGCTGAGTCTCCGAGAGCGGCCCTTCGGGCCCGCTTGAGGACAACAAGAAAACCCGCCATCGGCGGGTTTTCTTGTTGGTGTGCCGCTGAGTTACTTCAGCTTCACTTCCTTGTACAGGACGTGCTTGCGCGCCTTCGGGTCGAACTTCAGGAATTCGAGCTTCTCGGGCGTCGTCTTCTTGTTCTTGCTGGTGGTGTAGAAGTGGCCGGTGCCCGCCGTGGACTCCAGCTTGATCTTTTCGCGTCCGCCTTTGCTGGCCATGCTGTGCTCCTAACGGGGGTCAGATTTCGCCACGGGCACGCAGGTCGGAAACGACCTGCTCGATGCCCACCTTGTCGATGAGGCGCAGCGCGGCGTTGCTCACGCGCAGGCGCACCCAGCGGTTTTCGGTTTCCAGCCAGAAGCGGCGGTAGTGCAGGTTGGGCAGGAAACGCCGCTTGGTCTTGTTGTTCGCGTGCGAAACGTTGTGGCCCACCATCGGGCGCTTGCCGGTGACTTGACAGACGCGTGCCATGACGCTCTCCAGAGGATGTTGATTACGCTGCCGCTCGACACGCCTACCGCGGGCAAGCCCGCACGGTGGATACCACGCTCAGCAAAGCCCGCGATTGTAGCCCGATTTTCAGCCCTCTTGCTGCTCCAGGAAGCGCTGCGCGTCCAGCGCGGCCATGCAGCCGGTGCCGGCGCTGGTGATGGCCTGGCGGTAGATGTGGTCCTGCACGTCGCCGGCGGCGAAGACGCCGGGCACGCTGGTCATGGTGGCCATGCCGTCCAGGCCGGTCTTGGTGACGATGTAGCCGTCCTTCATCTCCAGCTGGCCCTTGAAGATGTCGGTGTTGGGCTGGTGGCCGATGGCGATGAAGCAGCCCTTGAGCGGAATCTCGGTGGTGCCGCCGCCCTGGGTGCTCTGCAGGCGCACGCCGGTGACGCCGGTGCCGTCACCCAGCACTTCGTCCAGGGTGTTCCACAGGTGCAGCTTGATCTTGCCGGCGGCCACCTTGGCATGCACCTTGTCGATCAGGATGGCCTCGGCGCGGAACTTGTCGCGCCGGTGCACCAGGTGCACGGTGCTGGCGATGTTGCTCAGGTAC
>CAYREA010000578.1:0-1273 GCA_964423075.1 uncultured Rubrivivax sp. | reverse complement strand
GGCCGCGTGCTGTCGCGCGACCAGATCATGGACTCGCTCAAGGGCCACCCGCTGGAGGCCTTCGACCGCAGCATCGACGTGCACATCTCGCGCATCCGCGCCGTCATCGAAGACGACCCGAAGAACCCCAAGCGCGTGCTCACGGTGCGCGGCGCCGGCTACGTCTTCGCCAAGAAGCAGGACGCGGAATAGCCCATGGCGGCCGGCATGCGATCACTCTACCTGCGCATCTACCTCACGGTGGTGGCCTCGCTGGCGCTGTTCGCGCTGGTGTCGGGCTGGCTGGTGCAGCGCCACCTGGCCGAGCAGCGCGACGAGCAGCGCGTGCGGGTGGAGGGCGCCACGCGCGAGCGTGTGCAGGCCTGGGGCGACCTGCTCGAGCGCGCCATGCCGCCGGCCAGCGCACCGGTGGAAGAACAGCTCGCCGCGGTGCGCGACTGGTCGCAGCGCCTGCGCCTGCCCATGGCGCTGGACGACGCGAGCGGGCAGCGCCTGGGCGTGTCCGAGTCCTTCCTGCGCCGCGAATTCAACCTGCAGCCCAATGCCGGCCGCCTGCAGGCCATCCGCTTCGACGATGGCCGCACGCTCTGGGTGCCGCGGCCCAACCCCATGCGCCCGGGCGCGATGGCGCGCGCCGGCGACCTGCAGCCGCCCTGGGCCGCCGGCCCGCCGCGGCCCTGGCCCGACGGCGTGGGCTTGGCGGCGCTGCTGGCGGTGATCTTCATCGCGGTGGCGGTGGGCGCCTTCCCGGTGGTCAAGCGCCTCACGCGCCGCCTCGAAGCCTTGAAGCACGGTGTGGAAGCCTTCGGCGCCGGCGCGCTGCACCAGCGCGTGGCCGAGGACGGGCAGGACGAGGTGGCGGCCGTCGGTGCCAGCTTCAACCGGGCCGCGTCGCGCATCGAGGCGCTGCTGCGTTCGCACCAGAGCCTGCTGGCGAATGCGAGCCACGAGCTGCGTTCGCCGCTGGCGCGCCTGAAGATGGCCGTGGCGATGATGGACGACGCACCACCGGCGCAGAAGCCCGCGCTGCGCAAGGAGATCGACACCGACATCGCCGAACTCGATGCGCTGGTGGAAGAGGTGCTGCTGGCCAGCCGCCTGGACGGCGCCAGCACCGTGGGCCACAAGGAGGCCGTGGGCCTGCTCGGCCTGGCCGCCGAAGAAGCGGCGCGGGTGGGCGCCGCCGCGCAGGGCGAAGACGTGCACGTGCAGGGCGAGGAACGCCTGCTGCGGCGCGCCCTGCGCAACCTGCTGGAGAACGCGCGCCGCTACG
>CAYREA010000577.1:0-1278 GCA_964423075.1 uncultured Rubrivivax sp. | reverse complement strand
CGATGAAGTGGTTGCCCGTGCCCAGCGTGCCCAGGTGCTGGATGTGGTTGGTCTTGGCCAGCTTCGGGTAGTCGCGGCACAGATCGGTGAACTCGGGCTCCAGCTGTGCCCACGCCGTGTTCACCGAACCCGGCGCCTTCTGCCAGGCCCCCGGATCACGGCTGCCCGGCTGGCGGCCGTGCGGCACCGCGCGTTCGATGGCCGAGCGCAGCGGCGCCAGGTTGTCCGGCAGGTCTTCCGCCGTCAGCGTGGTCTTGCAGGCCATCATGCCGCAGCCGATGTCCACGCCCACCGCAGCCGGGATGATGGCCTTCAGCGTCGGGATCACCGAGCCCACGGTGGCGCCGATACCAAAGTGCACGTCGGGCATCGCGGCGATGTGGTGGTGCACGATGGGCAGGCGCGCGGCGTTGGTCAGCTGGCGCTTGGCCTCGTCTTCCACCGGCACGCCACGGGTCCACATCTTCAGCGGCACCCCGCCGCCGACGTCTTCCT
The DNA here is from genome assembly GCA_964423075.1 of uncultured Rubrivivax sp. Classification (GTDB taxonomy): domain Bacteria; phylum Pseudomonadota; class Gammaproteobacteria; order Burkholderiales; family Burkholderiaceae_C; genus Rubrivivax. Next base: position 783 of record CAYREA010000577.1, on the reverse strand, counting down.
GGATGTAGTTCGTGTCCATGATTGATTCTCCTCGTCCTGGGGAGGCTGCCGATGCAGCCTCCCCCAACAAGCTCAACGGAGCTTTACCAGCCCGTTGAGCACTTGGTCCAGACCTCCGAACACGGAGATCTTGTCGATGCGCTCGGCCACGCGTTCCAGCGTCTCGAGCTCCTTCAGCCGCAGGGCGACGGGGTTGTCCTCCATCACCTTGGCGGTGTTCAGCAGCGAACGGGTCGCTGCCGTCTCTTCACGCCGGCGGATCACGTTGGCCTCGGCCGCCTTGCCGGCCTCCACCACCTGGGCGAGGATGGTCTTCATCTCGCCCGGCAGCACGATGTCCTTCACGCCCACGCCGTCCAGCTGCAGGCCGTAGCCCGCCAGCTTGGTGGTGACCTGGGCGGTGACGACCTCGTCGATCACCGTCTTGTTCTCGAGCAACTCGTCCAGCGTCCGCGTGCCCACGGCCGCACGCAGGCCGAACTGCAGCTCGCGGTACAGGTGGTCCGCAGGCTTGGCCAGTTCCTTGTAGGCCTTCAGCACGTCCGTGAAGCGCCAGGTCGCCGACAGGTTCAGCCGCAGCGCCACCTTGTCCTTGGTCAGGATTTCCTGGCCGGTGACTTCAAGGGCTTGCAGCCGCAGGTCGACGGTCTCGACCGAGACGTTGCGGTTGAACTTCCAGAAGGCGTACGAGCCCGGCGCCAGCAGGCGCTCGACCTTGCCGTCGATCCACAGCATGCCGGCGCCGTGTTCGGGCACCTGCACCTGCAGCACACCGGCCAGGCC
>CAYREA010000576.1:0-1300 GCA_964423075.1 uncultured Rubrivivax sp. | reverse complement strand
CGAGGTGCTGACGCCCGACCCCGGCGTGGCCCCGGCGCTGCAGGCCCGCCTGGGGGCGCTGCGGGCACGCTCGGCCGGCCATGCCGGCATGGCCGGCGGCCAGGCCATCGACCTGGCCAGCATCGGCCACCCGCTGAACGAAGCCGAGCTGCGCGACATGCACCGCCGCAAGACCGGCGCGCTGCTGCAGGCCAGCGTGCGCATGGGGGCCGCCTGTGGTCCCTGCAACCCGGTGGCCTGGCAGGCGCTGGGCGACTACGGCGCTGCGGTGGGCCTGGCCTTCCAGGTGGTCGACGACATCCTCGACGTGACCCAGGCATCGGAAACGCTGGGCAAGACCGCCGGCAAGGACCAGAACGACAACAAACCCACCTACGTGTCGGCGCTGGGGCTCGACGCCGCGCGCCGCCATGCCGAGGCCCTGCGCCTGCAGGCCCACGATGCATTGCGGCTGAGTGGCCTGGGCGGCGCAGCCGCCATGCTGGGCGTGCTGGCCGACAAGGTGGTGGAGAGGGAGCATTGAAATGGTGAAACCATTGCTGCAGAACATCCAGTCGCCGGTCGACCTGCGCCGTGTCAACCGGGCCGACCTGCCCGCGCTGGCCACCGAGTTGCGCCAGTTCGTGCTGAACACCGTCAGCCAGACCGGCGGCCACCTGGGCAGCAACCTGGGCACGGTGGAGTTGACGATCGCGCTGCACTACGTCTTCAACACCCCGTACGACCGCGTGGTCTGGGACGTGGGCCACCAGACCTACCCGCACAAGATCCTCACCGGCCGTCGCGACCGCATGAACACGCTGCGCCAGCTGGGCGGCGTGGCCGGCTTTCCGCGCCGCGACGAGAGCGAGTACGACACCTTCGGCACCGCGCACAGCAGCACCAGCATCAGCGCCGCCCTGGGCATGGCGCTGGCCAGCAAGCTCAAGGGTGAAGACCGGCGCGCCGTGGCCGTCATCGGCGACGGCGCCATGACTGCCGGCATGGCCTTCGAGGCCTTGAACAACGCTGGCGTCAGCCACGCCGGCATCAACGCCGACCTGCTGGTGGTGCTGAACGACAACGACATGTCGATCAGCCCGCCGGTGGGCGCGCTCAACAAGTACCTGGCACGCCTGATGAGCGGCAACTTCTACGAGGCCGCGCGCCAGGGCGCCAAGGCGGTGCTGAAGAACGCGCCGCCGCTTTTCGAGCTGGCGCGGCGCTTCGAGGAACACGCCAAGGGCATGGTCGTGCCCGGCACGATCTTCGAGGAGTTCGGCTTCAACTACGTCGGCCCGATCGACGGCCACGACCTCGA
>CAYREA010000575.1:0-1314 GCA_964423075.1 uncultured Rubrivivax sp. | reverse complement strand
CCAAGACCGGCGAGGTGCTGAGCCGCCTGACCACCGACACCACGCTCGTGCAGACCGTGGTGGGCAGCAGCCTGAGCATGGGCCTGCGCAACGTGGTGATGGGCATCGGCGCGCTGGTGGCGCTGATCGTCACCAACCCTTTGGTGATGACGCAGGTGCTGGGCATCCTGGTGCTGGTGGTGCTGCCCAGCCTGTACTTCGGCCGCCGCGTGCGCAAGCTCAGCCGCGCCAGCCAGGACCGCGTGGCCGACAGCAGCGCCATCGCGTCCGAGGTGCTGTCCGAGATTCCCGTGGTGCAGAGCTACGTACAGGAAGGCCGCGAGGCGCAGCGCTTCGAGAAGAGCACCGAAGACGCCTTCCAGACCGCACTGAAGCGCACCCGGGTGCGCGCTTTCCTGGTGGGTTTCATGATCAGCGCCACCTTCGGTGCGCTGCTGTGGGGCCTGTACCAGGGTACGCAGGCGGTGCTGGCCGGCACCATCAGCGCCGGGCACCTGGGGCAGACGGTGGTGTTCGTGATCATCTTCGTGGGCGCGGTGGCGGTGCTCTCCGAGGTCTACGGCGACCTGCTGCGCGCTGCCGGCGCCACCGAGCGGCTGATGGAGCTGCTGGCCGCGCGCTCGCCGGTGGGCGAACCGGCGCGGCCGGCCGCGCTGCCGCCGGTGCGGGGCGGCTCGGCGGTGGTTTTCGAGCGCGTGGGCTTCCACTACCCGTCGCGCCCGAAACAGGCCGCGCTGGCCGACTTCACTCTGGCCATCCGGCCCGGCGAGACGGTGGCGCTGGTGGGCCCCAGCGGCGCCGGCAAGAGCACCGTGCTGCAGCTGCTGCTGCGCTTTTATGACGCGCAGCAGGGCCGTGTGCTGATCGACGGCGTGCCGGTCACGCACATTGGCCTGAACGCACTGCGCCAGCGCATCGGCATCGTGCCGCAGGACAGCACGGTGTTTTCCACCAGCGCGCTGGAGAACATCCGCTACGGCCGCCCCGACGCCAGCGACGAAGAGGTGTTCGCCGCCGCGCGCGCCGCCTACGCGCACGACTTCATCAGCGCCCTGCCCGAGGGTTACACCACCTACCTGGGCGAACGCGGCGTGCGCCTGTCGGGCGGCCAGCGCCAGCGCATCAGCATCGCGCGCGCGATGCTGAAGAACCCGCCGCTGCTGCTGCTGGACGAGGCGACCAGCGCACTCGACGCCGAAAGCGAACGCGTGGTGCAGCAGGCACTGGAAGCGGCGATGAAAGACCGCAGCACGCTCGTCATCGCGCACCGCCTGGCCACCGTGCTGCGCGCCGACCGCATCGTGGTGATGGAGG
>CAYREA010000574.1:0-1321 GCA_964423075.1 uncultured Rubrivivax sp. | reverse complement strand
GACGGGCTACGCCACCGACAAGGGCGTGGAGTGCTACGAGCGCCTGAAGGGCAAGACCAACACGCTGGTCGACCCGCAGAGCACCGGCATCACCTTCGCGCTCACCGACAAGGCGCCGGGCGACAAGATCCCGCTCATCACGCTGGGGTACGGCCTCTCCGCTTCGCAGGACGGCGGCGTGTTCAAGTGGAACTTCCCGCTGATGGGCAGCTACTGGACGGGTGCCGACATCATCATCCAGCACCTGGGCAAGAAGGAAGGCGGCCTGGACAAGCTCAAGGGCAAGAAGATCGCCCTGGTCTATCACGACAGCCCCTTCGGCAAGGAGCCGATTCCGCTGCTCACCGAGCGCAGCAAGATGCACGGCTTCGACCTGCAGCTGATCCCCGTCACCGCACCTGGCGTGGAGCAGAAGAGCGCCTGGCTGCAGGTGCGCCAGAGCCGGCCCGACTACGTGCTGCTGTGGGGCTGGGGCGTGATGAACAGCACCGCGCTGAAGGAAGCGCAGGCCACGGGCTATCCGCGCGAGAAGATGTACGGCGTGTGGTGGGCCGGTGCCGAACCCGACGTCAAGGACGTGGGCGAAGGTGCCAAGGGCTACAACGCGCTCAACCTCAACACCAGCGGCCAGACGCCGAAGGTCATCCAGGACATCATCAAGCACGTGCACGCCAAGGGCCAGGGCACGGGGCCGAAGGAAGAAGTAGGCTCGGTGCTGTACACGCGCGGCCTGATCATCCAGATGCTGGGCATCGAGGCCGTGCGCCGCGCGCAGGAACGTTACGGCAAGGGCAAGGTGATGACGGCCGAGCAGGTGCGCTGGGGCCTGGAGAACCTGGCGCTGGACCAGAAGAAGCTCGACGCGCTGGGCTTCGCGGGCGTGCTGCGGCCGCTGTCCACCTCGTGCCAGGACCACATGGGCAGCACCTGGGCGCGCATCCACACCTGGGACGGCAGCAAGTGGAACTTCACCACCGACTTCATGCAGGCCGACGAGCAGATCATCAAACCCATGGTCAAGCAGTCGGCCGACAAGTACGCGGCTGACAAGAAGCTCACGCGCCGCACGCCGGAAGACTGCCAGAGCTGAAAGCCATGAGCGCGGTCTTCCTCAACGTCAACGGCATCGAGGTCATCTACAACCACGTGATCCTGGTGCTGAAGGGCGTGAGCCTGCAGGTGCCCGAGGGTGGCGTGGTGGCCTTGCTCGGCGGCAACGGCGCCGGCAAGACGACCACGCTGCGCGCCGTCAGCAACCTGCTGGCGGGCGAGCGCGGCGAGGTCACCAAGGGCAGCATCGAGCTGCGCGGCGAGCGCATCG
>CAYREA010000573.1:0-1331 GCA_964423075.1 uncultured Rubrivivax sp. | reverse complement strand
GGCGATCTGCGCGCCCATCACGCCGGCGCCCAGCACGGCGACCTTGCGGACTTGGAAACGGTTCATCAATGCTCCTTGTGCGTCACTCGACGCGTATCCATGTCTGGGTGCGGCCCAGCATCGGCATGCCGACGTAGCCCCGCACCTCGAGTTGCTTGCCGCCGTCCACCGGCTTCATGCGCACCTTGTAGACCTTGCCTTCGTTGGCATCCAGGATGGTGCCGCCGTCCCACAGGTCGTCGTCGCTGCCTTTCTTGACGCCGCGCACGATGTCCAGGCCGACGATCAGCTTGTCCTTGCGGTCGTCTTCGCACTTGTCGCACTTGGCGTCGGGCTTGGCGTCGGGCGCCAGCAGCTTTTCGATGCGGCCCGTGAACACACCACCGGTTTCCGTGATGCGCACCAGGGCGCGCTCGGCCTTGGTCTTGTCGTCGATGGTCTTCCACAGGCCCGTGGGCGTGGCCTGCGCGCAGGCGAAGCCGGCCGCCAGGGCCAGGCTCAGGGTGATCAGGGTCTTCTTCATCTTTGTCTCCTCGGTTCCATGACGGTGAAGCGTTATCAGAACATGTCTTCTTCCATCGCCAGCAGCGGCGCCACGCCGGCGCGCGCGCTGCGGATCAGCCCAGCCGTCTCCGGCAGCAGCTTGGCGTAGTAGAAGCGCGCGGTGTGCAGCTTCGCCGCGTAGAACGCGTCGCCGCTGTCCTTCTTCGCCAGCGCCACCTTGGCCATGCGGGCGAAGAAGTAGGCAAAGACCAGGTGGCCGCAAACGCGCAGGTAGTCCACCGCCGCGCCGCCCACTTCATCAGCGTTGCCGAAGGCCTTCATGCCGAGTTCGGTGGTGAGCTTGGTGACCTTGTCGCCCAGGTCGGCCAGCGGGTTGACGAACTCCTGCATCGCCTCGTTGGTGCCTTCGTCCTCGACGAACTCCTGCACCAGCTTGCCGAACTTCTTGAGCTTCTTGCCGTTGTCGCCCAGCACCTTGCGGCCCAGCAGGTCCAGCGATTGCACGGTGTTCGTGCCTTCGTAGATCATGTTGATGCGCGCGTCGCGCACCAGTTGCTCCATGCCCCACTCGTGGATGTAGCCGTGGCCGCCGAAGACCTGCATGCAGTGGCTGGTGGCGATCCAGCCGTTGTCGGTCATGAAGGCCTTGATGATGGGCGTCAGCAGCGCGACCAGGTCGGCGGCCTCCTGGCGCGCGTCTTCGTCGTCGGACGAGAGTTCTTCGTCGATCTTCAGCGCGGTGAACATCGCCAGCGCGCGGCCGCCTTCGGCATAGGCACGCGCGGTCAGCAGCATCTTGCGCACGTCGGGGTGCACGATGATGGTGT
>CAYREA010000572.1:0-1342 GCA_964423075.1 uncultured Rubrivivax sp. | reverse complement strand
GGCGTGTGCCGCACGTCGGTGCCCTTGACGACGTAGATGATGGCCTCGGCCAGGTTCTTGGCGTGGTCGCCCACGCGTTCGATGGCCTTGGCGACGAACACCAGGTCGATGCTCGAAGAGATGGTGCGCGGATCTTCCATCATGTAGGTGATCAGCTTGCGCAGCAGGCCGTCGAACTCCTGGTCGATCTGGTCGTCCTGCTTCAACACTTCCAGCGCCTTGGCGGTGTCCAGCCGGGCGAAGGCGTCCAGCGCCTTGCGCAGCTGCGCGATGGCCAGGTCGGCCTCGAAGCCGAGATCGGCCACCGGCAGGCGCAGCCGCGAGCTGACGCCGGTGTTGATGAGCCTCTGCACCGTGCGCGCGATGCGTGCCGCCTCGTCGCCCACGCGCTCCAGGTTGGCGATGGCCTTGCTGATGGCGATGAGCAGGCGCAGGTCGCGCGCGGTGGGCTGGCGGCGGGCGATGATGGCCGACAGATCGCGGTCGATCTCCACTTCCATCTGGTTCACGCGCTCTTCGCGCTGCAGCACCTGGCTGGCGGTTTCGCCGTTGAAGTTGGTCAGCGCGTAGAGCGCCTGCGAGACCTGCGATTCCACGAGGCCACCCATTTCCAGCACGCGGCTGCTGATGCCGCTGAGTTCGGCGTCGAACTGGGTCGAGAGATGCTTGTCGCTCATGGGTTCGCTCCTTCGGCGCTCAGCCGAATCTCCCGGTGATGTAGTCCTCGGTGTCCTTCTTCTTCGGCTGCATGAAGAGTTCCGGGGTGCGGCCGAACTCGACCAGGTCGCCCAGGTACATGTAGGCCGTGTAGTCGCTGCAGCGCGCGGCCTGCTGCATGTTGTGCGTGACAATGACCACCGTGTAGTCGGCCTTCAGTTCGTGGATCAATTCCTCGATCTTGCCGGTGGAGATGGGGTCCAGCGCCGAGCAGGGCTCGTCGAGCAGCAGCACCTCGGGCTTGATGGCGATGCCGCGGGCGATGCACAGGCGCTGCTGCTGGCCGCCCGACAGGCCCGAGCCGCTCTGGTCGAGCTTGTCCTTGACCTCGTTCCACAGCGCCGCCTTCTTCAGCGCCCACTCGACGCGTTCGTCCATCTCCACCCGCGGCAGCGCCTCGAACAGGCGCACGCCGAAGGCGATGTTGTCGTAGATCGACATCGGAAAGGGCGTGGGCTTCTGGAAGACCATGCCGACCTTGGCCCGCACCAGCGAGACGTCGAGCTTGCTGCTCAGGATGTCCTCGCCATCGAGCGTGATCGTGCCTTCGGCCCGCTGCTCGGGATACAACTCGAACATGCGGTTGAAGGTGCGCAGCAGCGTGCTCTTGCCGCAGCCGCTGGGG
>CAYREA010000571.1:0-1344 GCA_964423075.1 uncultured Rubrivivax sp. | reverse complement strand
CTTGATGAACCAGCCCGGCAGCCAGCCGATGCCAGCCGTGAAGGCGGCGGTGAATCGTTCGTAGCTGATCTCGGACGAGACGCTGACGTCGAACAGCCAGATGATGAAGGGCAGCAGCAGGAACATCACCACGCCGCTCACGCGGTGCAGGATGGACACCACCCCCGCCAGCGGCAACCTGTACTTCACGGCGTCGACCAGACGCATGGTGCCGGGTCTGGTTCTAGTCATCTCGCTCATGGGTTGTTCTCGGGGGCCGGGTAAACCAGTTGAGTTTATTGCAACGCAGCAGTCTTACGTGGAACTGGAAGCATCGTCGCCAGGTGGTTCAACTGAGCACGTTGCGGTAGTGGTGGGCCGCGGTGTGGTACAGGCCGCGGCGCAATTCGACGGGGCGGTCGCCGTAGGTGAATGACAATCGCTCCACCGACAGCAGCGGCGTGCCGGTGGGCACGTCGAGCAGCTCACCCACCTCGGCCTCGGCCGCCACCGCACGCAGTTTTTCTTCGGCGCGGATCATGTGCACGGCGAACTCGGCCTCGAACAGGCGGTACAGCGGGCCACGCCAGGCCGTCATGCGCTCGGCCGTGAGGCCCTTGAACAGGCTGCCCGGCAGCCACAGGTCGTCCAGCACCACCGGCCGCCCGGCGGCCAACAGCAGGCGCCGCACCTGCACCGCCGTCTCGCCCGACTTCAGCGCCAGCAGGCGCGCCACTTCCAGCGGCGCCCGCATGCGGCGGCAGTCGAGCAGGCGCCGCTGCAGCGCGGGCGGGCTGCCGTCGTCGGGCATCAGGCGCAGGAAGCGGTACTGCGTCTCCTGCTCGGCATGGGTGGCCACGAAGGTGCCCTTGCCCTGGCGCCGCACCAGCACGTTGTCGGTGGCCATCTCGTCGATGGCCTTGCGCACCGTGCCCTGGCTGACGCCGAAGCGCGCGGCCAGTTCCACCTCGCTGGGGATCATCTGGCCCGGCAGCCACTCGCCGCCCTGCAGGCTCTTGAGCAGCAGCGCCTTGATCTGCTGGTACAGCGGGCTGAACGAGGGCGCCGCCGGCAGCAGGGGTGACGACTCGGCGGCGGCAGGCATGGCGCTATTGTGGACCAGGATGTCTTACATAAGACATAAGAGTGAAGTCAGGGTGCGGTGACTAGAATCACGGCCCTGCCCTCATCGGCACACCCATCCCGACTTCTTCTCCCCCCCTCCCCTCTTTCCACCCCAGGAGCCCCCCATGTCCACCAAGAAGCCCGTCCGCGTGGCCGTTACCGGTGCCGCCGGCCAGATCGGCTACGCCCTGCTGTTCCGCATCGCCAGCGGCGAGATGCTGGGCAAGGACCAGCCGGTGA
>CAYREA010000570.1:0-1359 GCA_964423075.1 uncultured Rubrivivax sp. | reverse complement strand
CGCCACGGAGAACGGCTACGGCAAGCGCACCAGCATCGTCGAGTACACGCGCCACGGCCGCGGCACCAAGGGCATGATTGCCATCCAGCAGAGCGAACGCAACGGCAAGGTCGTGGCCGCGACGCTGGTGCGCCCGGCCGACGAGATCATGCTCATCACCGACAAGGGCGTGCTGGTGCGCACGCGCGTCAGCGAGATCCGCGAGCTCGGCCGCGCCACGCAGGGTGTGACGCTGATCGCGCTGGACAATGGCGCCAAGCTCAGCGGTCTGCAGCGCATCGTCGAGAACGACGCGCCCACCGACAACGAAGACAGCAGCGCCGGCGAGCCCGGCACGGAAGGAAACTGATCGATGTGGAAGCCCTTGACCCTGGCCGCGGCCCTGGCCCTGGCTCTGGGAGGCAGCGGCCTGGCCCAGGCACAGGACACTGCGCCGGCAGCCCCCGCGGCCAGCAGCAGTGCCGCGAAGAAGGAACTGGTGGCCAAGCTGCTGAAGCTGCAGCAGCCCGGTGTCGAAGCCATGGCGCGCCAGCTGGCCGAACAGCCCGCGCGCCAGTTGCTGCAGCAGGCCGACGTGGCCCTGCGGCGCATCCCGGCCGAACGCCGCGATGCCCTGGCGCGTGACATCGAAGCCGATGCGCGCAAGTACATCGACGAGGCCACGCCCATCGTGCGCGATCGCGCCGTGAAGCTGGCGCCCATCACCATCGGCCCCATCCTCGAAGAGCGCTTCACCGAGGACGAACTGCGCCAGATCATCGCCATCCTCGAATCGCCCGTGAACCGCCGCTTCCAACAGGCCGGCCCCGACATGCAGAAGGCCATCGGCGAACGCCTCGTGGCCGAATCGCGGGCCGAGGTGGAAGTGAAGGTGCGGGCGCTGGACCAGTCGGTGTCCAAACGCCTCGGCATCACCCCGCCCGCGGGTGCGGCCTCGGGCGCCAAGGCGCCGGTGAAGAAGTAGCCGGCCCAGCGAGCCCATGGCCGACACACCCGCCATCGCACCGGAACTGCTGGCGCTGCGCCAGCAGATCGACCGCGTCGACCGCGAGCTGCTGGCGCTGCTGAACCGCCGCGCCGGCCTGGCGCTGGAGGTGGGCGAGATCAAGAAGAAGGAAGGCTCGGTGGTGTTCCGCCCCGAGCGCGAAGCCCAGGTCATCGACGGCCTGAAGGCCCACAACCCGGGCCCGCTGCAGAGCGACAGCGTGGCGCCGATCTGGCGCGAGATCATGTCGGCCTGCCGCGCGCTGGAAACCCCCACGCGCGTGGCCTACCTGGGCCCGGCGGGCACCTTCAGCGAGGAGGCGGCGCTGGGCTTCTTCGGCAGCAGCATCGTGCGTGTGCCCTGCGCCAGCATCG
>CAYREA010000569.1:0-1362 GCA_964423075.1 uncultured Rubrivivax sp. | reverse complement strand
GAGAGCCGGCCGCGCAAATCTGGACACGGCCTAAAGTGGATGGGCTGCTCCGATGGGCGAGGATAGAGCCCGAGACGAAGGAGCAGAGGACATGAGCAAGAGACCACGTCGCAACCACTCAGCGGCGTTCAAGGCCAAGGTGGCGATAGAGGCCTTGGCCGACGGCAAGACGATTGCCGAGATCGCGCACAAGCACGATGTGCACCCCAACCAGGTGACGGAGTGGCGGCGGCAGTTGATGGAGCGCGCCGCGAGCGCGTTCGGTGGCGCGGTGGCGCCCGAGGCAGTGCCGGTGGACCTGAAGGCGCTGCACGCCAAGATCGGGCAACTGACGCTGGAGAACGATTTTTTGGAAGGCGCGCTCAGCAAGGCCGGCTTGCTGAGCGCAAAGCGATGATCGACCGCGAACATGAGCTGCCGCTCAAGCGCCAGGCTGAGCTGCTGGGTATCAGCCGAGGCACGGTGTACTACCACCCCGAGCCGATACCCCAGGCCGAGCTGGAGTTGATGCGCCGCATCGACGAGTTGCACCTGGAGCACCCGTTCGCGGGCAGCCGGATGCTGCGCGATCTGCTGCGCCTGCAGGGCATCGAGGTCGGCCGGCGGCATGTAGGCACGCTGATGCGGCGAATGGGCATCCAGGCGCTGTACCGCAAGCCCAACACGAGCAGGAAGCACCCGGCGCACCCGGTATTTCCGTACGCGCTGCGAGGCCTGGCCATCGAGCGAGCCAACCAGGTCTGGGCCCTGGACATCACCTACATCCCGATGGCGCGCGGTTGGGTGTACTTGGTGGCGGTGCTGGACTGGCACAGTCGCCGGGTGCTGGCGCACCGGGTGTCGATCACGATGGAGGTGGACTTCTGCGTGGAGGCCCTGCGCGAGGCGACAGCGCGCTGGGGAGCGCCGGAGATCGTCAACACCGACCAGGGCAGCCAGTTCAGCAGCGCCGAGTTCGTGGCCGAGGTCCAGCGCATCGGTGCGCGCCAGAGCATGGACGGCAAGGGCTGCTGGCGCGACAACGTCTTCGTCGAGCGGCTGTGGAAGAGCGTGAAGTACGAGGACGTGTACCTCAAGGCCTACGACGGCGTCAGTGCCGCGCGGCAGAGCCTGGCTGCGTACTTCGCGTTCTACAACGCGCGCCGGCCGCACCAGAGCCACGACGGGAGAACCCCGGACATGGTCTACTTCAGCACGCTGGCGGCGATGCAGGCAGCAGCCTGATGGGTTGAACCATGAGTACATGGGCTCAACCGGGGCGCCTCCGGCGGCCTGGCAGGGGCCTAAGATTGAAGAAGTTCAAACCGCAGCCAATCCACTTATCTCAGGCCGTTGCGTGTTCAGGCAACCGGAGCCGGCTCT
>CAYREA010000568.1:0-1376 GCA_964423075.1 uncultured Rubrivivax sp. | reverse complement strand
GGCATGGTGAACTCGGCGCCCTTGCCGATGCTGTCGGGCCAGCGCTGCATCACGCTCTTCTGCTTGGTGTAGAAGCGCACGCCTTCTTCGCCGTAGGCGTGCATGTCGCCGAACAGGCTCTTCTTCCAGCCGCCGAAGCCGTGCCAGGCCATGGGCACGGGAATCGGCACGTTGATGCCCACCATGCCCACCTGCACGCGCCGCGCGAACTCGCGCGCCACGCCGCCGTCGCTGGTGAAGCAGGCCACGCCGTTGCCGAACTCGTGGTCGTTGACCAGTTGCACCGCTTCGGCGAAGGTCTTCACGCGCACGCAGGCCAGCACGGGGCCGAAGATCTCTTCCTTGTAGATGCGCATGGCCGGGGTGACGTGGTCGAAGAGCGTGCCGCCGGTGAAGAAGCCTTGTTCGTAGCCGGCGACCTTGTGACCGCGGCCGTCGACCACGAGGCTGGCACCTTCTTCGACGCCGATGCCGATGTACTTCTCGATGCGGTCGCGCGCTTCCTGGGTGACGATGGGGCCCATCTCGGCGTCGGACTCCATGCCGTTCCTGATCTTCAGCGCCTTGGCACGTTCGGCCAGCTTGGGGATGATCTTGTCGGCGACATCGCCCACGAGAACCGCCACGCTGATGGCCATGCAGCGTTCACCGGCCGAGCCGTAGGCGCTGCCGATGAGGGCGTCGACGGCCTGTTCGATGTCGGCGTCGGGCATCACCACCATGTGGTTCTTGGCACCGCCCAGGGCCTGCACGCGCTTGCCGTGGTGGGCGCCGGTTTCGTAGATGTACTGCGCAATCGGCGTGCTGCCGACGAAGCTGAGCGCCTTGACGTCGGGGTGGGTCAGCAGCGCATCGACGGCCACCTTGTCGCCCTGGATCACGCTGAACACACCATCGGGCAGGCCGGCCTGCTTGAGCAGTTCGGCCATCAGCAGCGCCGGCGAAGGGTCGCGTTCGCTGGGCTTGAGGATGAAGGCATTGCCGCAGGCCAGCGCCACCGGGAACATCCAGCAGGGCACCATGCAGGGGAAGTTGAAGGGGGTGATGCCGGCGACCACGCCGAGTGGTTGGCGCAAGGTCCAGTTGTCGATGCCGGTGGAGACCTGGTCGGTGTAGTCGCCCTTGAGCAGCTGCGGAATGCCGCAGGCGAACTCGACGATGTCGATGCCGCGGCTCACTTCGCCTTGTGCATCGGTGAAGACCTTGCCGTGTTCGGCGGTGATCATCGCGGCGATGCGGTCGCGGTGCTGGTTGAGCAGGGCCAGGAAGGCATTGAGCACGCGGGCGCGGCGGATCGGCGGCATCTCGCCCCAGGCCGGCTGCGCGGCGCGGGCGGCGGCCACGGCGGCGTTCACGTCGTCCACGCTGGCCAGCAG
>CAYREA010000567.1:0-1382 GCA_964423075.1 uncultured Rubrivivax sp. | reverse complement strand
CGCGGTCGCCGTCCATCGTCACCAGCAGGTTGGCCGGCTTCACGTCGCGGTGGATCAGGCCCTGGCGGTAGCAGTAGCCCAGCGCCATGGCGCACTTGAAGCCGACTTCGACGATCTGTGCCAGCGGCAGCAGGTTGTCGGCGCGGCAGAAACGCCGCAGCGTGACGCCGCTGACGTACTCCATCACAAGATAGGGCGCGCCTTCGGGGTCGTCCACGGCGTCGAGGATCTGCACCACGTTCGGGTGCTGCAGCCGGCCCACCAGCGCGGCCTCGGCGGCGAAGAAACGGCGCTGGAAGTGGTTCTCGCGCGAATCAGGCAGCGCGCTGTTGCGCACACGCTTGATGGCGACGTTGCAGTCGCGGAAGGGGTCGTGCGCGAGGTAGACCTCGCTGGTGGCACCTTCGCCGACCTTGGCCTTCACGCGGTACTTGCCGATGCTCGCCGGCAGGGCGGATTCGGCTTTGGTGCTGACGGCGGCGGCGGCGAGCTTGGACAAGGGCATGGCGGGCAGGGTGCGCTACCCGCCATGGTGGGGCTGCGCCGGCGTGCCGATGGGTCGATGAAGCCGGTGTTCCGGCGCCTGTTCGGCCTGCCCGGCCCTGCAGGGTGCCAAACGTAGAATCGACCGATGATCCAAGCCAAGCAGGAATTGCGGCAGGCGCTGGCGGCGGCGCTGGCCGAACTGGCAGGGCCGGGCGCGCCGCCGGCGGCTTTCGAGTCGCCCAAGCAGGCCGCGCACGGCGACCTGGCCGTCACCGCCGCCATGCAGCTGACCAAGAGCCTGAAGAAGCCGCCGCGTGAGATTGCCGCAGCGCTGGTGGCGGCGCTGCAGGCGCAGCCCGCGGTGCAGCGCTGGGTGGACGGGCTGGAGATCGCCGGCCCGGGTTTCATCAACCTGCGCCTGTCTGCCGCGGCCAAGCAGGCCGTGGTGCCCGAGGTGCTGGCTGCGGCCGAGGCCTACGGCCGGCTGCCGGCCAGCGGGCAGCGCATGATGGTTGAGTTCGTCTCGGCCAATCCCACCGGCCCGCTGCACGTGGGCCACGGCCGCAATGCCGCCCTGGGCGACTGCATCAGCAACCTGCTGCGGACCCAGGGCCACGAGGTGTACCGCGAGTTCTATTACAACGACGCGGGCGTGCAGATCCAGACCCTGGCCACCAGCACGCAGTGCCGCCTGAAGGGGCTCAAGCCCGGCGAGCCGGGCTGGCCCGAATCGGCCTACAACGGCGAGTACATCGCCGACATCGCCGCCGACTTCGCGGCCAAGAAGACGGTGCATGCCGACGACCGCGAGTTCACCGCCAGCGGCGACCCCGATGACATCGACGGCATCCGCCAGTTCGCCGTGGCCTACCTGCGCCACGAGCAGGACCTGGACC
>CAYREA010000566.1:0-1392 GCA_964423075.1 uncultured Rubrivivax sp. | reverse complement strand
CTGGTAGGCGAACAGGTCCACCGTGTGCGCGGCGTGGTGCCACAGCAGGTGGTCGGTCCAGCTGCGCGCCTGGCCGAGTGCGTTCATGTTCGTGCGGCGGAAGAAGTAGGTCTGCACGTCCATCTGCTGGATGTTGAACTCACCGGCCTTGATCTTCTTGTGCACCCACTGGTGGCTGGGGTTGAAGCGGCGCGTGTGTCCGCACATCGCCACCTTGCCACTCGCCTTGGCGGCGGCCACCACCTGCTGGCCGTCCTTGAGCACGTCGCACAGCGGAATCTCCACCTGCACATGCTTGCCGGCTTCCAGGCAGGCGAGCGTCTGGCTGGCGTGCATCTGCGTCGGCGTGCACAGGATGACGGCGTCGACTTCCTTGATCGCCAGGCTGTCGGCGAGGTTCGTCGTGACGTGGCCGATGCCGTACTTCGCCGCCACCTCGCGCGTCTTGTCGAGCTCGCGGCTGATCAGCGACACCACCTCCACGCCGTCGATCAGCTTGATCGCATCGAGATGCTTGATGCCGAAGGCGCCGGCACCGGCGAGCGCAACCTTGATCGTCATGTGTTCTCCAGGATCAGATGGCCGACGGCCGTGTTCGACGCAGGCACGTGATAGAAGCGATGCCGCACTTTCGGCGGCGTGTCGTTCATCGCACCGCGCGCGATCAGCCACATCACGAGTTCGATGCCTTCGCTGCCCGCTTCGCGCACGTACTCGATGTGCGAGACCTGCGCCAGCGCCTCGGGCTCGGCGATCAGCCGGTCGAGGAAGCGGTTGTCCCACGCCTTGTTGATCAGCCCGGCACGCGGCCCCTGCAGCTGGTGGCTCATGCCGCCGGTGCCCCAGATCTGCACCTTCAGCGGCCGGTCGTAGCTCTGCACCGCCTTGCGGATGGCGCGGCCCAGGTTGAAACAGCGCCGGCCCGAAGGCACGGGGTACTGCACCACGTTGACGGCAAAGGGAATCACCGGGCAAGGCCAGGCATCCGGCTGCGCATACATCAAACTGAGTGGCACCGTGAGGCCGTGGTCGACTTCCATCTGGTTGACGATGGTGAGGTCGAAGTCGTCCTGGATCACGCTCTGCGCGATGTGGCTGGCGAGTTCCGGATGGCCGATGACCTTGGGCACCGGCCGCGGGCCGAAGCCTTCGTCGGCCACGGCGTATTCGGCCGCTGTACCGATGGCGAAGGTGGGAATCATCTCCAGGCTGAAGGCCGTGGCGTGGTCGTTGAAGACCAGGAAGATGACGTCGGGCGGGTTGTCCTTCAGCCACTGCTTGCTGAACTCGTAGCCCTTGAACACCGGCTGCCAGTAGGGCTCGCCGGTCTTGCCCAGGTCGAGCGCGGCGCCGATGGCGGGCACGTGGCTCGTGTAGACGGAGGCGGTGATC
>CAYREA010000565.1:0-1399 GCA_964423075.1 uncultured Rubrivivax sp. | reverse complement strand
CGCGCGGCGCCAGGTCCTTCAGCGTCGGCGCGTAGCGCTCCATGAAACGCTCGCCGGCGGCGTTGCGCAGGATGGCGCCTTCACCGCGGCAGCCTTCGGTGAGCAACACACCCGCGCCGGCCACGCCGGTGGGGTGGAACTGCCAGAACTCCATGTCCTCGAGCGGTATGCCCGAGCGCGCCGCCATGCCCAGGCCGTCGCCCGTATTGATGAAGGCGTTGGTGCTGGCAGCGAAGATGCGGCCCGCACCGCCAGTGGCGAAGAGCGTGGTCTTGGCTTCGAGGATGTGCACGTCGCCGGTTTCCATCTCCAGCGCGGTGACGCCCAGCACATCACCGTCGGCGTCGCGGATCAGGTCCAGCGCCATCCACTCGACGAAGAAGTTGGTACGTGCCTTCACGTTCTGCTGGTACAGCGTGTGCAGCATGGCGTGGCCGGTGCGGTCGGCCGCGGCGCAGGCGCGCTGCACGGGCTTTTCGCCGTAGTTGGCGGTGTGGCCGCCGAAGGGGCGCTGGTAGATGGTGCCGTCGGGGTTGCGGTCGAACGGCATGCCGAAGTGTTCGAGCTCGTACACCACCTTGGGCGCCTCGCGGCACATGAACTCGATGGCGTCCTGGTCACCCAGCCAGTCCGAACCCTTGACGGTGTCGTAGAAGTGGTAGTGCCAGTTGTCCTCGGCCATGTTGCCGAGCGACGCGCCGATGCCACCCTGCGCCGCCACGGTGTGCGAACGCGTGGGGAACACCTTGGACAGCACGGCCACGTTCAGGCCGGCCAGGGCCAACTGCAGCGAGGCGCGCATGCCGGAGCCGCCGGCACCGACGATGACGACGTCGAACTTGCGCTTGGGTAGGTTGGGCAGGGCCACGTTCAGAGTCTCCAGAGCACTTGTATGGCCCAGCCCATGCAGCCGATCAGCCAGACGATGGCAAACACCTGCAGCACCAGGCGCATGGCGACGGGCTTGATGTAGTCCATGAAGATGTCGCGCACACCCACCCAGGCGTGCCAGCCCAGGGCGATGAAGATCGTGAAGCTCAGCACCTTCATCCACTGCGACGAGAAGATGCCGGCCCAGCTGTCGTAGCCCATCGGGCCCTTGCTGAAGACCACCTGCACCAGCAGCAGCACGGTGAACAAAGCCATCAGCGTGGCGGTGACGCGCTGGCTGAGCCAGTCGCGCATGCCGTAGTGCGCGCCGACGACGACGCGCTTGGAACCGTAGTTGACCGACATCGGAAGGTGCCTCTGGCTAGTACAGGCCGAAGAGCTTGGCGCCCAGGACCACGGTGAGAAGGATGCTGGCCGCCAGCGTGACCACGGCCGAGTGGTGGCCCTGCTGCTTGCTGACGCTGTGCGTGGCGTCCATCCACAGGTGGCGCACGCCGGCGATGAAGTG
>CAYREA010000564.1:0-1400 GCA_964423075.1 uncultured Rubrivivax sp. | reverse complement strand
GCGCTGCGGCGCGGGCCTTGTCGATGACGTTCTTCATGTCGTGCGGGGCCATGAACTGGCCCTTCTTGATGTTCACCGGCTTGCCGCATTGCGCCACGGTGCGGATGAAGTCGGTCTGCCGGCTCAGGAAGGCCGGCGTCTGCAGCACGTCGACCACGCGCGCCACTGCAGCCACGTCGGCTTCGTTGTGCACATCGGTCAGGACGGGCACGTTCAGCTCGCGCTTGACCTTGGCCAGGATCTCCAGGCCGCGCTCCATGCCCGGGCCGCGAAAGCTGGCGCCGCTGCTG
Source organism: uncultured Rubrivivax sp. (assembly GCA_964423075.1). Classification (GTDB taxonomy): domain Bacteria; phylum Pseudomonadota; class Gammaproteobacteria; order Burkholderiales; family Burkholderiaceae_C; genus Rubrivivax. The sequence continues at coordinate 1,110 of CAYREA010000564.1, read as the reverse complement.
CGGTTGGCCTTGTCGTAGCTGCTCTTGAAGATGAAGGGAATGCCGAGCGCAGCAGTGATCTCCTTCAGCCGCCCCGCCACGTCCATCTGCAGCTGTTCGCTTTCGACCACGCAGGGGCCGGCGATCAGGAAGAAGGGCCGGTCGACACCGACCTCGAAGCCGCAGAGCTTCATGCGACGGCCTTCACGGGCTCGGTGCGCCGCGCATGCTGCTCCAGCGCCGCCTTGACGAAGCTGATGAACAGCGGATGTCCGGCCCAAGGCGTGCTCTTGAACTCGGGGTGGAACTGCACGCCCATGAACCAGGGGTGGGCCTCGCGCGGCAGCTCGACGATCTCGGTCAGCTTCTCGCGCTGCGTCAGCGCGCTGATGACGAGGCCGGCTTCCTGCAGCTGGTCGAGGTAGTTGACGTTCGCTTCGTAGCGGTGGCGATGCCGCTCGGTCACCACCGGCCCGTAGATCTGGTGCGCCAGCGTGCCGGGCTTGACGTCGCTGCTCTGCGCACCCAGGCGCATGGTGCCGCCGAGGTCGCTCGTGGCGCTGCGCTTCTGGATGCTGCCGTCGCGGTCTTGCCACTCTTCGATGAGTGCGATCACCGGGTGCGGCCCTTCGGCTTCGAACTCGGTGCTGTTGGCGCCATCCAGGCCCGCCACATGGCGCGCGTATTCAATGGTGGCCACCTGCATGCCCAGGCAGATGCCGAGGTAGGGCACGCGGTGCTCGCGCGCGAACTGCGCGGCCACGATCTTGCCTTCGATGCCGCGCTTGCCGAAGCCGCCCGGCACCAGGATGGCGTCGAAGGCCGCCAGCTGTGACGCGGTGGCCGGCGTCAGCGACTCGGCGTCGATGTACTCGATCTGCACCCGCGCGTGGTTGTGGATGCCGGCGTGGCGCAGTGCCTCGTTGAGCGACTTGTAGCTGTCCGAAAGATCGGTGTACTTGCCGCACATGCCGATCTTCACCGTGGCCTGCGGGTGTTCGACCTCGTTCACCAGCATGTCCCAGCGTCGCAGGTCGGCGGGTTTGGTGAGCAGCTGCAGCTTCATGCAGATCAGCTCGTCCAGGCCCTGCTCGTGCAGCAGGCGCGGCACCTTGTAGATGGTGTCCACGT
>CAYREA010000563.1:0-1415 GCA_964423075.1 uncultured Rubrivivax sp. | reverse complement strand
GCCTGCGCAAGCACATGCCCATCACCTGGATCACCTCGCTGCTGGGCAGCCTGGCCTTGATCGGCACGCCGTTGTTCGCGGGCTTCTACTCGAAGGACTCGATCATCGAAGCGGTGCACGCCACGCACCTGCCCGGCACGGGCTTCGCCATCTTCGCGGTGACGGCGGGTGTGTTCGTCACCGCCTTCTATTCCTTCCGCATGTACTTCCTGGTGTTCCACGGCGAAGAGCGCTTCCACCACAAGCCCTTCCCGCCGGAAGACGACCACAGCCACGGCCACGACGAGCACCACGACGCCACGCCGCACGAGTCACCCTGGGTGGTGACGGCGCCGCTGATCCTGCTGGCCATTCCCTCGGTGGTGATCGGCTACATGACCATCGGGCCCATGCTGCATGGCGACTTCTTCAAGGACTCGATCTTCGTCAATGCGGCCGCGCACCCGGCCATGAAGGAGTTGTCGGAGGCCTTCCACGGCGCATTCAAGATGGCCGTGCACGGCCTGATGACGCTGCCCTTCTGGCTGGCGCTGGCCGGCGTGGTCACGGCCTGGGTCTTCTACCTGAAGGCACCGGCCATCCCCGCCGCGCTCGACCGCCACTTGAAGCCCCTGCGCACCGTGCTCGAGAACAAGTACTACATGGACTGGTTCAACGAACACGTGCTGGCCGCGGGCGCGCGCCTGCTCGGCACCGGCCTGTGGAAGGGTGGTGACCAGGCGGTGATCGACGGCGTGGTCATCAATGGCGGCGCGGGTCTCGTCGGCCGCATCGCCGGCTGGGTGCGGCTCATCCAGACCGGCCACCTGTACCAGTACGCGCTGGTGATGCTGCTGGGCATCTTCGCCCTGCTCAGCTGGCGGCTGTGGCCCTTCTTCAGCGGCTTCATCCGCTGAACGCCTCGCCACGCCAATAGAACAAGAGAGAAACAACAATGGGTTTGCTGAGCATCGCGATCTGGCTGCCGGTGGTCTTCGGCGCGCTGCTGCTCGCCGTCGGCCGCGACCAGAACGCGGGTGTCGTGCGCGCGCTGGCGCTGGTGGGGGCGGTGGCTTCCTTCCTGGTCACCATCCCGCTGGTGACGGGCTTCAACAGCCAGACCGCGGCCATGCAGTACGTGGAGAAGCTGGACTGGATCTCGCGCTTCAACATGCACTACCACCTGGGGGTGGACGGCCTGTCGCTGTGGTTCGTGCCGCTGACGGCCTTCATCACCGTCATCGTGGTCATCGCCGCCTGGCAGGTGATCGAGGAGCGCGTGGCCCAGTACATGGGCGCCTTCCTCATCCTCAGCGGGCTGATGGTCGGCGTGTTCTGCGCGCTCGACGGCATGCTGTTCTACGTGTTCTTCGAAGCCACCCTGATCCCGATGTACATCATCATCGGCGTCTGGGGCGGCCCCAAGCGCGTGTACG
>CAYREA010000562.1:0-1431 GCA_964423075.1 uncultured Rubrivivax sp. | reverse complement strand
CGTTGAGCAGGGTGATGTAGTAGTAGACGTTCTCCTGGCGCTCGACCATGCGCTTCAAGCCGTGGTGGATGATGACCGCCACCTCGTGCGCGAAGGTCGGGTCGTAGCTCACACAGTTCGGGATGGTGCCGGCCAGGATGTGGCTGTGGCCGTCCTCGTGCTGCAGACCCTCACCGTTCAGCGTGGTGCGGCCGCTGGTGCCGCCGAGCAGGAAGCCGCGCGCCTGCATGTCGCCCGCGGCCCAGGCCATGTCGCCGATGCGCTGGAAGCCGAACATCGAGTAGTAGATGTAGAACGGCACCATGATGCGGTTGTTCGTCGAGTACGACGTCGCCGCGGCGATCCAGCTGCCCATGCCGCCAGCCTCGTTGATGCCTTCCTGCAGGATCTGGCCGTTGGTCATTTCCTTGTAGTACATGACCTGGTCCTTGTCGACCGGGGTGTACTTCTGACCTTCGGGGTTGTAGATGCCGATCTGGCGGAACAGGCCTTCCATGCCGAAGGTGCGCGCCTCGTCCACCAGGATGGGCACCACGCGCGGGCCCAGGGCCTGGTCGCGCAGCAGGGTGTTGAGGAAGCGCACGTAGGCCTGCGTGGTGCTGATTTCGCGGCCCTCGGCGGTGGGTTCCAGCACGGCCTTGAAGGTCTCCAGCGCCGGCACGGTGAAGCTCTCTTCGGCCTTGGCGCGGCGCTTGGGCAGGTAGCCACCCAGGGCCTTGCGCCGCTCGTGCAGGTACTTCATCTCCGGCGTGTCGTCGGCCGGCTTGTAGAACGGGATCTTGGGCAGTTCGCTGTCGGGAATGGGGATGTTGAAGCGGTCGCGGAAACGGCGGATGTCGTCGTCGGTGAGCTTCTTGGTCTGGTGCGCGGTGTTCTTGCCTTCACCGGCTTCGCCCATGCCCCAGCCCTTGACCGTCTTCACCAGCAGCACCGTCGGTTCGCCCTGCGCGCTGTTGGCGCGGTGGAAGGCGGCGTAGACCTTGGCGGCGTCGTGCCCGCCGCGGCGCAGGTTCCAGATGTCGGCGTCGGACATCTTGGCCACCATCTCCAGCGTGCGCGGGTCGCGGCCGAAGAAGTTCTTGCGCACGAAGGCGCCGTCGTTGGCCTTGAAGGCCTGGTAGTCGCCGTCCAGCGTGTCGAGCATGATCTTGCGCAGCGCGCCGTCCTTGTCGCGCGCCAGCAGCGGGTCCCAGTTGCTGCCCCAGATCAGCTTGATGACGTTCCAGCCGGCGCCGCGGAACTCGCCTTCGAGCTCTTGAATGATCTTGCCGTTGCCACGTACTGGGCCGTCCAGGCGCTGCAGGTTGCAGTTGATGACGAAGACCAGGTTGTCGAGTTTCTCGCGCGCCGCCAGGCCGATGGCGCCCAGGCTCTCAGGCTCGTCCATCTCGCCGTCGCCGCAGAACACCCAGACCTTGCGGTTGGCGGTGT
>CAYREA010000561.1:0-1455 GCA_964423075.1 uncultured Rubrivivax sp. | reverse complement strand
TGGCGATGTCGCGCTCGATCTCGTGGCGGTCGCGCCGCACCAGGGTGCCGTCGCGTTCGAAGGGCTCGATCAGCTGCAGGATGCCGCCGACGTCGTCAGAAGCCGCCTCGCGCAGGCTCTCGAGCTTCTCGTCCACCACCATCGTGCCCACGCCGTCGTGCGTGAAGACTTCGAGCAGCAAGGCGCCGTCCGCCGCGAAGGGCAGGATGTGCGAACGTTCGACACCCGCTTCGCAGGCGCGCACGCAGTGCTGCAGGTAGAAGGCCACGTCGGTGGGCGCGGCGGGCGGCGGCAGCGCGGCCAGCAGGCGCTTGGCGTCGACCAGGGCCAGCTCGGTGTCGATGGGGCTTTCGGGGTCGTCCTGCTTCTCGCGGATGCCCGGCACCTCGCTCATGAACACCAGCTTGTCGGCCTGCAGCGCGACGGCCGCGGCCGTGGCCACGTCTTCCATCGTCAGGTTGAAGGCCTCGCCGGTGGGCGAGAAGCCGAAGGGTGACAGCAGCACCAGCGCGTGGGAATCGATGGCACGGCGTATCGCCACCTGGTCGACGCGCCGCACCAGGCCGCTGTGCATGAAGTCGACACCGTCGACGATGCCCACGGGCCGCGCGGTGAGGAAGTTGCCGGAGACCACGCGCACGGTGGCGTTGGCCATCGGCGTGTTGGGCAGGCCCTGCGAGAAGGCGGCCTCGATCTCGAAGCGCAGCTGGCCGGCGGCTTCCTGCGCGGCGTCCAGCGCCACCGCGTCGGTGATGCGGATGCCGCGGTGGTAGCGCGAGACATGGCCCTTGGCGGCGAGCTGCTCGGTCACCTGCGGCCGGAAGCCATGCACCAGCACGAGCTTGATGCCCATGGCGTGCAGGATCGACAGGTCCTGCACGAAGGTGTTGAGCTTGCCCGCGGCAATGGCTTCGCCGGCCAGCGCCACCACGAAGGTCTTGCCGCGGTAGGCGTGGATGTAGGGCGCCACGGCGCGAAACCAGGGGACGAAGGTGTGCGGGAAAACGAGGCTCATGCGGGCTATCGACAAGTGCGGGCATTGTGCCGCAGCATGACTGCCCCTTGAGCCCTTCCAGGAGCCTGCGATGGACCCAACCAAGACCCACGGCGCCCCCAGCTGGAGCGAACTGATGACCAGCGACCCGGCCGCCGCTTCGGCCTTCTACGGCGCACTCTTCGGCTGGAAGATGGAAGTCAACCAGATGGGCATGGGCCCCTACCACGTGGCCAAGGTGGGCGAGACCTCGGTGGCCGGCGTCATGGGCTTCCCGCCCGGTGCGCAGGGCATGCCGCCCTGCTGGGGCTGCTACGTCACGGTCGACGACGTCGACCAGACGCTGGAGCGCTGCACCGGGCTGGGCGGCAAGGTGCTTATGCCGCCGATGCAGGTGCCCGGCGTGGGCCGCATGGCGGTGATCCAGGACCCGCAGGGCGCCACGCTGAACGTCATCACCT
>CAYREA010000560.1:0-1461 GCA_964423075.1 uncultured Rubrivivax sp. | reverse complement strand
GAAGCGCTCCAAGATTGGGGTTGGAGCGTTGCGCTTCAAGGCTGAGATCGGGGTGACGCCTAACGTTCGAGTTAACCGGCCCGAGGAGGCAGGCACCGTAAGGCCGGGCTGAGATGATGCACCATGTGCCTCAGTCCGGCCTTACGGTGCCTGCCGTAGCGGGTCCGGTTGAACGAGTGGTTAGGCTTCACCGCGCTCCGCCGATGCCGAACTGTTCTCTGAACCCTTCTCGCGCTTCTCCGATGAAGAGCAGAAGTTGATCTTCGGGAACCTCAACAACTGTGATTCGCTGGCTCTCGGCTTCGGCCTTCAGTTGCTGCGCCGGCAGACGCTCGGGCACGAACAGCGTCTTTGGAAGTTGATTCTTGTGCGCCTTGCCTTGCTTCAGCATCCGCTTGGCCTCCATTCGTGTGGGTTCGCCTGCGCTTGAAGGTGTAGGCGAGGAACTGACGATGAAGCAACTTGCTGCGTCCATGAGGGCGATGAAGTCAAAGTCACCGTCCTTCTCAGTGTGGATTGGTTCGTCGTTCAGTTTGAAGACGATCCAGGCTTCGTTGACTTGGAATTGATTGGGATGGAGCACGTAGAACCTTGTTGTGAAGCCTAACGTTCGAGCTAACCGGCCTGCGTAGGCAAGCACCGTAAGCCCGGGTTGAGATGATGCACCAAGTGCCTCAGCCCGGGCTTACGGTGCTTGCCGTAGCGGGTCCGGTTGAGCGAGGGGTTAGGCGCCACTCGGCGCGGCCTGCGCGTGAAGCCTTACACCAAGTGCCTTTGCTACCTTCAGGATGGTGGCGAAGCTCGGGTTGCCTTCCGCGCTCAGCGCGCGGTATAGGCTCTCTCGGCTGAGGCCCGCGTCCTTTGCGACCTGTGACATTCCCTTCGCGCGTGCGATGTCGCCCAACGCCCTCGCAATACCTGCCGCATCGTCGGGCGCTTCATCGAGCCAGGCATCAAGGTATGCAGCCATCTCCTCTGGCGTGCGCAGGTGCTCGGCGACGTCGTATGACGAAGTCTTGGTCTTGACACTCTTCTTTGCCGCAACCTTGGTCATTCCTTCTTCTCCACGAAGTTTCGGTTCAGTTCAAGTGCCAAGGCGATGTCTTTGGCTTGTGATGCCTTGTCGCCTCCAGCTATGAGTAAAAGCAATCTGGTGCCACGAAGCGAGTAGTAGACCCGATAGCCCGGACCTACATCGACCTTGAGTTCAGACACGCCTTCAGTCAGGTTCCGGTGCGAGCCCGCGTTGCCGTGAATGAGGCGGTCGACACGCATCAGTATCCGCGCCCGCCCAGCTTGATCCTTGAGGCCGTCGATCCAGTCGCGGTACTCGTCGGTCTTCTCAACTCTCATGGCGCAAGTGTAGCCCAAGGGTTACATGAGTGCAACGGATGGTGGCTTGTGGCGCCTCACTACTGTCCGGTTCAAATGTCGAACAAAATCAACTGGTTGGCGCTGGCG
>CAYREA010000559.1:0-1484 GCA_964423075.1 uncultured Rubrivivax sp. | reverse complement strand
CGCCGTGCTCGCCGGCTACGGCGCGGAAGCCGTGCATCCGTACCTGGCGATGGAAACGCTGGTCGAGCTTCAAGGCTCGTTGCCCGGGACCAGGAGCGACGGGGCCGATGCCGACAAGGCCATCTACAACTACATCAAGGCGATCGGCAAAGGTCTCTCGAAGATCATGTCGAAGATGGGCGTCAGCACGTACATGTCCTACTGCGGCGCGCAGCTCTTCGAGGCCATCGGCCTGCAGAGAGACTTCGTCGAGAAGTACTTCCGCGGCACCGCCAGCCAGGTGGGCGGCATCGGCGTGTTCGAAGTGGCCGAAGAAGCACTGCGCATGCACCACGCCGCCTTCGGCAACGACCCCGTGCTGGCCAACATGCTCGACGCCGGCGGCGAGTACGCCTGGCGCACGCGCGGCGAAGAACACATGTGGACGCCTGACGCCATCGCCAAGCTTCAGCACGCCGCGCGCGCCAACAAGTTCGACACCTACAAGGAATACGCGCAGCTCATCAACGACCAGAGCAAGCGCCACATGACGCTGCGTGGCCTGTTCGAATTCAAGCTCGACCCGAGCAAGGCGATTCCGGTCGAAGAGGTGGAGCCGGCCGCAGAGATCGTCAAGCGCTTCGCCACCGGCGCGATGTCGCTGGGCTCCATCAGCACCGAAGCGCACAGCACGCTGGCCATCGCGATGAACCGCATCGGCGGCAAGAGCAACACCGGCGAAGGCGGCGAAGACCCGGCGCGCTACCGGCAGGAGCTCAAGGGCATCGCCATCACGGCCGGCACCAAGGTCAGCGACATCATCGGCAAGTCGGTGATGGAAGCCGACATCGAGCTGAAAGACGGCGACAGCCTGCGCAGCAAGATCAAGCAGGTGGCTTCGGGCCGCTTCGGCGTGACCACCGAGTACCTGGTCAGCGCCGACCAGCTGCAGATCAAGATGGCCCAGGGCGCCAAGCCGGGTGAAGGCGGCCAGCTGCCTGGCGGCAAGGTGTCCGACTACATCGGCATGCTGCGCTACAGCGTGCCGGGCGTGGGCCTGATCAGCCCGCCGCCGCACCATGACATCTACTCCATCGAAGACCTGGCGCAGCTCATCCATGACCTGAAAAACGCCAACCCGCGCGCTTCGGTCAGCGTGAAGCTGGTGTCCGAAGTGGGCGTGGGCACCATCGCCGCGGGCGTGGCCAAGTGCAAGGCCGACCATGTGGTGATCGCGGGCCACGACGGTGGCACGGGCGCATCACCCTGGTCGTCGATCAAACACGCTGGCACGCCCTGGGAACTGGGCCTGGCCGAGACCCAGCAAACGCTGGTGCTCAACCGCCTGCGCGGCCGCATCCGTGTGCAGGCCGACGGCCAGATGAAGACCGGCCGCGACGTCGTCATCGGCGCACTGCTGGGCGCCGATGAGTTCGGCTTCGCCACCGCGCCGCTGGTGGTGGAGGGCTGCATCATGATGCGCAAGTGCCACCTCAACACCTGCC
>CAYREA010000558.1:0-1494 GCA_964423075.1 uncultured Rubrivivax sp. | reverse complement strand
TCATCGAGATCTCGCAGAAGCGCCTGGCGCAGCTGGGCCTGGACTTCAACCAGGTCATCGCGCAGATCGGTGCACAGAACGCGGTGGAAGGCGCCGGCGTGCTCAATGCCGCCAGCGAGAACCTGCAGGTGCGCGTGGCCGGGCAGTTCAACTCGGTGGATGAGTTGAAGCGCTTCCCGATCCGCGCGACGAATCCCACCACCGGCGTGGCCAGCACGTTGCGCCTGGGCGACCTGGCCGAGGTACGGCGCGACTACGTCGACCCGCCGTCGACCCTGGTGCGGCACCAGGGCCAGCAGGTCATCGCTCTGGGCGTGTCGATGGCCAAGGGCGGCGACATCATCGAGCTCGGCAAATCGTTGCAGGCGGCGATGAAGCAGGTCGAGGCCGAGCTGCCCCGCGGCATCGACGTCGTGCGCATCCAGGACCAGCCGCAGGCCGTGTCGCGTTCGGTGGGCGAGTTCGTGCGCGTGCTGATCGAGGCGGTGGTTATCGTGCTGCTCGTCAGCTTCGTCAGCCTGGGCCTGCACTTCAAGCCCTTCCGCATCGACATCTGGCCGGGCATGGTGGTGGGCATCACCATTCCGCTGGTCTTGGCCATCACCTTCGTCACCATGTACTACTGGGGGGTGGGGCTGCACAAGATCTCGCTCGGCAGCCTGATCATCGCCTTGGGCCTGCTGGTGGACGACGCCATCATTGCGGTCGAAATGATGGTACGAAAGTTGGAGGAGGGCTACGACAAGATGCGTGCCGCCACCTTCGCCTACGAGGTGACAGCGATGCCCATGCTGACGGGCACGCTCATCACCGCGGCGGGCTTCCTGCCCATCGGCCTGGCCAAGAGCGTGACGGGTGAATACACCTTCGCCATCTTCGCCGTCACCTCGGCTGCGCTCATCATTTCGTGGCTGGTGTCGGTGTACTTCGTGCCCTACCTCGGCGCCCGGCTGCTGCACACGCGCAGCAAGCTGCAGGCCGAGGGGGAAGGGCCGCACGAACTCTTCGACACGCCCTTCTACACGCGCTTCCGCGCCATGGTGAACTGGTGCGTGAAGCACCGCTGGATCACCATCGGCCTGACCATCCTGACCTTCGCCCTGGGCATCGTCGGCATGGGCCGGGTGCAGCAGCAGTTCTTCCCCGATTCGAGCCGGCCCGAGGTGCTGGTGGACCTGTGGTTGCCGGAAGGCAGCACCATCCAGCAGAGCGAGGAGATCGCCAAGCGCTTCGAGGCGCGCATGATGGCCGAGCCGGGGCTGGCCAGCGTCACCACGTGGGTGGGCAGCGGCGTGCCGCGCTTCTACCTGCCGCTGGACCAGGTGTTCCCGCAGAGCAACGTCAGCCAGGCCATCCTGCTGCCCAAGGATCTGAAGGAGCGCGAGGCGCTGCGCCTGCGCCTGCCGCAACTGCTGGCCACCGAGTTCCCCGAGGTGCGTGGCCGCGTCAAGCTGCTGCCCAACGGGCCGCCGGTGCCGTACCCGGTGCAGTTCC
>CAYREA010000557.1:0-1499 GCA_964423075.1 uncultured Rubrivivax sp. | reverse complement strand
GCCAACCGGGCCAAGGCGTCCTGCCTCCGCGCGCCGGTTAACTCGAACGTTAGGCTTCACAGTGCACAAGATTCCTCCTCGGCTACAAGCGCTCTACGACGCGGCTACCGACGCGGCGCGCCTTCTCGGTTCCTCAGCGGAAGGCGTCTTTGATCCGTGTGGGCTGCTGCTCGAAATGCCACCAGCGACGGAGTACTACTGGTGCACGCCGAAGGGGGTGCGGACCTTCGCGCGAACTGGAGGAGACGGTGTCCACTACAGCTACTTTGACGTTCCGTCACCGTCGGGTTTGATCACACCGGTCGTTATGACGGTACCCATGTCCGACGATAGAAATCACGTTATAGCGGAGAGCTTCGACGAGTTCTTCGGACTCGGATACCACGTGGGATGGTTCGCTCTTGAACAAGCGCCACACGACCCAGCCTGGTCAGAGGCTCACTTCTCCGCAGAGGACCTTGAAGCAAGTGATGACAAGGTCGTTGCGCTTGCGCTGCTGCGAGAGCGTCTGGCGATTCGCTACGTACCTCTCCGCGCTGAACGTTTGACTCAACTGACCAAAAAGTACAGCCAATTCGTCGTTACGCCGCCGTTGCCGGATGAAGCCTAACCACTCGCTCAACCGGACCCGCTACGGCAAGCACCGTAAGCCCGGGCTGAGGCACATGGTGCATCATCTCAGCCCGGGCTTACGGCGCTTGCCTCCGCAAGCCGGTTAGCTCGAACGTTAGGCCGCACGAGTCCCGGCTTATGCCAGCTTCAGACTTGCAGACTCCTTCGTATCCACATGCCCCACGCCGAGTACATCAGATTGCCCGAAGCTCGCTTCGCCAAACCACTCGCCCGCGCTCTGCCTGCGCCGCTACTGGCAGCAGCACTGCTCGCCTCGTGCGGCACGTATAGTCCCCCTCCCGGCGCGACATCACGAATAAAGTTCATTGGCTCCCCTGGGTACGCATACATCGATTACGGCAACTCCTGCAAGAGTCGTCGGTCCGTTGAAGGCGACCTATTGGCCAGCGCAGCAATTCGTGATGGTGTGCGGGTTTGGATCGAACATGGCTTTGATGCGCCGGGCCTTGCCTCATACCAGCGGTGCAGCCTCACCTATTCGTTCGTCCCGCAACCTGACACGACCTATGTGTCGAGCTTTACGCTCCATGGCCCAAGTTGCTCCATGATCCTCTATCGCCTGTCGCCGTCCGGCACTCAAGAGATCGAACCGGCGATTACCAAGGAACCTGACCTCAACTGTGAGAAAGGTGTCGCTATGCCGGTAATTAGGCCATAGACAACATTCATGCTTGGCATCGGTGCCCAACGAGTGCGGCCTAACACCTCGTTCAACCGGACCCGCTACGGCGAGCGCCGTAAGCCCGGGCTGAGGCACTTGGTGCAGCATCTCAGCCCGGGCTTACGGCGCTCGCCTCCGCAGGCCGGTTAACTCGAACGTTAGGCCGCACACAAATGCCTGATTAGCGACGATCCTCAGCCATGCG
>CAYREA010000556.1:0-1501 GCA_964423075.1 uncultured Rubrivivax sp. | reverse complement strand
CGAGACTGTTGAAAAACGCGTGCTTGCGACGACGAGGAAGGCGTGATTCACTCCTGCCAGGCGGCGGGAGTATGGACATGATGGGTCGGCAGGTGGCGCAAGGCGCGCTGTTCTACGGTTTCCGGCTCGACGATCATGTGCCTGCCGACCACCTTCTCCGGCGCATCGACGGCGTGCTGGACCTCGGCTTCGTGCGTGAGGCGCTGGCAGCGAGCTACAGCGCGAGCGGTCGACCCTCGATCGATCCGGAGCTGATGCTCAGGATGCTGCTTGTCGGCTACCTGTTCGGCATCCGCTCGGAACGGCGCCTGTGCGAGGAAGTGCATCTCAACCTCGCTTATCGCTGGTTCTGCCGGCTCGATCTGGGCGACCGAGTGCCCGACCATTCCACCTTCTCCAAGAACCGGCACGGCCGCTTCCGCGCCTGCGACTTACATCGTCTGCTATTCGAGCAGGTAGTCGCGCGGTGCGCCGCGGCCGGGCTGGTAACGGGGCGCGACTTGGCGGTGGACGGCAGCACGATCATGGCCGACGCCAGCCGCGAGAAGAAGCTGAAGGGGGCCGTCGCCGCAGACGAGCTTCGTGCCGGGGAAAGCATATCGCGACCCGTCGCCGAATATCTGGCGGCGCTCGATGCCGCGTTGCCGCCGGACCCCGACGAACCAGCGCCCGTCGATCCGACCAGCATCTCGCCGACCGACCCGCAGGCGGCGCTGACCTGCAAGCACGGACCGGCGCGCTACGCATACGCCATTAACCCCCTGCTCGACCTCGACACCGACTGCATCCTCGACGTGGAGGCGACGCCCGCCCGCTTCGCAGCCGAGGTGGCGGCGACCCGGACGCTGGTGTCACGCGCCGGCACCAGGCTGGGCATCGAACCCGAGAGCCTCGCGGCTGACAAAGCATATGGCAGCGGCCCGTTGCTCGGCTGGCTAATCGACCGGAAAATCACCCCGTACATCCCGGTCATCGACCGCAGCCGCCAACGCGACGCCTTCTTCACCCGTGATGCTTTTCGCTATGACCGCGAGGCCGATACCTATCACTGCCCGGCCGATAAGCCGCTCGGCTATTGCGGCACCAAACGCGCCAACCAAGTTCGCGTATACCGAAGCCATGTTGCCGATTGTGCTGGCTGCGAACTGAAGCCCCGATGCACCGTCAGCCGGAAACGCAGCATCACCCGCCTCGTCAGCGAGGATGCCCGCGATGCCGCGCGCGCCCTTGCCGGCACCGACGCCTATGTGCACGCGCGGCGTCGAAGAAAGCGGATCGAGCGCGTGTTCGGCCACCTGAAACGCAACTTGGGGCTACGAACGCTCAAGCTGAGAGGCCTCGCCGGAGCAGCTGAGGAGTTCTCCATGGCTGCCGCGGCATACAACCTCCAGCTGCTGGCCCGGCAGGCCGCGCCGGCCTGATACGCGGCGCATCCTCCGGTGCCCGGCGTCACCTGTCATCCACCACGCTGATCCCACGCGATCCTTTTTCAACAGTCTCG
>CAYREA010000555.1:0-1512 GCA_964423075.1 uncultured Rubrivivax sp. | reverse complement strand
GACCTGGGCTACGACGTCGACATGGGCCCGCTCTTCCAGACGCCGGAAGAGTGTGCGCGCCAGGCCATCGAGAACGACGTGCACGCCGTGGGCGTCAGCACCCTGGCCGCGGGCCACAAGACCCTGGTGCCCGGCATCATCGAAGAGCTGAAGAAGCAGGGTGCCGACGACATCATCGTCTTCGTCGGCGGCGTGATTCCGCAGCAGGACTACGGCTTCCTCTACGACGCCGGCGTCAAGGGCATCTACGGCCCCGGCACGCCGATACCCGTGAGCGCCAAGGACGTGCTCGAACACATCAAGGCCGCCGCGCGCTAAAGCATGTTGCCGGCCGACAAGGTGCTGGTGCAATCCGTGCTGGGCGACGCAGGCCCGGCGCAGCGACGCGCCGTGGCCAAGTGCATCACCTTGCTCGAATCGACGCGCAGCGACCACCGGGCGCGCGCCGACGAGTTGCTGAACGCGCTGCTGCCCGCCAGCGGCCGGTCGTTCCGCCTCGGCATCAGCGGCGTGCCGGGCGTGGGCAAGAGCACCTTCATCGAAACACTCGGACTCATGCTCGTCGAACAAGGCCACCGCGTCGCGGTGTTGACGGTCGACCCGAGCAGCAGCGTCAGCGGCGGCAGCATCCTGGGCGACAAGACGCGCATGGAGCGCCTCTCGCTGCACGAACGCGCCTACATCCGGCCCAGCCCTGCCGCCGGCACGCTGGGCGGCGTGGCCGAGAAGACACGCGAAGCCATGCTGGTGTGCGAGGCCGCGGGCCACGACATCGTCATCGTGGAAACCGTGGGCGTGGGACAGAGCGAAACCGCCGTGGCCGGCATGACCGACATCTTCGTGTTGCTGCAGCTGCCCAATGCGGGCGATGACCTGCAGGCCATCAAGAAGGGTGTGATGGAGCTGGCCGATCTGGTGGTCATCAACAAGGCCGACCTCGACGAAGCCGCCGCCACGCGCGCCCGCGCCCAGATCACCAGCGCCATGCGCCTGCTGGGCCCGCACACCACGGCCGGTACGCAGGTGTTGCAGCTCAGCGCGCTGAAGGGCAGCGGCCTGGCCGAGTTCTGGCAGGCGGTGACGCGCTTTCGTGAACTGCAGCAGCACAGCGGGCGGCTCACCGAGCGCCGGCACGCGCAGGACCAGGCCTGGATGTGGGAACGCATCGAAGCCGGCCTGCGCCAGCGCTTCCGCGCGCACGCGGCCGTGCGCGACGCGCTGCCCGCGATATCCGACGACGTGAAGGCCGGCCGCCTGGCCGCCTCGGTGGCCGCACGCCGGCTGCTGGATCTTTTCAACTGAACCGAGCCGAAGCAGGAACCACTTCCATGCACGACATCATCCAGGAACTCGAACGCAAGCGCGCCGCGGCGCGCCTGGGCGGCGGGCAACGGCGCATCGACGCGCAGCACTCGAAGGGCAAGCTCACGGCGCGCGAGCGCCTGGAACTGCTGCTGGACGAAGGCACGTTCGAGGAATGGGACATGTTCGTCGAACACCGCTGCGCCGACT
>CAYREA010000554.1:0-1514 GCA_964423075.1 uncultured Rubrivivax sp. | reverse complement strand
GGTACGCCGGCGAGACCATCTCGCTGGGCATCGGCCAGGGCTACAACAACTTCACCATGCTGCAGATGGCCACCGCGATGTCCACGCTGGTCAGCGGCGGCCAGCGCTTCAAGCCGCGGCTGGTGCGCGAGATCGAGGACGTGATCACCGGCCAGCGCCAGCGCGTGGCCAGCGACGCGCTGGAGCCGTTGCCCTTCAAGACCGCCGACGTCGAGGTCATCCGCCACGCGCTGCACGGCGTGACCACCGAGGGCACCTCGCGCTCCACCTTCACCGGCGCCGGCTACCGCAGCGGGGGCAAGACCGGCACCGCGCAGGCCGTGGGCGCCAAGGCCAACGAGAAGTACAACGCCGCGAAGATCGAGGAACACAAGCGCGACCACGCGCTCTACGTGGCCGCCGCACCCATCGACGCGCCGACGGTGGCGCTGGCGGTGATCGTCGAAAACGCCGGCTGGGGTGGCGACTCGGCCGCACCCATCGCGCGGCGTGTCTTCGACTACCTGCTGCTGGGCCTGTACCCGAGCGAGGAAGACCTGGCCGCGATGCGCGAAGGCAAGGCCAAGACGCCCATCGGCAAGCAGCGCCCGGCGGCCGAGGTGCCACTGCCGGGCCAGGCCATGCCGCAGCTGGAAGCGGCCGTGCCGGCGGCCATACCGGTGGCGGACGCCGCGCCGCTGCGCCGATGATCGCCATCTTCGAGCGGCCCTCACCCTGGTCCTGGGTGCGGCGCATCTTCAGCGGTTTCGACGGGCCGCTGTTCGCGGCCGCGCTGATCCTGGCCGCCGTCGGCCTGACGGCCATGTACTCGGCCGGCTACGACCACGGCACGCGTTTCGTCGACCACGGTCGGAACATGCTGCTGGCGCTGGGCGTGATGTTCCTGGTGTCGCAGGTGACGCCGCAGAAGCTGCAACAGCTGGCCGTGCCGCTGTACCTGGCGGGCGTGGCGCTGCTGGTGGCCACGCTGCTGTTCGGCATCACGCGCAAGGGCGCCACGCGCTGGCTGGACGTGGGCCCGCTGGTCATCCAGCCCAGCGAGGTGCTGAAGATCGCGATGCCGCTGATGCTGGCCTGGTGGTTCCAGAAGCGCGAGGGGCAGCTGCGCGTGTCCGACTTCGTCATCGCCGCGTTGCTGCTGCTGCTGCCGGTGGCGCTGGTGGCCAAGCAGCCCGACCTGGGCACGTCGATCCTGATCCTGGCCAGCGGCGTCTATGTGCTGTTCTTCGCCGGCCTGAGCTGGAAGCTGGTGCTGCCGGCGCTGGCCCTGGGCGCGATCGGCATCACCGCCATCGTGCTGGCGGCCGACGCCATCTGCCAGCCCGACGTGCAATGGCCCTTGCTGCGCGAGTACCAGCGCCACCGCGTGTGCACGCTGCTCGACCCCACGCGCGATCCGCTGGGCAAGGGCTTCCACATCATCCAGGGCATGATCGCCATCGGCTCGGGCGGCCTCGGGGGCAAGGGCTTCATGCAGGGCACGCAGACGCACCTGGAGTTCATCCCCGAGCGCA
>CAYREA010000553.1:0-1536 GCA_964423075.1 uncultured Rubrivivax sp. | reverse complement strand
GCGATCTTCTTCAGCAGCTTGCGTTCGCGGTCGCGCGTGCGCAGTTCGAGGGCGTGTTCTTCCTCGATCGTGGCGCGGTCGGCGGGGTCGGGCACGATGGAGGTGTCTTCGCGCAGGTGCTCCGTCGTCTCGCCGGCGTTCGACAGCAGGTCGTCCTTCTGCTTCTGCAACTGGGCGCGGAAGAAGTCGATCTGCTTCTCGTTCATGTACTCGGCGTCGGGCATCGCCAGCAGTTCCTCGACCGTGAGGTCGCGGCCGTGCTTGTTCTTCCAGGCGTTGGCCAGCTTCGGGTCGGCTTTGTGGGTGGACTTCGGAATATCGGCCGTTTCGGTCATGGGACGGTGGGCGGGTGCGGCGGGCGCAAAGCGGTCGGTGAATCGGTTGGTGGGCGGGTTGGGGGCGGCGCTCGGTGGCACGTTGGCCGGCGAGATGGCCTTGGCGGGCGCCTTGGAACTGGCCGCGCGGGCCGGCGCCGCCGGCTTGGCGGCAGGCTTGGCCACGGGGGCCGGCGCCGGGGCCGCCTTGGCCGCGGCCTTGGGAGCAGGCGCCGGTGCGGGTGCGGTCTTGGTCTTGGCTGCGGCCACTGTCTTGGCCGTTGGCTTGCTCACGGGAACCTCCTCGCCTATCGGGAACAACGCCGGGTCGGGCGGCTGTTGGGTGGTCCTCCCCCACCGGCGGCGGGGGCCCTGAGCGACCCGGGGGGTGTTTCAAGGCGCGCGGATTGTAGCCACGGGCCGCGGGCGGCCGACGTGCCTATTTGGGGGCTGTTGCCGGCGCTCACACCAGGCACTGCTCCAGGCCCTGCAGCAGCACATCCTTGGGCAGGTCGATGCCGATGAAGACCATCTTGCTGCCCTTTTCCTCGCCCGGCGCCCACTTGGGGCCCAGGTCGCTGCCCATCAGCTGGTGCACGCCCTGGAACACGACCTTGCGGTCGCTGCCCTTCATGAACAGCACGCCCTTGTAGCGCAGCATCTTGGGGCCGTACACCTGCACGATGGCGCCCAGGAAGTCTTCCAGCTTCGCCGGGTTGAAGGCCTTCTTGCTGCGGAAGACGAAGCTCTTCACGTCGTCGTCGTGGGCGTGGTGGTGCGGGTGGTCGCAGTGTTCGCCGTGCTCGTGGTCATGGTCGTGGTGATCATGGCCATGCGCTTGCCCGTGCGTCTCGGCGTTCAGGAACTCGGGGTCGATCTCGAGCTTGGCGTTGAGGTTGAAACCCTTCAGGTCGAACACCGAGGCGATGGGCACCTCGCCGAAGTGCACCTTGCGCTGCGGCGCGCGCGGGTTCATGTGCTTGATGCGGTGGATCAGCGCTTCGGTGTCGGCCTCGCTCACCAGGTCGCTCTTGCTGATGAAGATCTGGTCGGCAAAGCCGATCTGCCGGCGGGCTTCCTGGCGCTCGTTCAACTGCTGGTCGCCGTGTTTGGCGTCCACCAGCGTGAGCACGCTGTCGAGCAGGTAGGTCTCGGCGATCTCGTCGTCCATGAAGAAGGTCTGGGCCACGGGGCCGGGGTCGGCCAGGCCGGTGGTCTCGAT
>CAYREA010000552.1:0-1545 GCA_964423075.1 uncultured Rubrivivax sp. | reverse complement strand
TGCGGTCCGAACAAGGACTACATCCACCTGGACATGACGCACCTGGGTGGCGAGACCATCCTGAAACGCCTGCCCAGCGTCTTCGAGATCGGCCACAACTTCGCCAACGTCGACATCACCAAGGAACCGATTCCCGTGGTGCCGACCATCCACTACCAGATGGGTGGCATCCCCACCAACATCCACGGCCAGGTGGTGGCGCCGAAAGACGGCAACCCGAACAGCGTGGTGAACGGCTTCTACGCGGTGGGTGAATGTTCCTGCGTTAGCGTGCACGGTGCGAACCGGCTGGGCACCAACTCGCTGCTCGACCTGCTGGTATTCGGCCGCGCCGCCGGCAACCACATCGTCGACAGCTTCAAGAAGACCGACAAGTTGCACAAGCCGCTGCCCGCCGATGCGGCCGATGCCACGCTGGCGCGCCTGGCGCGGCTCGATGCGAACAGCACCGGCGAGTACGCCCAGGACGTGGCGAACGACCTGCGCGCCGCGATGCAGCAGCACGCCGGCGTATTCCGCACGCAAGCCATCATGGACGCCGGTGTGGTGAAGGTGGCAGCCATCGCCGAGCGCGTGAAGGCCATCGGCCTGAAGGACAAGAGCAAGGTCTTCAACACCGCGCGCATCGAGGCGCTGGAAGTCGACAACCTGATCGAAAGCGCCCAGGCCACCATCGTCTCGGCCGCCGCGCGCAAGGAAAGCCGCGGCGCGCACAGCGTCGACGACTACGGCGATACGCCTGCCCACCCGAACGGCCGCAACGACGAGGTGTGGATGAAGCACACGCTGTGGTATTCGGACGGCAACCGGCTCGACTACAAGCCCGTGCAGCTGAAGCCGCTCACGGTGGATTCGGTGCCCCCGAAGGTCCGCACGTTCTGACCGAGATACAGCCCATGACGCTCCGCACCTTCCAGATCTACCGCTACGACCCCGACACCGACCAGAAGCCCCGCATGCAGACGCTGCAGGTGGAGCTGGACGGCCACGAGCGCATGCTGCTCGACGCGCTGATGAAGTTGAAGCAGGTCGACCCGACGCTCAGCTTCCGCCGCAGCTGCCGCGAAGGCGTGTGCGGCTCGGACGCGATGAACATCAACGGCAAGAACGGCCTGGCCTGCCTGACCAACATGCGCACGCTGCCGGGCACCATCGTGCTCAAGCCGCTGCCGGGGCTGCCCGTCATCCGCGACTTGATCGTCGACATGACGTTGTTCTTCAAGCAGTACAACAGCATCAAGCCCTACCTCGTCAACGACACGCAGACGCCCGAGAAGGAACGCCTGCAGTCGCCGGAGGAACGTGACGAGCTGAACGGCCTGTACGAGTGCATCCTGTGCGCGAGCTGCAGCACCAGCTGCCCCAGCTTCTGGTGGAACCCCGACAAGTTCGTCGGCCCCGCCGGCCTGCTGCAGGCCTACCGTTTCATCGCCGACAGCCGTGACCAGGACACCGCCGGCCGCCTGGACAACCTGGAAGACCCGTACCGGCTGTTCCGTTGCCACACCATCATGAACTGCGTGGACGTCTGCCCCAAGGGCCTGA
>CAYREA010000551.1:0-1583 GCA_964423075.1 uncultured Rubrivivax sp. | reverse complement strand
AGCTCGACAAGGGCCGCGGCCCGGTGGCCACGGTGCTGGTGCAGAGCGGCACGCTCAAGCGCGGCGACGTCGTGCTGGCGGGATCGAGCTACGGCCGCGTGCGCGCCATGCTCGACGAGGACGGCAAGCCGACCAACGAGGCCGGCCCGTCGATCCCGGTCGAGATCCAGGGCCTGACCGAAGTGCCGCAGGCCGGCGATGAGTTCATGGTGCTGGCCGACGAGCGCCGCGCCCGCGAGATCGCCACCTTCCGCCAGGGCAAGTACCGCGACGTCAAGCTGGCCAAGCGCCAGGCCGCGAACCTCGAGTCGATGATGGAGCAGATGGGCCAGGGCGAGGTGCAGACCCTGCCGCTGATCGTCAAGGCCGACGTGCAGGGCTCTCAGGAGGCGCTGTCCACCTCGCTGCAGAAGCTCTCGACCGAAGAGGTCAAGGTGCAGATCGTGCACGCCGCGGTGGGTGGCATCAGCGAGAGCGACGTCAACCTGGCCATCGCTTCGAAGGCCATCATCATCGGCTTCAACACGCGGGCCGATGCCGGCGCGCGCAAGCTGGCCGAAGGCAACGGCGTCGACATCAAGTACTACAACATCATTTACGACGCGGTCGATGAGATCAAGGCAGCCATGGGCGGCATGCTGGCGCCCGAGCAGCGCGAAGAGGTCATCGGCACGGCCGAGATCCGCACCGTGTTCGTGGCCAGCAAGATCGGCACCGTGGCCGGCAGCTACATCACCGCCGGCCAGGTGGTGCGCAACGCCAAGTTCCGCCTGCTGCGCGAGAACGTGGTGATCTACACCGGCGAGATCGAATCGGTGAAGCGCCTGAAGGACGACGTGCGCGAGGTCAAGGAAGGCTTCGAGTGCGGCATCAAGCTGAAGAACTACAACGACATCAAGGAAGGCGATCAGCTCGAATTCTTCGAGGTGAAGGAAGTGGCACGCACGCTGTAAGGCGGGCACGACGCTACCCAGCGATCAGCCCCGCCGAACCCGGCGGGGCTGATTCATTTGGAGCACCCTGGACATGCGACACAAGAAAGCCGTTCCGAACCGCAGCTACCGCGTGGCCGACCAGATCCAGCGCGACGTGGCCGAGCTGATCCGCGATCTGAAGGATCCGCGCATCGGCATGGTCACGATCAACAGCGTCGATGTCTCGCCCGACTACGCCCATGCCCAGGTCTACTTCTCGGTGCTGGTGGGTGAAGCCGCGGACAGCGCCACGGCGCTGAACGAGGCGGCGGGTTTCCTGCGCAACGGCCTGTTCAAGCGCCTGTCGATCCATACCGTGCCGACCCTGCACTTCCACTTCGACAAGACGACCGAACGAGCGGCCGATCTGTCGGCGCTGATCAGCCGCGCCAATTCGGTTCGCGCCAAAGAAGACTGATGAACAAGCCGGTACGCACCCCCCGCAAGCCGCTGCACGGCGTGCTCTTGCTCGACAAGCCCATCGGCTGGACGAGCAACGACGCGCTGCAGAAGGCCAAGGGCATCCTGCGTGCCGAGAAGGGCGGCCACACCGGCACGCTCGACCCGCTCGCCACCGGCCTGCTGCCGCTGTGTTTCGGCGCCGCGACC
>CAYREA010000550.1:299-1598 GCA_964423075.1 uncultured Rubrivivax sp. | reverse complement strand
TCTTGAGGGGGTAGTGGCGAAAGCTGTGCGAGTTCGAGTCTCGCCGTCGGCACCAAAAGTCTCTTGGCAGGGCTGCCCAGGCGCTTGAGCATCTGGATCCGTTTGTCAGGCGCGCCCGTTGTCGCTGCAGTGCAGTGGCCCGCGAGGCGCGCTTTTTCGTGGCCCGGCACCGGGCCGTCAGGCACAACGCAGAACAACCCGCAAAGACATGGACCTGCAACCCTACCTGCCCGTGATCCTCTTCATCCTGGTGGGCGTGGCGGTCGGCGTGGCGCCGCAGGTCCTGGGCTTCGTCTTCGGCCCCAACCGGCCCGATGCCGAGAAGAACAGCCCCTACGAATGCGGCTTCGAGGCCTTCGAGGACGCGCGCATGAAGTTCGACGTGCGCTACTACCTCGTGGCCATCCTCTTCATCCTGTTCGACCTGGAAATCGCCTTCCTCTTCCCGTGGGCGGTGGCGCTGCGCGACATCGGTGCCACCGGCTTCTGGGCGATGATGATCTTCCTGACCATCCTCGTCGTCGGCTTCATCTACGAATGGAAGAAGGGCGCCCTCGATTGGGAATGAGGACACAAAGACATGGGCATTGAAGGCGTACTGAAGGAAGGCTTCGTCACCACCTCGGTGGACAAGCTGATCAACTGGTCCAAGACCGGCTCGCTGTGGCCGATGACCTTTGGCCTAGCCTGCTGCGCGGTGGAGATGATGCACGCGGGTGCTGCGCGCTACGACATCGACCGCTTCGGCATGCTGTTCCGTCCCAGCCCGCGCCAGAGCGACCTGATGATCGTGGCCGGCACGCTGTGCAACAAGATGGCGCCGGCGCTGCGCAAGGTCTACGACCAGATGGCCGAGCCGCGCTGGGTGCTGAGCATGGGCAGCTGCGCGAACGGCGGCGGCTACTACCACTACAGCTACAGCGTGGTGCGCGGTTGCGACCGCATCGTGCCGGTGGACGTCTACGTGCCGGGCTGCCCGCCCACCGCCGAGGCGCTGCTGTACGGCATCCTGCAACTGCAGGCGAAGATTCGCCGCGAGAACACCATCGCCCGATGACACAGAAACTGGACAACCTGGAAGCGGCGCTGAAAGCCGCGCTCGGCGACACGATCCAGACCTTCGTGCGCGACCGCGGCGAGATCAGCATCACCGTGCCGGCGGCGCGTTACCTCGAAGCCGCCAGGACGCTGCGTGACGATCCCACGCTGAAGTTCGAGCAGCTGATCGACCTGTGCGGCCTGGACTACTCCGAGTACCGCGACGAGCCGCCGGATTCGCGGTCGGGCCTGCGCTACGGC
>CAYREA010000550.1:0-289 GCA_964423075.1 uncultured Rubrivivax sp. | reverse complement strand
CTGCTGTCGGTCAGCCTGAACTGGCGCGTGCGCCTGAAGGTCTTCGCACCCGACGACGAACTGCCCGCAGTGGCCTCGCTCACCGACCTGTGGACTTCGGCCAACTGGTTCGAGCGCGAGGCTTTCGACCTCTTCGGCATCCTCTTCGAAGGCCATCTCGACCTGCGCCGCATCCTCACCGACTACGGCTTCATCGGCCACCCGATGCGCAAGGACTTCCCCACCACGGGCCACGTCGAGATGCGCTACGACCCCGAGAAGAAGCGCGTCATCTACCAGCCGGTGACGA
>CAYREA010000549.1:0-1618 GCA_964423075.1 uncultured Rubrivivax sp. | reverse complement strand
GCCTGCTGATGGCGGGCTACTTCGTCTGCGGCTTCCAGGTGGTGTTCATCGGCGTGCACATGCCCAGCTACCTGAAGGACCACGGCATGAGCCCGCAGGTGGCCACCATGGCGCTGGCGCTGATCGGCCTCTTCAACGTCTTCGGCACCTACGCCGCGGGCGTGCTCGGGCAGAAGCTGGCCAAGCGGCACATCCTGGCCACGATCTACCTGCTGCGCGCGCTGGCCATCGTCATCTTCATCAACGCACCGCTCACGCCCATGGGCGTGTACGTCTTCTCGTCGGTGATGGGCCTGCTGTGGCTGAGCACGGTGCCGCCCACCAATGCCATCGTGGCCCAGATCTTCGGCGTGCAGTACATGTCGATGCTGGGCGGCTTCGTGTTCCTCAGCCACCAGGTGGGCTCGTTCATGGGCGTGTGGCTGGGCGGCAAGCTCTACGACGCCACCGGCAACTACGACATCGTGTGGTGGATCGCCGCGGCGCTGGGCGTCTTCGCCGCGCTGGTGAACCTGCCGGTGCGCGAGACGGCCATCGTGCGGCCGGCGCTGAAGCCGGCATGAAACCGCGCCGCGCGCTCGGCTGGGCGGCCGCTGCTGCGGCCCTGGCGGCCGTGTTCGTGGCCTACCTGAGCCCGCACACGATGGTGGACCTGGCGAACCGGGTGTGGGCGTGCTTCTGAACCCTTTGCCGTGGGTGCAGCGCTTCGCGGCGCTGATCAGCCCGCAGGGCACGGTGCTGGACGTCGCCTGCGGCAGCGGCCGCAACCTGCGCTGGCTGGCCGCTCAAGGGTTCCAGGTGACCGGCATTGACCGCGACGAGCCCGCCGCAGCGCCGCTGCGCGACAGCGCCGAGATCGTGCTTGCCGACATCGAGGGCGGCCCCTGGCCCCTGCCCGGCCGCCGCTTCGACGGCGTGGTGGTCACCAACTACCTGTGGCGCGCGCTGCTGCCCACCCTCCGCGCGTCTCTTGCCGAAGGCGGCGTGCTGCTCTATGAGACCTTCGCCCACGGCCAGCAACTGGTGGGCAAACCGTCGCGGCCCGAGTTCCTGCTGCAGCCGGGCGAACTGCTGCAGGCCTGCGCCGGCCTGCGCATCGTCGCCTTCGAAGACGGCTTCGAGAACGGGCGCTACGTGCAGCGCATCGCCGCCGTCAACCCGCCTGCGGGTAGCCCCGTAGCACCGCGCTACGCCTTGTGAGCCGGCCGGGGTGGCCCCGGCGGCTAAAATCCGCCGATTCACCCATCCGCAACCGCAGCCCATGAACCCCATCCAAGGCAGCATCGTCGCGCTCGTGACCCCGATGCGGGAGGACGGCAGCGTCGACTACGACGCGCTGCGCCGCCTGATCGACTGGCACATCGCCGAAGGCACCGACTGCATCGGCGTGGTCGGCACCACGGGTGAATCGCCCACGGTGTCGATGGAAGAGAACTGCGAAATCATCAAGGCCAGCGTGTTGCACGCCGCCGGGCGCGTGCCGGTGATGGCCGGCACCGGGGCCAATTCCACCGCCGAGGCCATCGAGCTCACGCGCTACGCCAAGAAGGTGGGCGCCACCTGCCACCTGTCGGTGGTGCCCTACTACAACCGGCCTTCGCAGGAAGGCATCTACCAG
>CAYREA010000548.1:0-1618 GCA_964423075.1 uncultured Rubrivivax sp. | reverse complement strand
GCGCGCTTCCAGAGCGCGATGTTCGACAAGGACACGCTGATCATCAGCTACGACGAAGAGCGTGGCGAGCCACGCGGCGGTGTGCGTGCCAAGCGCTCGCAGGAGAGTCGCCGCACCGACGCCAACGGTGCGCCGCTGGGCGACTGCATCGACTGCGAGCTGTGCGTGCAGGTGTGCCCGACCGGCATCGACATCCGCAAGGGCCTGCAGTACGAGTGCATCGGCTGCACCGCCTGCATCGACGTCTGCAATGGCGTGATGGACAAGATGCAGTACCCGCGCGGCCTGATCCGCTACGCCACCCAGAACGGCCTGCAGAAACACCTGAGCCGCACGCAGGTGATCGCCCGCGTGCTGCGGCCGCGCGTGCTGGTGTACAGCGGCGTGCTGGTGCTGATCTGTGCCGCGCTGCTGACCAGCCTCTTCATGCGCACGCCCTTCAAGGTGGACGTGGTGCGCGACCGCGGGGCCCTGGCGCGCCAGGTGGAAGACGGCTGGGTCGAGAACGTCTACCGGCTGCAGATCATGAATGCCACCGAGAACACGCAGCGCTACCGCGTCACGGCCGCAGGCC
The DNA here is from genome assembly GCA_964423075.1 of uncultured Rubrivivax sp. Taxonomy (GTDB): domain Bacteria; phylum Pseudomonadota; class Gammaproteobacteria; order Burkholderiales; family Burkholderiaceae_C; genus Rubrivivax. The sequence continues at coordinate 1,044 of CAYREA010000548.1, read as the reverse complement.
TGCCCGGGCTGCGCACCGACCTGGCCGGCGACATCGCCGTCGAGCCCGCCCAGGCGCGCTGGGTGCCGGTGGCCGTGCGCGTGCCGCCGGAAGCGGCGGCCCAGGCCGGCGCCGGTGTGCACCCCATCGCGTTCACCATCCAGCGCCTGGAAGGCGAGGGCGGCGACACGCTGCGCCAGGTGAACGAGAAGACCACTTTCATGGTGCCGCGCTGACGGCGCCGCTTGAGGAGAACATCGCATGAACACGAAGGTGACCGAAGGCACGCCCGCCGTCTGGTGGCGGCTGCCCATCGTCTGGATGGTGATCGGCGGCCCGGCGCTGGTGGTGGTGGCCAGCTTCGTCACGCTGAGCCTGGCCATCCGCCATCCCGACCCGGTGCTCGGCACCGCGGCGAGCAAGTCGGAACAGCCGGCCGTGCAGGGCCGCAACCACGCCGCCACGCCGGGGCGCTGAAGCGGGCCGCTCACGATGAAGCGCCTGGCCCGCCGTTTTGCCGCCGTCGCCTGGCCCGCTTTTCTGGTGGCGGCGGTGCTGGAAATAGGCGTGTTCGCCTTCGTCGACCCGAACTCGCTGCACACCCTGGGCGGCGCGGCGCTGGGCTGGTCGGAGACGGCGGTCTACTCGCTCGCCTTCCTGTTCTTCTGGGCCGCCACCGCCGTGGCCTGCGCGCTGACGCTGCTGCTGCAGCGCGCGGCCGAAGAGATCAACAGCCGCACCTGGGCCGAATAAGCCCGGTCCTCAGCAGGAGGTGCCGTTCACCAGTGACTGCAAGGCGTCCGGGTTCAGCACGCGGATCTGCCGCTGCTTCACCTCCAGGATGCCGTCGTCCTGGAACTTGCTGAAGGCCCGGCTCACCGTTTCCAGCTTCAGGCCCAGGTAGCTGCCGATCTCTTCGCGCGTCATGCGCAGCACCAGCGAACTGGCCGAGAAGCCGCGCGAGCGCAGGCGTTGGGTCAGGTTCAGCATGAAGGCGGCCAGGCGCTCTTCGGCCCGCATGCTGCCCAGCAGCAGCATCACGCCGTGGTCGCGCACGATCTCGCG
>CAYREA010000547.1:0-1621 GCA_964423075.1 uncultured Rubrivivax sp. | reverse complement strand
GCGCGCTCATCATCGCGCGCGCCACCGCCACCATCTGCTGCTCGCCGCCGCTCATGGTGCCGGCCAACTGCTGGCGGCGCTCGGCGAGTTTGGGGAAGTCTTCGAAGACCCGCGCCAGACGGGCCGCGCGCTCGGCCGGGGTCTGCAGCCAGCCGCCGAGTTCCAGGTTCTCCTGCACCGTCATCTGCGGGAACAGCTGGCGGCCTTCGGGCACCAGCACCAGGCCGCGGCCGACGATGTGGGCCGTGCTTGCGTTGGCGGCGATCTCGCTGCCGTCCAGCAGCAAGCGGCCCTGGCGCGGGATGAGCCCGGCAATGGCCTTGAGCAGCGTGGTCTTGCCGGCGCCGTTGGGGCCGAGGATGACGGTGAGGCCGGGTTGGGCGGACAGCGTCAGGTCGCGCAGCACCAGGAAGCCACCGTAGCCGGCGGACAGCCCTTCGACCTGCAGCCGCGCCGCATCGATCTCGCGCTTCATGCGGCGGCCTCCATCTCGTCGCCGAGGTAGGCCTCGATCACCTCGGCGTTGCGGATCACTTCCGAAGGCGCGCCGTCGGCGATCTTCTTGCCCTGGTGCAGCACCAGCACCCGTTCGACATGGCGCAGCAGGGTCGTCACCGCGTGTTCGATCCAGATCACCGTCAGGTCCAGTTCGTCGCGCAGGCGGCGGATGAGCTGGGCCATCGCCTCGACCTCGGCTTCGGTGAGGCCGGCGGCCACTTCGTCCAGCAGCAGCAGGCGCGGGCGCGTGGCCAGGGCCATGCCGATCTCCAGCAGGCGCTGCTGGCTGGGCGTGAGCGCGGCGGCGGGCAGGCCCAGCTGCTGCGAGAGGCCGATGAGGTTCAGGATGGACGCTTCGTCCTTCAGCAGCCACGAGCCGCTGCGCGCGCGACCGGCGAACTGCAGGCCGAAGTCGATGTTGGCGGCCACGCTCAGTTCGGCGAAGACACGCGGCGTCTGGAAGGTGCGTGCGATGCCCTGCTGCGCGTAGCGGTGCGGCGCCTGGCCGGTGAGCCGCTTGCCGGCGGCGAAGAGTTCACCGCTGGTGGGCATCTGCACGCCCGAGAGCGCGTTGAAGAAGGTCGTCTTGCCGGCGCCATTGGGGCCGATGATGCCTACCAGCTCACCCGGCGCGAAAGCGGCGCTGACCGCATCGACGGCCACCAGCCCGCCGAAGCGCACCGTCACCGCGCGGGCTTCCAGCAGCGGGTGGCCGTTCATGGGCGGCGCACCAGTTGGGCCCAGCGCAGCGAGGCCAGCCCGCCCGGCAGGTACAGCACGCACAGGATGAGCAGCAGGCCCAGTGCCATCATGTACACCTGCGGCAGCTGCAGGCGCAAGGTCTCGGCCAGCAGGCTGAAGACGACGGCGGCGATCAGCGGCCCCCACAGCGTGGCGGCGCCGCCGATGAGCGCGATCAACACGGTCTGGAAGCCGATGAAGGGGTTGAAGACGGTGGCGGGGTCGATGTAGGTCCAGCGCACGCTCATCGCCGCGCCCACCGCACCCGCGAAAGCCGCGGTGAGCGCAAAGCCCGCCACCTTCACCAGCCGCGTGTTGACGCCGAGTGTCTGCGCGCGCTGCTCGTCGGCGCCGATGCCGGCCATCGCCAGGCCGAAGCGGC
>CAYREA010000546.1:0-1627 GCA_964423075.1 uncultured Rubrivivax sp. | reverse complement strand
GGGCCCTTGACGATGGCGCCGGTGCGCTTGGCGGTGTCGACGATCTCCAGCGCCGACTGGTCGATCAGCTTGTAGTCGAAGGCCTTGAGGCGGATGCGGATCTTTTGCTTGGACATGTCCGCCCCTTATTCGATGATCTTGGCCACGACGCCAGCGCCGACGGTACGGCCGCCTTCGCGGATGGCAAAGCGCAGGCCTTCTTCCATCGCGATCGGGTTGATCAACTTGACCGTGATGCTGACGTTGTCGCCGGGCATCACCATTTCCTTGTCCTTGGGCAGCTCCACCGCGCCGGTCACGTCCGTGGTGCGGAAGTAGAACTGGGGCCGGTAGTTGTTGAAGAACGGCGTGTGGCGGCCGCCTTCTTCCTTGCTCAGGACGTAGATCTCGGCGGTGAAGTGGGTGTGCGGCTTGACGCTGCCGGGCTTGCACAGCACTTGGCCGCGCTCCACGTCTTCGCGCTTGGTGCCGCGCAGCAGGATGCCGACGTTGTCGCCGGCCTGGCCCTGGTCGAGCAGCTTGCGGAACATTTCGACGCCGGTGCAGGTGGTCTTTTGCGTGGCGCGGATGCCGACAATTTCGATTTCTTCGCCAACCTTGATGACACCACGCTCCACGCGGCCGGTCACGACGGTGCCGCGGCCGGAGATGGAGAAGACGTCTTCCACGGGCATCAGGAAGGCGCCGTCGATGGCGCGCTCGGGCGTGGGGATGTAGCTGTCCAGGGCGTCGGCCAGCTTCATGATGGCCTGCTCGCCGAGTTCACCCTTGTCGCCTTCCATGGCCAGCTTGGCGCTGCCGTGGATGATGGGGGTCTTGTCGCCGGGGAATTCGTACTTGTCCAGCAACTCGCGCACTTCCATCTCGACGAGCTCGAGCAGCTCGGCGTCGTCGACCATGTCGCACTTGTTCAGGAAGACGATGATGTAGGGCACGCCGACCTGGCGGGCCAGGAGGATGTGTTCGCGGGTCTGGGGCATGGGGCCGTCGGCGGCCGAGCACACCAGGATGGCGCCGTCCATCTGGGCCGCACCCGTGATCATGTTCTTGACGTAGTCGGCGTGTCCGGGGCAGTCAACGTGCGCGTAATGGCGGTTGGCGGTCTCGTACTCGACGTGCGCGGTGTTGATGGTGATGCCGCGCGCCTTTTCTTCCGGCGCCGCGTCGATCTGGTCGTACGCCTTGGCTTCACCGCCGAACTTGGCCGACAGCACCGTCGTGATCGCCGCCGTCAGCGTCGTCTTGCCGTGGTCCACGTGCCCGATCGTCCCCACGTTCACGTGGGGCTTGGTGCGTTCGAATTTACCTTTTGCCATTCTGAGATCTCCGAGAAAGAGCAGTGCCAGTGGTTGGTTTTAGGTTTCCGGCGGGCTGTTGTTCCGTCTGCCACTGGCAGCAGACGGCAACCCGACGAAGACCGATGCGTATTACTTGCCGCGCGCGGTGATGATGGCGTCGGCGACGTTCTTCGGAGCCTCGCTGTAGTGCTTGAACTCCATCGTGTACGTCGCGCGGCCCTGGCTCATCGAACGCAGCGTGGTGCTGTAGCCGAACATCTCGGACAGCGGCACCTCGGCCTTGATGATCTTGCCGCCGCCGGGCATGTCGTCCATGCCCTGCACCATGC
>CAYREA010000545.1:0-1628 GCA_964423075.1 uncultured Rubrivivax sp. | reverse complement strand
GGCCAGAACGTGCGCCTGGCGTCCGAGCTGACCGGCTGGCGCATCAACATCATGACGGCCGAAGAGTCGCAGCAGAAGCAGGCCACCGAGAGCGAGTCGGTGCGGGCGCTGTTCATCGACAAGCTCGACGTCGACGCCGAGGTGGCCGACATCCTGATCGCCGAGGGTTTCACCAGCCTGGAAGAGGTGGCCTACGTGCCGCTGACGGAAATGCTGGAGATCGAGAGCTTCGACGAGGACACCGTGCACGAGTTGCGCACGCGCGCCAAGGACGCCCTGCTGACGATGGAAATCGCCAAGGAAGAGCAGGTCGACGAGGTCTCGCAGGACCTGCGCGATCTCGACGGCCTGACGCCCGAGCTCATCTCCCAGCTGGCCGGTGGTGGCATCCACACCCGTGACGACCTGGCCGACCTGGCGGTGGACGAGTTGACCGAGCTCACCGGCATGGCCGACGAAGCCGCCAAGGCCCTGATCATGAAGGCTCGGGAGCACTGGTTCACGGCCTGACAAGGCCACCCAGCACCCCCGCAAGCCGCACAAGTACACCCGAGGAAACCGATCCCATGGCCGTGACTACAGTCGCCCAGTTCGCCGCGCAGCTCGGCCGACCGACGACGGCGCTGATCGAACAGCTGCAATCTGCGGGCGTGACCAAGCAGTCGCCCGACGACGCTCTCACCGAAGCCGACAAGGAACGTCTGCTCGACTTCCTGCGCACCTCGCACGGCACCGCGGGCGATGCGGGCCGCAAGAAGATCACGCTGACCAAGAAGACGTCGACCGAGATCAAGCAGGCCGACTCCAGCGGCCGTGCCCGCACGATCCAGGTGGAAGTGCGCAAGAAGCGTGTCTTCGTCAAGCGCGACGACGCCGCGCCGGCGGTGGAAGAGCCCGCCGGCCCCACCGCCGAAGAGCTGGACCTGCAACGCCGCGAGGAAGAAGCCGCGGCCCAGGCCGAGGCCCTGCGCCGCCAGGAAGAAGAACTCGCCGAACAGCGCCGCCAACGCGAAGCCGCCGAGAAGGCCGCCCGTGAAGCCGCCGAAGCCGCCGCCGCAGAAGCCGCAGCCCGTGCCGCCGCCGAGGCTGCTGCGCAAGCCGCTGCGGCCGAAGCCGCCGCCGCACTGGCCAAGGCCCAGGGCAGCAGCAGTGCCGCCGCAACGGCCGCCGCCGAGGCTGCGGCCCCGGCGCCCAAGCCGGCCGAACCCGAAGTGCCGCCGCCCAAGCCGGCCGAGCCGGCCAAGCCCGTGCTGCGCGTGGTGAAGGCCGCCGACAAGGCCGCCGAAGACCAGGCCAAGTCGGACGACCTGTCGCGCCGCCGCAAGGCCGCCGAGGCCGAGGCCGCGGCCATCCGCGCCATGATGGCCGGCCCGAAGAAGGTGCTGGTTGCCAAGAAGCCCGAGGAAGCCAAGCCGGCCGAAGCCGCCAAGGAAGCCATCAAGGGCACGATCCACAAGCCCACGGCAAAGCCGGGTACCACCGCGGCACCCGCGGGCGCCGCCGCCAAGCCGGGCGACAAGAAGCAGGTCAAGAGCGAGAAGCTCTCTTCCAGCTGGGCCGACGACGCCGCCAAGAAGCGCGCCGCGCTGAAGACCCCCGGTGATTCCAGCGGCGCCCGCGCCGGCTGG
>CAYREA010000544.1:0-1645 GCA_964423075.1 uncultured Rubrivivax sp. | reverse complement strand
GGCGCTGCAGGACCTGATCGCCGGCCAGGTGGACCTGATGTTCGACGGCCTGGGCAGCAGCGCCACGCACATCAAGAGCGGACGCCTGAGGCCCATCGCCGTGGCCGGCGACAAGCGCGCGCCCGGCTTCCCCGACGTGGCCACGGCCGCCGAAGGTGGCCTGCCCGGCTACAAGGTGGCCACCTGGTACGGCATCTGGGCGCCCAAGGGCACGCCGCGCGAAGCCGTGGCCGGCATGGCGGCCGAGATGAAGAAGGCGCTGGGCAGCGACGAGCTGAGGACCACCTGGAACGGACTGGGCACCGAGCCCCCCGCCCTCTGGGGCGACGACTTCGGCAAGTTCGTCTCCAGCGAGGTGAAGCGCTGGGCCGAGGTCGTCAAGAGCTCCGGCGCAAAACTCGACTGAACGGTTCGCAAGACATGGCGCAACAGAACCTCTGGGCCGTGCTGCGCGCGGCCTTCCCGCTGGACCTGGATGCCACGGCCATCGAGACGGCCGACACGCGCGAGCCGCTGTACTACACGTGGCGCGACCTGGAACGCGGCACGGCGATGCTGGCCAACCTGATCGACTCGCTGCGCCTGCCGCTGCAGTCGCGCATCGCGGTGCAGACCGAGAAGAGCGTCGAGGCGCTGATGCTGTACCTGGCGGTGCTGCGCAGCGGTCATGTCTTCCTGCCGCTGAACACGGCCTACCAGGCCAGCGAGATCGAGTACTTCATCGGCAACGCCGAGCCGGCCATGGTGGTGTGCGCCGGCAGGAACTTCGGCTGGATCAGCAAGCTCGCGTTCAAGGCCGGCACGCACCATGTCTTCACGCTCAACGAAGACCGCACGGGCACGCTGCTGGACCGTGCGGCCTTCTTCTCCGATGAACACGAGCCGGCACAGCGCGGCACTGGCGACCTGGCAGCCATCCTCTACACCAGCGGCACCACCGGGCGCAGCAAGGGCGCCATGCTCACGCACGGCAACCTGGGCAGCAATGCCCGGGTGCTGCACCAGGCCTGGGGTTGGCAGCGCAGCGACGTGCTGATCCACGCCCTGCCCATCTTCCACGTGCACGGCCTCTTCGTCGCCAGCCACGGTGCGCTGCTGGCGGGCGCGAAGATGGTCTGGTTCTCGAAGTTCGACCCGCGCGCGGTGGCGGCGCGCCTGCCCGGGGCCACGGTCTTCATGGGCGTGCCCACGCTCTACGTGCGCCTGCTCGGCGAAGCCGGGCTCACGAAGGCGGCCTGCGCCAACATGCGGCTCTTCGTCAGCGGCTCCGCACCGCTGCTGCTGGAGACCTTCAAGCTCTGGCTGGAACGCACCGGGCACACCATCCTGGAACGCTACGGCATGAGCGAGACGGTGATGCTCACCAGCAACCCCTACCAGCCCGAGAGCGCGCGCCGCGGCGGCACGGTGGGCCCGGCCTTGCCCGGCGTGGGCGTTCGCGTGCGCAGCGACAAGGGCCTGCCGCTGGCCACCGGCGAGATCGGCGGCATCGAGGTCAAGGGCCCCAACGTCTTCAAGGGCTACTGGCGCATGCCCGAGAAGACCGCCGACGAGTTCACCACCGACCTCTGGTTCAAGACCGGCGACGTGGGCCGCATCGACGCCGACGGCTACGTCACCATCGTCGGCCGCAGCAAGGACCTCA
>CAYREA010000543.1:0-1645 GCA_964423075.1 uncultured Rubrivivax sp. | reverse complement strand
AACGACATCCCGATGATCGTGGCGCGCCAGATGGACGCCAAGGACTTCGCGCAGATCATCATCGACCAGTTCGACGAGATGCTGCAGCAGTCGCGCCGCCAGCCGCTGGTGATGGGCATCGCGCTGCACCCGTACATCGTCGGCCAGCCCTACCGGCTGCGCCACCTGCGGCGCGCCCTGGGGCACATCGCGGCGGCGCGCGACCGCGGCGGTGTGTGGTTCACCACGCCGGGTGCGGTCTGTGATCACGTGGCCGGGTTGGCCCAGGGGCGGCCCGACGCCTTCGCCTGAGCCCGGGCCGAGCCGCAGAAGGACCGTATCCAGGCCTCATTTCCGGGCTTGGGCTGCCGTTGGGGAGTCTCATGATGGCGGGCCAAGGGCGGGCGGGCGCCCGCCACCCGCGCCGGCCCGCGCAAACCCGACGAGACTCCGCATGAACCTTCTGTCCTCCCTGAGCATCACCCGACGCCTCTACGGCGTGGTGGGTCTGCTGACCCTGGCCCTGCTGGGCGTGGCGCTGCTGGCCACCGTGCGCCTGCAGCAGGTGGTGGAACGTGCCGACATGACTGGCCGCGTGCGCGTGCCGCAACTCAGCCGCGTGGCAGAAACCGAGCTCAACATCACCCGGGTGTCGCTGCAGCTGCGCCATGCCATCCTGGCGCGCACACCCGATGAACTGGCCGCCACGCTGGCCGATGTGGGCAGCCGGCGCAAGCAGATCGAAGCCGCGCAGGCCGCCTTCGAGAAGGGCCTGTCGACCGAAAAGGGGCGCGAGCTCAACGCCAGGATCACGCCGCTGTTGGCCAACTTCTGGCGCGTGGGCGAGCAGAACCTGCAGCTCATCCAGGCCGGCAAGAAGGACGAGGCCTTCGCCTTCCTGGTCGACAAGACCATCCCCGCGCGCAACGAACTGCTGGCGGCGATGAAGGCCACCGTCGACTACCAGCAGCAGACGCTGACCGGCGACCTGGATGCGATCGAGGCCGGCGCCGAGTCCACCGAGTACGTGCTGCAGGGCATGGTGGCCGCGGCCATCGTGCTGCTGGTGCTGTTCTCCGTGCACGTGGCGGCCACGCTGAAGCGGCGGGTGACGCAGGCCCGCGAGGTGGCCGAGCGCGTGCGCGACGGCGACCTCGGCACCCGCACCGTCGACACGGCGCGCGACGAGTTCAGCCCCCTGCTGGCGGCCCTGGCCGAGATGCAGACCGGCCTGCAGCGCGTGGTGGCCGACGTGCGCAACAACGCCGAGAGCGTGGCCACGGCCAGCGCCCAGATCGCGCAGGGCAACCAGGACCTGTCGGGCCGCACCGAACAGCAGGCCAGCTCGCTGCAGCAGACTGCCGCCACGATGGACGAACTGGGCACCACCGTGCGCCACAACGCCGAGAACGCCAAGCAGGCCAACCAGCTGGCACAGGGCGCTTCCACCATCGCCAGCCAGGGCGGCGCGGTGGTGGGCCAGGTGGTGGACACGATGCGTGGCATCAACGACAGCAGCCGCAAGATCAGCGACATCATCAGTGTCATCGACGGCATTGCCTTCCAGACCAACATCCTGGCGCTGAACGCCGCGGTGGAAGCCGCACGCGCCGGCGAGCAGGGCCGCGGCTTCGCCGTGGTGGCTTCCGAGGTGCGCAGCCTGGCG
>CAYREA010000542.1:0-1661 GCA_964423075.1 uncultured Rubrivivax sp. | reverse complement strand
GCCTGAGCCGCCAGCACGCCGTGATCGATCTCGACCCGCTGGGCCGCCTGCGCGTCACCGACCAGGGCAGCACCAACGGCACCTTCGTCAACCGCGAACGCATCAGCGCCGCCTGCGTGCTGGGCGAGAACGACGTCATCCACTTCGGCAATGCCGAGTTCCGCCTCGGCCGCGAAGGCGGCCCCGAGAGCGTGATGCCCGATGACGACCCGCGCACGATGATCGTGCCGGCCGACCACACGCTCACCGCCAAGTTCGTGCTGCACGAGCGCCAGTTCATGGAGCTGCTGCGCGGCCACGGGCTGTCGGCGGCGGCGCAGCCCATCGTCGACGCCACCAGCGGGCGCCTGTTCGCCTACGAGCTGCTGGGCCGCTGCACGCACCCCGAGCTGCCGGCCTCGCCGATGCAGCTGTTCCACCTGGCTGCCGCGCTGGACCGCGAGGCCGAGCTCAGCGCCGCCTTCCGCAACTACGGCGTCAGCGCCATCGCGCCGCGGCTGCAGGGCGCCAGGCTCTTCGTCAACACACATCCGAAGGAAACCTTCGCCGACGCCTTCTTCGACGCGCTGAAGGCGCTGCGCGCGCAGCAGGGCGCGCCGCAGCTGGTGGTGGAGGTGCACGAGACGGCGGTGGTCGACGTGGCCCAGATGCGCGAGCTGGCGGCGCGGCTGGCCGAGATCGACGTGCCCTTCGCCTACGACGACTTCGGCGCCGGCCAGGCGCGCATTGCCGAACTGGGCGACGTGCCGGCGCACTTCGTCAAGTTCGACATGGGCCTGGTGCGCGGCATCCACGAAGCCGGCGAAGGCAAGCAACGCGTGGTGCGCGACCTGGTGAAGCTGGTGCTCGACCTGGGCTCGGTGCCGCTGGCCGAAGGGGTGGAGCTGGAAGCCGAGGCCGCGGTGTGCCGCGACATGGGCTTCCAGCTGGTGCAGGGTTACCTCACCGGCAGGCCGGTGCCCATCAGCGCCGTCTGAACGACGGCCTCAGCCCTTGCGGCCGAAGAGGCCGGCGAGCCAGTTCTTCAGCACCGTCCACATCAACGCGAGCGCATTGAGCTCCTTCACCGGCGCCACCGTGCGCGCCGGCTCCTGCGTGGGCAGGCCGCCCGGGGCCTGGCTGCCCTGCACCATGCGGATGGCGGTGGTTTCGCCGAGCATCAGGTCGGCCTGCGTGGCCGCCGGTACGGCCGCCGCGGCAGTCTGGAAGTTGGCTGCGAACTGCGCCAGCATGGCGTCGGACACCGGCACCAGCAGCCGGCTGCCGAACTGCGCCAGCTTGCCGCTGACGACGATGGTGGCCACGCCCACCAGCGTGCTGTTCACCGGCGTGTCGCCCGCTTCCAGGTGCGCGGTGAGCTGCATCGAAGCCGACGAGCCGGCCTTGTCGGCGCCCTTGGCCATCAGCTGCAGCGAACGCGCGCTGGTGTCCAGGCCCTGCAGTTCGATGTCGCCGCCGAAGCTCATCACGGCCGGGCCGATCTTGCTCTTGACCGTGCCCTTGTAGTGGGTGTCGTCCAGCTGCTCGGTGATCTGCGCACCGGGCATGCAGGCCGCGGTGGCGCGGATATCGGACAGGATGGCCCAGGCCTGCGCCACGGACACGTCGAGCGGGTACTGCTTGTCGAGTTTGACTTCCATGCGAGGTTTATAGCGCGACGC
>CAYREA010000541.1:0-1682 GCA_964423075.1 uncultured Rubrivivax sp. | reverse complement strand
CCGTGGTGGCGGCAGCCTGGCTGCGCGTGGCCAGGTCGGGCCCGGTGGGTGCAGGGGCGGGCGCGGGTGAGTCACCACCACCGCCGCCGCCGCAGGCCGCCAGGGCGGCCAGGGCCGTGGTGAGTGCGAGCAGGCGCAGGCCCTGGATGTTGGTGTCGTGCATGGTGCCCCGTTTGTAGCAGCGCACCGGGTCCGCCGGGTTTCCGCTTTGCAAAGCGGCGACTAGCATCGTGCGATCTACCCCAGGAGCCTGCCCATGCCCGCATCCGACGAACTCATCCCCGGCAACCGCAGCGTCAGCGTCGGCCTGAACGACCTGCTGGTGGTGGGGGCCGAGCGCAAGACCGTGGTGCGGCGCGACGACACCACGCTGGTGTCTGGCAACCTGGCCCTGAGCACCGGCAAGGCGCTCAGCTGCGAAAGTGGTGCCGAGCTGACGCTCAGCGCGCGCAAGAAGATCGTCATCGAGGCCGCCGACAGCATCGAGTTCGTGGTGGGCGACGCCAGCCTGGTGCTGAAGAAGGACGGCAGCATCACGCTGCGCGGGCGCGACATCAGCATCGAGGGCAGCGGCAAGATCAGCGTCAAGGGCGCGGGCGACGTCAGCATCCGCGGCAGCAAGGTGCAGCAGAACTGAACGCCGCCTGACGCCATCCACGATGGCGCTTTTGTCAGCCTGCGTTGGTTTCGCGTCAGAGCGTGGTCAGTGCCTGCACCCACAGTCCAGGACGCTGGCGGCCCCCCGCCGACACCCACACCTATATCTGCAGGAGACAAGCATGGACGACGCACTCGCCAGGCGCATCGAATCGCACCCCTCGTACCAGAAGCTCAAGGCCCGGCGCACCAGTTTCGGCTGGTGGCTGGCCGGGGCCATGATGGTCGTGTACTACGGCTTCATCCTGCTGGTGGCTTTCGACAAGCCCCTGCTGGCAAGCCGCATCGGCAGCGGCGTGATGACGCTGGGCATGCCCATCGGGCTGGGGGTGATCCTCTTCACCATCCTCATCACGGCCATCTACGTGCGGCGCGCGAACTCCGAGTTCGACGCGCTGGCGGCTGAAATCAACCAGGCGGTGCTGAAATGAGCGGCAGGAAACTCGTGATCGCGGCCGCACTGCTGGCCGCATCCGCCGGGGCCCTGGCCGCCGGCGCCGACCTCGGCCAGGCCGAGAAGCAGAGCACCAACTGGACGGCCATCGGCATGTTCGGCGTGTTCGTGATCTTCACGCTCTTCATCACCAAGTGGGCGGCGGCCAAGACCAAGAGCGCGGCCGACTTCTACACCGCCGGCGGCGGCATCACCGGCTTCCAGAACGGCCTGGCGATTGCGGGTGACTACATGTCGGCCGCGTCCTTCCTGGGCATTTCCGCGGCCGTGATGGCCAGCGGCTTCGACGGGCTCATCTACTCCATCGGCTTCCTGGTGGGCTGGCCCGTGGTCACCTTCCTGCTGGCCGAGCGGCTGCGCAACCTGGGCAAGTTCACCTTCGCCGACGTGGCCGCCTTCCGCTTCAGCCAGACGCCGGTGCGTGTGTTCGCAGCCAGCGGCACGCTGGTCGTGGTCGCGTTCTACCTCATTGCACAGATGGTCGGCGCGGGCCAGCTGATCAAGCTGCTGTTCGGGCTGGAGTACTGGATCGCGGTGGTCATCGTCGGCGCGCTGATGATGGTCTACGTGC
>CAYREA010000540.1:0-1684 GCA_964423075.1 uncultured Rubrivivax sp. | reverse complement strand
GGGTCGCCGTTGATCAGGATCTGCGTGTAGCCGGCGCCCAGGCCGCGCATGCGCGGGCCGCCGCTGCCCACGTTCACGCCCGGCAGGCGGCGCATCACGTCCAGCGCGCTGGTGTCGCCGAACTTGTCCAGCTCTTCGCGCCCGTAGATCTGCTTGGCGGTGCGCGCGGCGCGCCGCAGGTCGGTGGCGCTCTGCCGACCGGTGACCTCGATGCGCTGCGTGGTGCTGGTGGACGGCGCGGCGTCGGCCTGGCCCGGCGGACCGACGTCCTGGGCCCGCGCGGCGGGGTGCGGCAGCAGGGCCAGCGGGGCCAGCAGGCCGGCGGTGAGCCGCACGAGGCGGGTGGCGTGGGGGGTGGGAATGGGCATGGCGGCGATGCTGCCAGAGGTGGTGGCCAGGCCCGCCCGGCGTGCGACCTGCGGCCAGCCTGTGGGCACGAAATGCCGAATACCTGGCCTGAGTGCCGCCTGGCGCGGACGGATTTCCGTACGCCCGCCGCCGCGCGATTCCGGAAAACCGTTCGACGGGCTGCGCCACTGAGTGGGCGGTGCGCGCAAGTGGCTGTCAGGCAAGGGCTTTTCGTGGCAACCGGAAAACCGTGCAGGTGGCACGCGCGATGCGATAGGAAAGGTGACGGCCGTGCGCTCCGCGCGGCCCCGAACCTGGCCTGACATGAGCATCACCCACCTCTCCGAAGCCCGGCTGATTGCCGGCACCGGCGCCACCGGGCGCCCCCGCAAGAGCCGCTGGCCGGCGCGGCTGGACCTGGTGCAGAGCGCCAGCGGCCTGCTGCTGGCCCTCTTCATGTGGGGCCACATGTTCTTCGTCAGCACCATCCTGATCAGCAAGGACGCGATGTGGATGGTGACCAAGGGCTTCGAGGGCTACTTCGTCAGCGGCCGTTCCTACCCCGGCCTGGTGGCGGCGGTGGTGGCCGCGGTGCTGACGCTGGTGGTGATGCACGCGCTGGTGGCGATGCGCAAGTTCCCCGCCAACTGGGCGCAGCTGCAGGCCTTCAACGGCCACCGCAAGCTGCTGCGGCATGAAGACACCACGCTGTGGTGGGTGCAGGCCGTCACCGGCTTCGCGCTCTTCTTCATGGCCACGGTGCACCTGTACCAGATGCTGATGCACCCGGGCGCCATCGGCCCGCACGAGTCGGCCGCGCGTGTGTGGCACGGCTGGTGGCCGCTCTACCTGGTTCTGCTGTTCGCGGTGGAACTGCACGGCGGCATCGGCCTTTACCGGCTGGCCGTGAAGTGGGGCTGGTTCATGGGTGCCGACCCGGCTGCGTCGCGCCGCCGCCTGCGCGTCGCCAAGTGGGTGCTGACGGCCTTCTTCCTGGCCCTGGGTCTGCTGACGTTGGCGGCCTACCTCTTCATCGGCTTCGAGCTGCAGCACGTCACCAACCCGACCTACGTGCCCGGCTGGCTGGCCAACCCGCCCACCCAGGCCGCGCCCGGCTGGTGGCCTGCGTGGCTGGCCGGCCCCTTCAAGCCCTGAACCTTCTCTCGAAAGAACAAGATGAACGTGATCTACACCGACGTGCTCGTCATCGGCGGCGGCCTGGCCGGGCTGCGCCTGGCCATCGCGGCGCAGCGCCGCGGGCACGAAGCCATCGTGCTGTCGCTGGTGCCGCCCAAGCGCTCGCACAGCAAGGCCGCGCAGGGCGGCATGCAGGCCA
>CAYREA010000539.1:0-1688 GCA_964423075.1 uncultured Rubrivivax sp. | reverse complement strand
GGCGCAGCACGGCGTGGATGCGCGCCAGCAGTTCGCGCGGGTTGAAGGGCTTGGGAAGGTAGTCGTCGGCGCCGACCTCCAGGCCGACGATGCGGTCGACGTCTTCCACCTTGGCGGTGAGCATGATGATGGGCGTCAGGTCGTTGGCGGCGCGCAGGCGGCGGCAGATCGACAGGCCGTCTTCGCCGGGCAGCATCAGGTCCAGCACGATGAGGTCGACGGTCTCGCGCGTGAGCACGCGGTTCAACGCCTTGGCGTCTTCGGCCAGCAGCACGTCGAAGCCTTCCTGGGCCAGGTAGCGCCGCAGCAGGTCGCGGATGCGGGCGTCATCGTCGACGACGACGATGCGGTCGGCACGGGCGTTGGCGGGTGTGGTCATGGGCAGCTCCCCTATTTGTAACAGCCGCATTGTGGGCTCCTCGGACCCGGGCTTTGGTCGGGGCCTGACCATCTGTTACAAGTCTTTCGGCGCTGGCCCGTGGTGGGCCAGGCCGGCTCGTGACATACCCCGCGATTCGCCGCAAGCAGCGGCTTTTCCATCTTTTGCAGAGGATTCCCGATGAAACGCAAAGCACTGGCCCGCGCTCTGGGCATCGCCGCCTGCAGCGGCAGTGCCCTGGCCCAGACCCTGCCGCCGCCGCAGAACGTGGTCAGCATCAGCGCCAGCGCCTCGCTGGAAGTGCCGAAGGACTGGCTGACCGTGGTCTTCAGCACCACACGCGACGGCGCCGACGCGGCGGTGGTGCAGAGCCAGCTCAAGCAGGCACTGGACACGGCGCTGAACGAAGCCAAGAAGGCCGCCAAGCCGGGGCAGGTGGAGGTGCAGACGGGCGGCTTCTCGCTGTCGCCGCGCTACACGCCCAAGGGCGGCATCAGTGGCTGGCAGGGCAGCACCGAACTGGTGGTGGAAGGGCGCGATACCCAGACCATTGCGGCACTCACGGCCAAGGTGCAGACGCTCACCATCGCCCGCGTGGGCTTCTCGCTCTCGCGCGAGGCGCGGCAGAAGGTGGAAGGCGACGTGGCCGCGATGGCCATCGACCGCTTCCGTGCCCGCGCCGACGCGGTGAGCAAGCAGTTCGGCTTCACCGGCTACACGGTGCGCGAGGTCAACGTCAGTGCCGAATCGGGTGGCGGCATGCCGCAGCCGATGCTGCGCGCCGGCATGGCGGCCTCGATGTCCGTGGATGCCGCACTGCCGGTGGAAGGCGGCAAGGCGACCGTGACGGCCAGCGTCAGCGGCAGCGTGCAGATGAAGTAGCTACTGCGCGGTCCAGCCACCGTCCACCGCCCAGGCCACGCCGCGCACGTTGTTGCCGGCGGGCGAGCACAGGAACACGGCCAGCTCGGCCAGTTCCTCGGGCGTGGTGAACTGCTGCGAGGGCTGCTTCTCGGCCAGCAGCCGCCGCTTGGCCTCTTCGTTGCTCACGCCTTCGGCCGCGGCCTTGGCGTCCACCTGCTTCTGCACCAGGGGCGTGAGCACCCAGCCGGGGCAGATGGCGTTGACGGTGACGCCCGTGGTGGCGCACTCCAGCGCCGCTGCCTTGGTGAGGCCCACGATGCCGTGTTTGGCCGCCACGTAGGCGCTCTTGCCGGCGCTAGCCACCAGGCCGTGTGCCGAGGCCACGTTGATGATGCGGCCCCAGTTGCGCTTCTTCATGGCCGGCAGCGCCACGCGCATGGCGTGG
>CAYREA010000538.1:0-1694 GCA_964423075.1 uncultured Rubrivivax sp. | reverse complement strand
CGGCGGGACTTCACTTCGACCATCGGCTTGATGTTGTTCAGCGCGACCATGAAGATTTCCAGCGGATCCTTGTTCGCCTTCTTCTCGACCTGGTCGAGGGCGCCATAGATGATGCGCTCAGCGATCGCCTTCTTGCCCGATTCCATGATCACGTTCATGAACTTGGACAGGTCGACGGAGCCGAACTTCGGATCCGGCAGGATTTCGCGCTTGGGTACTTCGCGACGACGTGGCATGGGAGTCTTCCTTGAGAGTTTTCAGTTGGCGCCGGCTGTTCTGGTCCGGCGCCGCGAAGGGTCATGAGGGCCCTTCACTTACTCGGCCAGCCATCCAAGGCCGGCCGCAATGCTTCGGCTTGCCTTAAGCCTTCTTCGGGCGCTTGGCGCCGTACTTGGAACGCGACTGCTTGCGATCCTTGACGCCTTGCAGGTCGAGCGAGCCGCGCACGATGTGGTAGCGCACGCCCGGCAGGTCCTTCACACGGCCGCCGCGCACGAGCACGACGCTGTGTTCCTGCAGGTTGTGGCCTTCACCGCCGATGTAGCTGATGATCTCGAACCCATTCGTCAGGCGCACCTTGGCGACCTTGCGCAGGGCCGAGTTCGGCTTCTTCGGCGTGGTGGTGTAGACGCGCGTGCAGACGCCGCGGCGCTGCGGCGAGTTTTGCATCGCCGGCGACTTGCTCTTGGTGACCTCGGCCTGGCGGCCTTGGCGCACGAGCTGGTTGATGGTTGGCATGGTGAGTAACTTGTTCCCGTTTGAAGCTACGCGTGGTCTTCTTTTCGGTGGAGCGCGTGGGCTTCAGGTGCGTGGCGCCCATCGAATAATGGGGCGCTGGTGCGCAAGTGGGGCCCGGCATGCGGGTTCAGCTTGGTCCGTTTGACCATGGCCGAGCGCAGCAAAGTCTGCCGAAAAGCCTTCTAGTATATTCCGCGCCGCCCTCAGCCACAAGCAGCCCAGCACCTTTGTCCACAACCCCCTCACCGCAGGCTCCCGGGTTGGTGCTGGATACCAACGCGGCTCTGGACTGGCTGGTGTTCAACGACCCTTGCGCGCAGGCCCTGGCTGCGGCCGTTGAGGCTGGCCGAGTGCGCTGGCTGGCCTGTGCGCGGATGCGCGACGAGTTGGCCCGCACCCTCACGTATCCCGCGCTCGAGCGTTGGAAACCGGACTGTGAGCGCACGCTCTCAAAGTTCGACCGTTGGTCGATCCTGCTTGACGCACCAGCGCCATCGCCGCTGGACCTGCGGTGCACAGACGCCGATGACCAGGTCTTCATCGACCTGGCGCTTGGCGCGCACGCCCGCTGGCTGCTGTCGCACGATCGCGCCGTGCTGCGCTTGGCGCGCCGCGCGGCGCGCAAAGGGCTTGTGATCCAGAAACCGGGCGCCTGGTCGCCACCATGAAAAAGGGCGGCCGAAGCCGCCCTTGCCTTGAAGGCCCGGAGGCCTTGCCCGATCACTCGCCCGCGTCGCCTAGCGCGCTGGCCGCCGTTGCGGCATCGACATTGGCCATCTGCACCGCCGCCAGCTCTTCGGCTTCCTGCAGCGCAATCGCCCGACGCTCGCTCTCGTCCATGGCTTCCTTGGCCTTGCGGGCTTCGTGGAAGGCCATGCCGGTGCCGGCGGGGATGAGCCGTCCGACGATGACGTTTTCCTTCAGGCCACGCAGCTCGTCGCGCTTGCCCATGATGG
>CAYREA010000537.1:0-1700 GCA_964423075.1 uncultured Rubrivivax sp. | reverse complement strand
GAGGCCGCGAGCGTCTGCGCGGCGGCGCCCATGGTGTGGTCGGCCATCGACGTCATCACGCCGGCATGCACCTGGCCGGTGTGCTGCAGGTGGCGATGGGCGACGACCAGCACGGTGTCCATGCGGCCTTCGGACACGGCCACGGGCTCGATGCCCAGGTCGGCCATGAACGGG
This sequence comes from uncultured Rubrivivax sp., assembly GCA_964423075.1. Lineage (GTDB taxonomy): Bacteria > Pseudomonadota > Gammaproteobacteria > Burkholderiales > Burkholderiaceae_C > Rubrivivax. Next base: position 1,526 of record CAYREA010000537.1, on the reverse strand, counting down.
GCCGAGAGGAAGAAGCCACGGGCCGTCTCCAGGTCCAGCATCAGGCCTCTCCGCCCAGGCGGGCGATGGTGCCCTGGGCCATGGCGCAGAGCTTCTCGGCGCCATCGTTCACGGCGTAGACATCGCAGCGGCACACCGCCTGGCTCTTGCTGACCGACACGGCGCTGGCGCGCGCGATCAGCCTCTGGCCGATCGCGGGCCGCACGTAGTTGATCTTGAACTCCGAGGTCACCACCGGCACGGCCATCGCTGTGCCGCCAGCGTAGGTCAAGGCGTTATCGGCCAGGTAGCTGACGGCGCCACCGTGCACAAAACCGTTCTGCTGCAGCAGTTCAGGCCGAACTGGCAGTTCCAGCGTGCACTCGCCGCGCGTCAGCGCCGTGAGTTCGGCGCCCAGCAGGCGGCTGAAGGCCTGCTTGGCCAGCACGTCCTGGCCCATGGCCAGGAACTTCACCGGATCGAAGCCCGGCTCGCTCACAGCACTTCGAAGATGCCGGCCGCGCCCATGCCGCCGCCGATGCACATCGTCACGCAGACCTTCTTCGCGCCGCGGCGCTTGCCTTCGATCAGCGCATGGCCGGTCAGCCGCTGGCCGCTAACGCCATAAGGGTGGCCCACGGCGATGGCGCCGCCGTTGACGTTGAGCCTGTCCATCGGGATGCTTAAGCGGTCGGCGCAGTACAGCACCTGCACGGCGAAGGCCTCGTTCAGTTCCCACAGGTCGATGTCGGCCACCGTCAGGCCCAGGCGCTTGAGCACCTTGGGCACGGCGAAGACCGGGCCGATGCCCATCTCGTCGGGCTCGCAGCCGGCCACGGCGAAGCCGAGGAAGCGGCCGAGCGGCTTCAGGCCCTTGCGCTGCGCGACGTCTTCGTTCATCACCACGCAGGCGCCGCCGCCGTCGCTGAACTGGCTGGCGTTGCCGGCGCTGATGACGCCGCCGGGTATGGCCGGGCGGATGTTGCAGATGCCCTCGTAGGTGGTGCCCGGGCGAATGCCTTCGTCGTTGGCAACCGTGACTTCCTTGCTGCGCAGGCCCATCACGGGATCGGCCACGCCGGCGGTCACGGTGATGGCGGCGATCTCGGCCTTGAACAGGCCCGCTTCCAGCGCGGCCGCGGCCTTCTGCTGGCTGGCGGCGCCGTAATGGTCCATGCGTTCGCGGCCGATGCCGTAGCGCTTGGCCACCTGCTCGGCCGTCTGCAGCATGTTCCAGTAGATCTCGGGCTTGTGCTCCTGCAGCCAGGGGTCGCGCATCATGTGCGTGTTCATCTCCTGCTGCACGCAGCTGATGCTCTCCACGCCACCGCCCACGTAGATGTCGCCTTCGCCGGCAATGATGCGTTGCGCGGCCAGCGCGATGGTCTGCAGCCCGCTGCTGCAGAAGCGGTTGACCGTCATGCCGCTGGTGGTGATGGGCAAGCCGGCGCGCAGCGCCACCTGGCGCGCGATGTTGGCGCCGGTGGCACCTTCGGGGTTGGCGCAGCCCATGATGACGTCGTCGACCTCGGCGGCCTCGATGCCGG
>CAYREA010000536.1:0-1702 GCA_964423075.1 uncultured Rubrivivax sp. | reverse complement strand
GGCCCATCACCGACCTCGACGCCTACCGCCAGAGCCTGGGCCGCTTCGTCTACCAGACGGGTCTGTTCATGCGGCCGGTGTTCTCGGCCGCCAAGGCGCGGCCGGCGCGCGTGGTCTACGCCGAGGGCGAGGACGAGCGCGTGCTGCGCGCCGTGCAGGTGGTGCGCGACGAGGGCCTGGCCCAGCCCATCCTGGTGGGCCGGCCCGAGGTGGTGAAGATGCGCATCGAGCGCGCCGGGCTGCGCCTGGTGCCGGGCCGCGACTTCGAGATCTGCGACCCCGAGAACGACCCGCGCTTCCGCGAGTACTGGGAGACCTACCGCGGACTGATGGCGCGCGAAGGCGTCACGCCCGAGGTGGCCAAGGCCTCGGTGCGGCGCTCGAACACGCTGATCTCTTCGTTGATGCTGCGCCGGGGAGAAGCCGACGCCCTGCTGTGCGGCCTCGTGGGCCGCTTCGACAGCCACCTGGAGCATGTGCGCAACGTCATCGGCCGCCGCCCCGGCGTGCGCACGCTGGCGGCCATGAACGCGCTGATGCTGGAGCAGCACACGCTCTTCGTCACCGACACCTTCGTCAACGAGGAACCCAGCGCCGAGGAACTCGCCGACATCGCGCTGATGGCCGTGGCCGAGGTGCGGCGCTTCGGCGTGCCGCCCAAGGTGGCCTTCCTGTCGCATTCGATGTTCGGATCGTCCAGCCGGCCTTCGGCACAGCGCATGCGTGCGGCCCACGCGATGTTCCTGGAGCGCGCGCCGACCGACGTGGAGAGCGACGGCGAGATGCAGGGCGACGCCGCGCTGTCCGAGACCGTGCGCCGCGGCTTCCTGCCGGAGACCACGCTCAGCGGCTCGGCCAACCTGCTGGTGCTGCCCAACCTGGACGCCGCCAACATCCTCTTCAACGTCTTGAAGATGACCGGCGGCCACGGCGTCACGGTGGGCCCCATCCTGCTGGGGGCGGCGAAGCCGGCGCACATCCTCACGCCGTCGGCGACGGTGCGGCGCATCGTCAACATGACGGCGCTGTCGGTGGCCGATGCCGCCGAGGCGGCGGTGGTAACGCCCTCGTAACTGGCGCGACGGGCCCGCACCCATAATCGCGCGCACCCAGCAGCCGAGCGAGTTCCCATCCATGACGCGTGCCACCAAGATCGTCGCCACCCTCGGCCCGGCGTCCAGCGACCCGGGCGTGCTGGAGCGCCTGCTGGTGGCCGGTGTCGACGTGGTGCGCCTGAACTTCAGCCACGGCAAGGCGCAGGACCACATCGACCGTGCGCGTCTGGTGCGCGAGATCGCCGACAAGGTGGGCAAGCCGGTGGCCCTGATGGCCGACCTGCAGGGCCCGAAGATCCGCGTCGGCAAGTTCGCCGAAGGCAAGGTGATGCTCGAGCCCGGCGCGCCCTTCGTGCTGGACGCCGCGCGCACCGAGCCGGGTGACGTGGGCGCCGTGGGCCTGGACTACAAGGAGCTGCCGCGCGACGTGCGCCCTGGCGACCTGCTGCTGCTCAACGACGGCCTCATCAAGCTGGAAGTGACGGCGGTGCGCGGCGAAGCGGTGCACACGCGCGTGCTGCTGGGCGGCGAGCTGTCCAACAACAAGGGCATCAACAAGCAAGGCGGTGGCCTCACGGCGCCGGCGCTGACGGCCAAGGACATGGAGGACATCAAGACCGCGATGGCCTTCCAGTGCGAGTACCTGG
>CAYREA010000535.1:0-1723 GCA_964423075.1 uncultured Rubrivivax sp. | reverse complement strand
ACGGCTACTTCTTCATCCTCGGCCGCACCGACGACGTCATCAACGTCGCCGGCCATCGCCTGGGCACGCGCGAGATCGAAGAGAGCCTGAGCAGCCACCCCAACGTGGCCGAGGTGGCCGTGGTGGGCGTGGCCGACGCGCTCAAGGGCCAGGTGGCGATGGCCTTCGCGGTGCTGAAGGATCCTTCGCTCGCCGCCACGCCCGAAGCCGCGCTGAAGCTCGAGGGCGAGATGATGAAGGTGGTGGACAGCCAGCTCGGCGCCGTGGCGCGACCGGCGCGTGTGCGCTTCGTCACCGCGCTGCCGAAGACACGCTCGGGCAAGATGCTGCGGCGCGCCATCCAGGCCGTGTGCGAAGGCCGCGACGCGGGTGACCTGACCACCATCGAGGACCCGACGGCGCTGCAGCAGATCAGGGACCTCGTCGGCAGCGCCTGAGCGCGGCGCGGCTCCCCTTGCCGGGTGCCCCTGGCAGTGGGCGCCGCGGTCCGCCCCAGGGGCGATGGGCAGGCGGCGCGGCGGGGGCAAGACTGGCGGCCATCCCAACCAGGAGGCCGCCATGCCCGATGCTCCTTTCCCTCGCCGCCGCTTCCTCGCCGGCCTCGCCACGCTGCCGGCCTGGGCGCACGCCCGGCCGGCCGGCCCCATGCCGGCGGTGCTGTTGGCACAGGAGGCGCCGGCCGATGTCGACCCCACGGGCTACCTCGTCAGCGAGAAGTTCGATGGCGTGCGTGCGCTGTGGGACGGGCGGCAGCTGCGCTTCCGCAGTGGGCTGCCGTTGGCGGCGCCGGCCTGGTTCACGCAGCGCCTGCCGGCCGTTGCGCTGGACGGCGAGCTGTGGATGGGCCGCGGCACGTTCGAAGCGCTGTCGGGCGCCGTGCGGCGCAGCCAGCCGGCCGACGCCGAGTGGCGCGCCATTCGCTACATGGTGTTCGAACAGCCGGGCGGTGCCGGCCGTTTCGCCGATCGCGTGGCCCGCCTGGAGGGGATCGTCGGCGACGCGGGCTTCGCGCCGCTGCAGTGTGTCGCGCAGACGGCCGTGCCCGACCGCGCGGCCCTGCAGCGCCGGCTGGCGGAGGTGTTGAGCGCCGGCGGCGAGGGCCTGGTGCTGCACCGCGCCGACGCGCCCTGGCTCACAGGCCGCAGCGCCGTGCTGCTGAAGCTCAAGCCGCGCCACGATGCCGAGGCCGTTGTGCTGATGCACCTGCCGGGCAAGGGCCGGCACGAAGGGCGCCTGGGCGCGCTGCGCGTGCGTGATGACGACGGCCGGGTGTTCGACCTGGGCACCGGCTTCACAGATGCCCAGCGCGAGGAGCCACCCGCCATCGGCAGCGTGGTGACCTACACCCACCGCGGCCGCACCGAGGCCGGCCTGCCGCGCTTCGCCAGCTTCCTGCGCGAGCGCGCGCCGCAGTAGCCGCGCTACAGCACTTCGCTGGCGAAGTCGGCCAGCCGCGAGCGTTCACCACGCGCGAGCGTCACGTGCCCGCCGTGCGGCCAGCCCTTGAAGCGGTCGACCGCGTAGGTCAGACCGCTGGAGCCTTCGGTGAGGTAGGGCGTGTCGATCTGCGCCAGGTTGCCCAGGCAGACGATCTTCGTGCCCGGGCCGGCGCGCGTGATCAGCGTCTTCATCTGCTTGGGCGTGAGGTTCTGCGCCTCGTCGATCAGCACGAACTTGTTCAGGAAGGTGCGCCCGCGCATGAAGTTCAGGCTCTTGATCTTGA
>CAYREA010000534.1:0-1732 GCA_964423075.1 uncultured Rubrivivax sp. | reverse complement strand
CCGGCGCTGAAGGCGGCCGAGAACCTGGGTGCCACGGTGGCCGACATGCGCTTCGTCAAGCCGCTCGACGCCGAACTGGTGCTGCAGCTGGCGCGCACGCACGAGGCCATCGTCACGGTGGAAGAGGGCTGCACCATGGGCGGCGCCGGCAGCGCGGTGCTGGAATGCCTGGCCGAAGCCGGCCTTGCGGTGCCCGTGCTGCTGCTGGGGCTGCCCGACCAGTTCGTCGAACATGGCGACCCGGCCAAGCTGCTGTCCCTGTGCGGCCTGGACGCCGCCGGCATCGAGGCCGCCATCCTCAAGCGCTTCGGCAGCCGGCCGGCGCTGGCGGCGGCGGCCAACGCCTAGGTTCAAGCGCTTCGAACGCGCCGTGTAAACCGCGCGACCGGCACGGCCGGCGGGCGGTGTCATGATCCTGCCCGTTATGACCAATCTCACCGACGCCCTGCACATCCCCGACACGCAAAGCGCCCCCGACGCGCGCCACCTGGCCATTCAGCGCGTCGGTGTGAAGGATGTGCGCTACCCGCTGCCGCTGCGCGTGGCCGGCGCGGTGCAGCACTCCGCCGCCACCTGGTCGCTCGACGTCGCGTTGCCGGCCGAGAAGAAGGGCACCCACATGTCCCGCTTCGTGGCTTGGCTCGACGCGCTGGCCGGCAGCGGCGAGGCGCTGGACGCGAACACGCTGCGCGAGCGCCACGCCGCCATGCTCGACAAGCTGGGCGCGCAGGAAGGCCGCATCGAGGCCGCCTTCACCTTCTTCCTGAAGAAGCGCGCGCCGGTGTCGGGCCTGTCGAGCCTGCTCGACTACCAGGGCCGCTGGACTTCGGAGACGCGCGACGGCCGCACCACGCTGTGGGCCGAGGTGGCCGTGCCGGTGAAGACGCTGTGCCCCTGCTCGAAGGAGATCAGCGACTACGGTGCGCACAACCAGCGTTCGCAGGTGACCATCCGCGTCGAGGCGCCCGAGCCGGGCCAGCCGATGATCGAGTGGCACGAACTCGTGCGCTTCGCCGAGGACAACGCCTCGTGCGAGATCTGGCCCATGCTCAAGCGGGCCGACGAGAAGTGGGTCACCGAGCGCGCCTACGAGAACCCCAAGTTCGTCGAAGACCTGGTGCGTGACGTGGCGCTGGCTCTGAATGCCGATGCGCGGGTGCGCCGCTACGTGGTCGAGGTGGAAAACTTCGAATCCATACACAACCATTCGGCCTACGCCCGCATCGAGCGCTAAGCACCTTCCCGACGCCCTACAGGAACCCCGTCAGCGGCCCGACTTTCGTCGGGGGGGCTGACGGGGTTTCTGCCTTCACGGCGTGACGGCCGTCACAAGTGCTTCAGCTTGTAGGAATTTGCCTGACAAGGCCCGTGGAAGAAGCGGGACTGCAGCGACGGAGAAGGGCTGATGTCGCCATCCAATTCCAGTCCCTACAGTTCACTCCATCGATTCGCCCCCCGAACACCCCTCAATCCCCACGGAGCCGAACAGCATGACGACCGAACAAATCCTCGCCGAAATCCGCGAAGCCAACCTGTCCTACCTGATGCTGGCCCAGAGCCTGGTGCGCAGCGACAAGGAACAGGCCCTGTTCCGCCTGGGCGTGAGCGAAGAGACCGCCTCGCTGATCGGCGCGCTGACGCCGGCGCAGATGATGAAGATCGCCACCGGCAACACCCTGCTGTGCCGCTTCCGCATGGACGACGACATCGTCTGGAACCTGCTCACCAGCCA
>CAYREA010000533.1:0-1745 GCA_964423075.1 uncultured Rubrivivax sp. | reverse complement strand
CGCACCAGCTACATCGCGGTGGAGCTGGCGCAGGACAAGGAAGAGACCAACAAGATCCTGGCTAACTGCGGCCTGCCGGTGCCCAAGCAGGAGCTGGTGCGCAGCGCCGACCGCGCGGTGCGTGCCGCCGAGCGCCTGGGCTACCCCGTCGTCACCAAGCCCTACAACGGCAACCACGGCCGCGGCATCAGCATCGGGCTGAAGAACGCCGACGAGGTGCGTGCCGGCTTCGACGCGGCGGCCGAACACAGCAGCAGCGTCATCGTCGAGACCTACCTGCAGGGCGAAGACCACCGCCTGCTGGTGGTGGGCGGCGAGCTCATCGCGGCCACGCTGCGCACACCCGGCCAGGTGGTGGGCGACGGCACGCACACGGTGCGGCAGCTGGTGGAGACCATCAACCTGGACCCGCGGCGCGGCATCGGCCACGAGAAGGTGATGACGCGCATCGAGCTCGACGCGCAGGCGGAGATGATGCTGGAGCGGCAAGGCCTCACCGCCGACAGCGTGCCCGAAATGGGCCAGGTGGTCGCACTGCGCAGCACGGCCAACCTGTCCACCGGCGGCACGGCCACGGATGTGACCGACATCATCCACCCCGACAACCGCGAGATGGCCGTGCGCGCCGTCACCGCCATCGGCCTGGACGTGGGCGGCGTCGACTTCCTCTGCCCCGACATCACCGAGAGCTACAAGACCATCGGCGGCGGCATCTGCGAGGTCAACGCCGCGCCCGGTTTCCGCATGCACGTGGCGCCCAGCGTGGGCACGCCGCGCGACGCGGCCGGGCCCGTGATCGACATGCTCTTCCCCACCGGCACGCCCAGCCGGGTGCCGATCGCCGCGCTCACCGGCACCAATGGCAAGACCACCACCGCGCGCATGCTGGCGCACATCACCAAGATGGCCGGCTACACACCGGGGCTGACCACCACCGACGGCGTCTACATCGACGGCCAGCGCACCGTGGAAGGCGACATGACGGGCCCGGTGGCCACGCGCATGGTGCTGGCCGACCCCAAGGTGGACATGGCCGTGCTCGAGATCGCGCGCGGCGGCCTCTTGCGCGCCGGCATGGGCGTGCCCTTCGTCAACGTGGGCGCGGTGCTAAACGTCAAGAGTGACCACCTGGGCATGAAAGGCATCGACACGCTCGAGCAGCTGGCGGAAGTGAAGCGCATCCTGGTGGAGGTGGCGCGCGACTGCGCGGTGCTCAACGCCGATGACGACAACGTGATCCGCATGTCGGCGCACACCGACGCCAAGAACCTCTGCTACGTCACCGTCAACCCGAAGCACGAGGTGGTGCGCGAGCACATCCGCGCCGGTGGCCGCGCCTGTGCGCTGGAGGCCGGCGTGAACGGCCAGATGATCACGCTCTACGACAAGGGCCGGCACATCCCGCTGATGTGGACGCACCTGATCCCGGCCACGCTGGAAGGCCGCGCCATGCACAACGTGCAGAACGCGATGTTCGCCGCCGCCATGGCCTTCAGCCTGGACATCAAGCTCGACGCCATCCGCCAGGGCCTGCGCACCTTCGACAGCACCTTCTTCCAGGCCCCGGGCCGCATGAACGTGTGGGACGAACACCCGTTCAAGGTGATCTTCGACTACGCACACAACGCGCACGCGGTGGGCGCGATGGCCGACCTGGCGGGGCGGCTGGAAGTGCGCGGCCGGCGCATCGTGGTGGTGGCCGGCCCGGGCGACCGGCGCGACGAGGACATCCGCGACATCGCGCT
>CAYREA010000532.1:0-1768 GCA_964423075.1 uncultured Rubrivivax sp. | reverse complement strand
CAACAAGGGCGTGGCCTACTGCCCGCATTGCGACGGCCCGCTGTTCAAGGGCAAGGACGTGGCCGTCATCGGCGGCGGCAACTCGGGCGTGGAAGCGGCCATCGACCTGGCCGGCGTGGTGCGCCACGTTACGCTGATCGAATTCGCCGACCAGTTGAAGGCCGATGCCGTGCTGGTGAACAAGCTCAAGAGCCTGCCCAACGTGGTGATCCACGTGAACGCGCAGACGACAGAGATCATCGGTGACGGCCAGCGCGTCAACGGCCTGGCCTACAAGGACCGGGCAACGGGCGACACGCACCGCGTGGAACTGGCCGGCGTGTTCGTGCAGATCGGCCTGGTGCCCAACACCGAGTTCCTGAAGGGCACGCTGGAGCTGAGCAAGTACGGCGAGATCATCGTCGACGCCAAGGGCGCCACCAGCCTGCCGGGCGTGTTTGCCGCGGGCGACGCAACCACGGTGCCGTTCAAGCAGATCGTCATCGCCGCCGGCGACGGCGCGAAGGCCGCGCTGAGCGCCTTCGACCACCTGATGCGCAGCCCCGTGGTTGCGTAAGGGCCCTGGCCGGCGTCAGGGCACTTCGTGCCCGATGCTGGCCTGCCAGATCGCGTACCAGTCTTCGGCCGCCAGCTTGAAGGAGGTGGCGGCCATCGCCTCGCGCAAGGCCTCGATGCGCCGCGTGCCGGTGACGGGGATCGGGCGCGAAGGGTGGCGCATCACCCAGGCGTAGGCCAGTGTCGCCAGGGAGGCGCCGGCGTAGCGGCCGCGCAGCCCCTCCAGCGTGTCACGCATGCGCCGCGCCTGGTCATCGTTGCCCGACAGCAGGCGCCCGCCACCCAGCGGCGACCAGGCCATGGGCCGCAGGTTCAGGTCCACGCACTGCTCCAGCGTGCCATCCGCCAGGGCCTGCATCTGCAGCGGCGAGAACTCGATCTGGTTGCTCACCAGCGGGTGCCGTTTCTGCAGCATCGCCAGTTGCGTGGGCGTGTGGTTGGACACGCCGAACTCGAGCACCTTGCCGGCCGTCTGCAGGTGGCGGAAGGTGTCGGCCAGTTCATCCGGATCCATCAGCAGGTCGGGCCGGTGGATCAGCAGCAGGTCGATGCGGTCGGTGCGCAGTGCGGCCAGCGACTGGTCGACGCTGGCCAGCACATGCGCCCGGCTGCTGTCGTAGCTCTTGATGCGATGCCCCGGCCGCTGCGGCGACACCAGCTTGATGCCGCACTTGCTGACCAGCTGCACCTGCTCGCGCAGCGCGGGCGAGAGCGCCATCGCCGCGCCGAACATCGCCTCGACCGTGTAGCCGCCGTAGATGTCGGCATGGTCGAAGCTGGTGATGCCCAGGGCGACGGCCTCTTCCATCCAGCGCAGCAGGCCGCGGGCGTCGAGCCCCCACTCGGGCGCTCGCCAGACCCCGGCGACGATGGGCGAGAACTTCAAGTGCGGCCCCGCCCTGTCAGCGCAGGTCGCCGGCCAGGCTGGCCAGCGTCTCGGGGGCGAGGTTGACGTGGGCCGGGTAGTGGGTGTGGTCGCAGCCCAGCTTCGCGCCGGCCCCGGCCCGCAGCGCCTGGCACATGGCGGGCGTGAACTCGAAGCGCGCGAAGTGCACCGCCGAGGTCTTCTCGGCGTTCTCGCGATCCAGGTCCTCGTCGGCGATGGCGTAGACGCGCGGGTGCCCTTCCACCTCGACGAAGAGCCGGTCCTCCACGCCGATCAGCCGCGCCAGCTCGCGCTTGCGCTCGTGCTCGTCGGGGTACTCGATCAGCA
>CAYREA010000531.1:0-1775 GCA_964423075.1 uncultured Rubrivivax sp. | reverse complement strand
GCATCGAGAGCCAGACGTTGCTCATCGGCGCCATGAAGGTGTGGAACTTGAGCGTCACGCTCTGCTGGGCCAGGCCGGCCAGGTGCGGTGCGCCCAGGGCGGCGGCAGCGGCGCCCTGCACGAAGGATCGGCGTTTCATGGGGTCTCTCCGGAGATGGGGTGTTGGTATGGGATGCGGATTCGCGCTGCGAAGTTAACGGCGTGCCTCGGCGGCCGTGGTCGCGGTTTACCCTGATGGCGCCACGGGGACAATGCCGCCGGGCGCAAGGGTGCGCCACGGAGTGCCTGCGCGATGTCGACGCTGTTCGTGTGCCTGGCTCTGCTGCTCGGCGGCAGCTGGTTGTGGACGCCCGACAAGGACCGCGCCGAACTCGAAGCCGTCTATGCGCGCGCTGAAGACGGCAGCCGCTTCGTCGAACTGCAGGGCCTGCGCCTGCATGTGCGCGACAGCGCCCCCAATGCCCCCGCCGGCACGCCGACCTTGCTGATGCTGCACGGCTTCGCTTCCAGCCTGCACACCTGGCAGGCCTGGGCCGAAGCACTGAGCCCGCACTGGCGCGTGCTGCGCATCGACCTGCCCGGTGCCGGCCTCACCGGCGCCGACGCCACGGGCGACTACAGCGACACGCGCGCGCTGCAGCTCATCACCGCGCTGCTGGACGAACGCGGCGTGGCGCAGGCCACCGTCATCGGCCATTCGATGGGCGGCCGCCTGGCCTGGCGCCTGGCTGCTGAACATCCGCAGCGTGTGCACAAGCTGGTGCTGATCGCGCCCATCGGCCTGGAGCCCGGCCCCCTGCCCGAGGTGCCGGCCGGCGCGCAGCTGCTGCGCCACGTGCTGCCGCGCGCAGTGCTGCAGCAGGGCCTGGAGTCGGCCTATGGCGACCCCACACGGCTGGCCGCAGACACCGTCACGCGCTACCACGACATGCTGCTGGCGCCGCAGGTGCGCGACGCGATGCTGCAGCGCCTGCATCAGCCCGCTCCGCAGGACGCGGCCCTGCTGCTGCCGCGCATCACCGCCCCGACGCTGCTGCTGTGGGGCGAGCTCGACCGCCTGCTGCCGCCGGCCCGCGCGCAAGACTTCCAGCGCCTGCTGCCGCAAGCCCGCGTGGTGGAACTGCCCGGCCTGGGCCACGTGCCGCACGAAGAAGCGCCGGCACTGGCGCTGGCACCCTTGCAGGCCTTCCTGGCCGACTGAAAGCCGACTTCGTCAGCCCCCTTGCGCCACGGATTCATCTGATGCTAAAGTGATATCACTTTGACACTCACGGAGACTTCCATGTCCAGCCCCGCTACCGCCCGCCTTGGCGCCGCCGAACTGCGTGAACGCAGCCGGACCTCGCTGCCCGGTGTGCCGATGCTCTGCCTGGGCGTGGTGCTCTGGGCCATCAGCTTCTGGGCCGGCTGGCAGCTCGTGGCGTTCAGGAACTTCGGCGCCGCCTGGCTGCTGCCCGCCATCGCAGTGGGCGCGTACATCATGGCCGGCCTGTACATGCTGCAGCCCAACGAGGCGGCCATCCTCACCTTCTTCGGCCGCTACGTGGGCACCGACCGCAGCCAGGGACTGCGTTACGCCAGCCCCTTCTTCCTGAAGCGCAAGCTGTCGCTGCGCGCGCGCAACCTGAACGCGCCGACGCTGAAGGTGAACGACCAGCGCGGCAACCCCATCGAGATCAGCGCCGCCGTGGTGTGGGCGGTGCAGGACACGGCGCAGGCCATGTTCGAGGTGGATGACTTCGAGCGTTATGTGCAGGTGCAGGCCGAGGCCGCGC
>CAYREA010000530.1:0-1790 GCA_964423075.1 uncultured Rubrivivax sp. | reverse complement strand
CTTGGGCTCGCAGGCCAGCGCGGTGGCGATCATCACGCGCTGCTGCTGGCCGCCGCTCATCTCGTGCGGGTAGCTGCCGAGGCGGCGCTTGGGTTCGGGGATGCCAACCTCGTTGAGCAGTTCCTCGGCCCGCACCAGCGCCTGGCGGCTGCTCAAACCCAGGTGCTTGGTGAGCGGCTCGCACAGCTGCGTGCCGACGCTGAGCACGGGGTTGAGCGAGCTCATCGGGTCCTGGAAGACGCAGGCGATCTCCTTGCCGCGCATCGCCTGCAGCTCGCCCAGGCTGGCCTGCAGGAGTTCCTTGCCTTGCCACAGGATGCGCCCGCTGCGCACGGCGTTGTCGGGCAGCAGGTTCAGCACCGACATCGCGGTGACGCTCTTGCCCGAGCCCGATTCGCCCACCAGCGCCACGGTGCTGTTTTCGGGCACGTCGAAGCTCACGCCCTTGACGGCCTCGGCCAGCACGCCGCGGCCCATGCGGAAAGAGACCTTCAGGTCCTGGATGCTCAACAACATGGGGTCACTCCAGGCCGCGAAGTTTCGGATCGAGCGCGTCGCGCAGCGCGTCGGTCATCATCGAGAACGCGGTGACGAACACCGCCATGAACAGCGTCGCGGTGGCCAGCTGCCACCAGTAGCCCAGGATCAGCTCGGCCTGCGCCTCGGCCAGCATCGAACCCCAGCTGACCTGGTCGACCCGCACACCCAGGCCCAGGTAGGACAGGATGACCTCGGCCTTGATGAAGGCCACCGTCATCAGGCTCATCCGCACCAGCACCACGTGGCTGACGTTGGGCAGGATGTGGCGGAACATGCGGCTCATGGTGCTGGCGCCGATGGCCTCGGCGCTGCGCACGTACTCGCGGCTGCTGTGCTTGATGAACTCGGCGCGCACCTGGCGGTACATGCCGGTCCAGCCGGTGAAGGCCAGGATGATCACCACGCTTTCCACGCCGCGGCCCTTCAGCACGGCGGCGAAGGCGAAGATCAAGAGGATGTTGGGGATGCTCTCGAAGACGTTGTAGAGCCACTCCAGCGCATCGCCGATCTTGCCGCCGAAGAAGCCGCCGAAGGCGCCGAACAGCGTGCCGATGAGGGTGGCCACCAGGGCCGCCGCCACGCCGACGAAGACCGACACCTCGGTGCCCTTCATGGCCTTGGCCAGCACGTCACGGCCCAGGCGGTCGCCGCCGAATGGCAGGGTCTGCGCCTTCACCGTCTCGGTGGTCTGGAACTTCTTCGCGCGCTCTTCCCATTCCTTGTAGCGCGGGGCCAGCGGGTCGATGTCGGACAGGTCGACGTTGGGCCCGGTGGGCACCTCGATGGCACCGGCAGCCTGCGGTGGCGCCGGCCCCAGCAGCGTGGGCGGCGCGTTGGGCACGCCCACCTCGGCCTGCCAGTTGTTGGCCACCAGCCCGCTGGCCGACAGCACGATCTGCACCAGGAAGGCCAGCACCACCACGGCGGCCACCAGGCCCACGCGGTCGGCCTTGAAGCGGCGCCAGGCGGCGTGCCAGACGCCTTCGCTCTTCTGTTGCGCGTCGTCGCCCGCGCTTGGCATCGGCATCACGGCGCTCACTTGAGCACCACCCGGGGGTCGACGATCTTGTAGGCGATGTCGGTCATCAGGTTGATCACCATCGTCAGCACCGCCAGGTAGATCGTGGTGGCCTGGATGACGGGGAAGTCGCTGCGGTTCACCGCCAGCAGCACCTCGCGGCCCAGGCCCGGGATGGAGAAGAAGACCTCGATCAGGAAGCTGCCGACGAAGATGCCGGGCAGCTGCAGGC
>CAYREA010000529.1:0-1797 GCA_964423075.1 uncultured Rubrivivax sp. | reverse complement strand
GAGCTGGCACGCCGCGGCCACAACCGGCCCTATGCCTACAACCGCAAGGAAGCCAAGGACCATGGCGAAGGCGGCACGCTGGTGGGCGCCAAGGTGCAGGGCCGCGTGCTGATCGTCGACGACGTGATCTCGGCCGGCACTTCGGTGCGCGAGTCGATCGCCATGATCACCGCGGCGGGTGCGCGCCCCGCGGGCGTGGCCATCGCGCTGGACCGCCAGGAACGTGCCAGTGAAGGCGGGCAGGACGCCGCGCACAGCGCCGTGCAGTTCGTCGAGCGCGAACTGAAGTTGCCGGTGGTGGCCATCGCCACGCTGGCCGACCTGCTGCAGGTGCTGCACCACAGCGACGACCCGGCGCTGGCCCGCCATGCCGCGCCGGTTCAGGCCTACCGCGAGCGCTACGGGGTCTGAATGGCGGCGGCACGCTGGCTCCTGGCCGCCACGGCCCTCACCTGCGCCAGCGCGGCGCTGGCGCAAGCGCCGGCCATCAAGCCGGGCACCGGCATCTACACCTGCACCGACGACAAGGGCCGCCGCCTCACGTCCGACCGTCCCATCCCCGAGTGCTCCGCGAAGGAGCAGCAGCTGCTCAACCGCGACGGTTCGCTGCGGGCCGTCGTGCCACCCACGCTGACGGCCGACGAACGCGCGGAGAAGGAAGCGCGCGACCGCGCCGCTGCCGAGGCCCGCGCCGCCGCCTCCGACGCCGTGCGGCGCGACCGCAACCTGATGGCGCGTTTCCCCACCGAGGCCGCGCACAACCGCGCCCGCGAAGCCGCGCTGGACACGGTGCGCCTGGCCGCCAAGGCCACCGAGATCCGCCTGCGTGAACTGGCTGCCGAACGCAAGCCCTTGCTGGATGAGGCCGAGTTCTACATCGGCAAGCCGCTGCCGCCGCGCCTGAAGGCCGCCATCGACGCCAACGATGCGGCCGTCGATGCACAACGCTCGGCCGGCCAGAGCCAGGAAACCGAGCTGGCGCGCGTGAACAAGCTCTACGACGCCGAGCTCGACCGCCTGCGCCGGCTGTGGACGGGCGCCCAGCCGGGCTCGCTGGGGCCGCTGCCGCCCAGTGCGCCGCCCGCCAGCACCGCGCCGGCTGCACGCGCCTCGGCGCCGGCCAAGCCGGCGTCGAAGTAGCGGTTCAGCCCGCTGCGGCCAGGCGCTGGCGCAGCAGTTCGCCGGCCTGGGCCGGGTTCGCCTTGCCCTGGCTGGCCTTCATCACCTGGCCGACCAGCGCGTTGAAGGCCTTGTCCTTGCCGGCGCGGAACTCCTCCACCGACTTGGCGTTCTTCGCCAGCACCTCGTCGACGATGGCCAGCAG
This sequence comes from uncultured Rubrivivax sp., assembly GCA_964423075.1. Taxonomy (GTDB): domain Bacteria; phylum Pseudomonadota; class Gammaproteobacteria; order Burkholderiales; family Burkholderiaceae_C; genus Rubrivivax. The sequence continues at coordinate 473 of CAYREA010000529.1, read as the reverse complement.
CGCCGAGCTGTCGCTCATCTGCTTCAGGCCCTTGGCGTTGATCACCGCGTCGACATCGGCGCCCTTGCCGGCCCACAGCACATCGAACACCTGGCGCGCGCCGTTGTTGGACACGGTGCCGTCGGCGATGCGGCGGATCAGCGCGGCCAGGGTGGCCGGCTGCAGCTTCGCCGCGGCGATCTCGATGTCTTCCGAGTTCAGGCGCTTGCTCACCTCGCCCATCATCCAGTTGGCGGCCAGTTTGGCATTGCCGCAGCCGTCGCGCACCGCTTCGTAGTAGCGGGCGAAGGGGCCGCTCTGCGTCATCAGCGCGGCGTCGGCCTCGGGCAGGCCGTCGGCCTTGACGAAGCGGTCGGCCATCGCGGCCGGCAACTCGGGCATGGCGGCGCGCACGCGCTCGACCCACTCGGGCGCGATCACCAGCGGCGGCAGGTCGGGGTCGGGGAAGTAGCGGTAGTCCTGCGCGTCTTCCT
>CAYREA010000528.1:0-1800 GCA_964423075.1 uncultured Rubrivivax sp. | reverse complement strand
GTCAAGCGCGAGGATCTGGTGAAGGTAGGGGTTGCCGGCAAGGAGCAGGATCCGAACGATCCGAATGCCGGGGCCGTGGTGTAGAGTGTTTCGATCCCCTCCGCTGCCCACCCGAAGACGCTGACATGGCCACTGGCGCCTCGCCCGAATCCCTCGCTGGACAGGCGCGCAGGCTCTACACCGAGCAGCTGGTCGGCGGGCTGGTGGCGGTCGTGCAGACGGCGCTGGACACGGCGCGAACCCTGCTGGACAAGCCCAGCGAGCACGCCACCTTCCAGCGCCGGCGCGAACTGCTCACCGCGCTGACGGCGGGCGCCCAGGCCTGGCACCGCAGCATCGTCAGCGGCCTGCGTCAGGTGCTCACCAGCGGCGTGGCGGCCTCCCGCCCGGCCGATCTGCCGCACGCACCGGGCCACCGCGAAACGCTGTCGCTGGTGCCCGACGACACCATCGAGCTGGAAATCGTCACCTCGCGGCTGGCGCTGGCCATCATGGACCGCGCCTCCTGGGAGTTCGCCGACCTGCGCTCGCGCATCGCCCACCTGGAAGGCCGCACCGAGCTCGACCCCCACGACATGCTGCGCGCCCACGTGCTGTCGCGCATCGTCTTCGACGCCTGGCGCATCGCCGGGCTGACCCTGGAGCACTGGCGCGAGATCCAGCCCGTGCTGCACGAGGAGCTGGCGCTGCTCGTGGAAGAGGCCTACCACGAGACCAACCGCTGGCTGGTGGAGCACAAGGTGCTGGCCGAGGTGGACCTGCGGCCTTTCATCCGCCGCGCGCGCACCCATCCCAATGCATCGCTGGGCGGCTGGCAACCCGCGGGCTCCGGTGGTTCCGGCTGGCAGTCCGGCCGTGACGACCATGGCGGCCAGAACAGCAGCGGGGGCTACCAGAACACCGGCGGTGGTGGTTACGGCGGCTACGGCGGCGGCGGTGGGGGTGGTGGCGGCGGCTGGGGCCGCGGTGGCGTGGGCGAAGAGACGCGCATGATGACGCGCGCCGCTCCGCTGGCGCGCAGCCGCGAGCACGCCGAGGCGGTGCTCGGCCGCCTGAACCGCCTCATCGGCCGCCACGTGCCCGATTTCGCGCCGTCCACCAACGCCCCGGCCGGCGGGGCGCCGCGGCCGGCGCACGCCATGTCGCCGGCGCTCGCCCGCGCCATCGACACCGCCGAGGCCGGCATCCGCCAGCGCCTGGCGCCGACGACGCAGGCCAGCGACGCGATGCCCACCGCGCCGGTGATGCTCGAAGAGCTGCACTCACGCAAGCAGTCGCTGAAGAAGGCGGCGGCCTCGCCGGAAGAACGGGCCACCATCGAGATCGTCGCGCTGCTGTTCCAGAGCATCCTCACCGAAGACCGCATCCCGGCGGCGGTTCGCGTGTGGTTCGCGCGGCTGCAGATGCCGGTGCTGCGCGTGGCCGTCACCGAGCCCGATTTCTTCGCCACCATCGACCACCCGGCGCGCCGCCTGATCGACCGCATGGGCGCCTGCGTGATGGGCTTCGACAGTGCCGGCGGCGCCGCCGTGGCGCCGGGCGAGCCGCTGGAGAAGGAGATCAAGCGCATCGTGCAGGTGGTGGAGGCCTATCCCGACACCGGCCGCCGCGTCTTCCAGACCGTGCTCACCGAGTTCGAGAAGTTCCTGGAGCACTACTTCAGCTCCGAGAACGAGGCCACCAAGCGCGGCGTCTCGCTGGCGCAGCAGGTCGAGCAGCGCGAGACCATGGCCATCCAGTACACGATCGAGCTGCGCCGCATGCTCAACGAGGTGCCGGTGCAGGAGGGCGTGCGCCAGT
>CAYREA010000527.1:0-1801 GCA_964423075.1 uncultured Rubrivivax sp. | reverse complement strand
CGACACCGTGCGCAACGGCGGCAAGTACGACGGCCGGCTGGGCATCCTGGTGCCGCTGGCCGTGGTGCGGGCGCTCAAGGCCGCGGGCCGGCGCCTGCCTTTCGGGCTGGAGGTGGTGGGCTTCGCCGAAGAGGAAGGCCAGCGCTACAAGGCCACCTTCCTGGGCAGCAGCGCACTCACGGGCCATTTCGACCCGGCCTGGCTCGACCAGCAGGACGTAGACGGCATCACCATGCGCGACGCGATGCGCGCGGCCGGCCTGCCGGCCACGCTGGAAGCCATAACTGCCGAGCAGCGCGACCCGGCGAAGTACCTCGGTTTCGTCGAGGTGCACATCGAACAGGGCCCGGTGCTGAACGAACTCGACCTGCCGCTGGGCATCGTCACCTCCATCAACGGCAGCCTGCGTTTCCTGGGCGAAGTGCAGGGTGTCGCCAGCCACGCCGGCACCACGCCGATGGGCCGCCGCCGCGACGCCGCCTGCGCCGTGGCCGAACTGGCGCTCTTCGTCGAGCAGCGCGCCGCCGCCGTGCCCGACGTCGTCGGCACCGTCGGCATGCTGCAGGTGCCCGCGGGCAGCATCAACGTGGTGCCCGGCCGCTGCCAGTTCAGCCTGGACCTGCGCGCCACCACCAACGCGGCGCGCGATGCACTGGGCGCCGACGTGAAAGCCGAACTGGCGCGCATCTGCGAGACACGCGGCCTGTCGTACACGCTGGAGCTGACCCTGGCCGCCAGCGCCGCCCCCAGCGCGCCGGCCTGGCAGCAGCGCTGGGAAGCGGCCGTGGCCGCACTCGGCCTGCCCGTGTTCCGCATGCCCAGCGGTGCCGGCCACGACGCGATGAAGCTGCACGAGGTGATGCCGCAGGCCATGCTCTTCGTGCGCGGCGGCAATTCGGGCATCAGCCACAACCCGCTGGAAACCACCACCGCCGACGACGCCGAGCTGTGCGTCGCCGCCTTCACCCAACTGCTCAATCAGCTGGCGGCCGCATGACCCCCTACGAACAACTCGACGCCTGGATCGACGCGCACTTCGACGAAGAGACGCGCTTCCTGCAGGCCCTGGTGCAGGTGCCCACCGACACCCCGCCCGGCAACAACGCGCCGCATGCCGAGCGCACGGCCGAACTGCTGGCCGGCTTCGGCTACCAGGCCGAGAAGCACCCCATCCCGGGCTGGGCGCTGGAAGAGTACGGCCTGCAGTCCATCACCAACCTCATCGTGCGCCGGCCGTATGGCGACGGCGGCCCGGTGATCGCGCTCAACGCCCACGGCGACGTGGTGCCGCCGGGCGAAGGCTGGACACACGACCCCTACGGCGGCGAGATCGCAGGCGGCAAGCTCTACGGCCGCGCCTCGGCCGTGAGCAAGAGCGACTTCGCGAGCTTCACCTTCGCGACGCGCGCGCTCGAGAGCCTGGGCGCCAAACTGAAGGGCGGCATCGAGCTGCACTTCACCTACGACGAGGAATTCGGCGGTGAACTCGGCCCCGGCTGGCTGCTGTCGAACAAGCTCACCAAGCCCGATCTGCTGATCGCCGCCGGCTTCAGCTACCAGGTGGTGACGGCGCATAACGGTTGCCTGCAACTTGAGGTGACGCTGCACGGCCTGGCCTCGCACGCCGCCTATCCGCACACGGGCGTGGATGCGCTGCAGGCCGCCAACAAGCTGCTGACGGCGCTGTACGCGCACAACGAGGTGCTGAAGCTGCGGCGCTCGGGGGTGGAAGGCATCACCCACCCCTACCTGAACGTGGGCCGCATCGAAGGCGGCAGCAACACCAACGTCGTGCCCGGCA
>CAYREA010000526.1:0-1806 GCA_964423075.1 uncultured Rubrivivax sp. | reverse complement strand
GGATGCCGTCCTCGTCGAAGATCTTCTCGATGTGCAGCATCTCCTGGATCTGCCGGCGGACCGTCTTCTCGTCCTCGAACTGCAGCGTCATGTGCTCGCCCAGAGCCACGCTGCGCAGGCGCCGGTGCGCGATGGCCTCGGGCTTGCTGCTCTTGCGGATCTTCGAGTAGGCCTCCAGCGTCAGGAGGTTGTCGCGTGTGATGCCCATGCCGATCACTCCAGTCCGTACGCGATGCGCACCAGGGCCAGCGGATGCTGCAGCGCCTTCGGCGGCGTGCCTGCTTCCGTCATGCCCTGGCTGATGTGGTGCCCGGCCATCGGGCAATCGCTGCCTATGTAGTCGGGCTCGTCCTTGGCCATGCTCTTGAACACCGGCTTGCCGATCTTCATGGCGATCTTGTGTGTGGGCGCCTTCACGCCGTAGGTGCCGGCGTGGCCCGAGCAGCGCTCCACGGTGTTGAGCTTCACCTCCACGGTCTGGCCGATCAGCTTGAACATTTCCTCGGCCTTGCGCCCGATGTTCTGCACGCGGCCGTGGCAGGGGATGTGGTAGCTCACCTTGCCGAGAGCCGCCTTGAAGTCGGTCTTCAGGAGCCCGTCCTTGTGGCGCGCGATGAAGTACTCGAAAGGGTCGTACATCGCTTCCTTGACGAGCTGCGTGTTGGCATCGCCCGGGAACATCAGCGGCAGCTCCTGCTTGTACATCAGCGTGCAGCTGGGCACCGGCGTCACGATGGCCCAGCCTTCGCGGGCGTACTTCGCCAGCACCGGCATGTTGGCGGCCCAGGCCTTCTCCACCGAGGCCAGGTCGCCCAGTTCGAGCTTGGGCATGCCGCAGCATTGTTCCTTGGTGACGATCTCGTAGGGAATCTGGTTGTGGTCGAGCAGCTTGACCAGTTCTTCGCCGATGCCGGGCTCGTTGTAGTTCACGTAGCAGGTGGAGAAGATGGCCACCTTGCCCGGCGTGCGCTGGCCGTTCACCACCGTGAAGGCCGGGTTGTTCATCGCACGGCCCCAGCGGAAGCGCTGCGCGCCCAGGCCCGGCATCCAGGCTTCATGGTGCACGCCGAGCTGGCTTTCCATCTGGCCGCGCATGAACGCCGTGCCGTTGACGGCGTTGACCAGGCTCACCACGATGGGGATGCCGGCGAACTGGCCGTGCACATCGGTGCTGGCCAGGAACTTCTCCTTCACCGAGACCTCGCCCTTGCTGAACTTGATGGCCTTGGCGCGCAGCATCAGGTGCGGGAAGTCGAGGTTCCATTCGTGCGGCGGCGTGTACGGGCACTTGGTCATGTAGCACAGGTCGCACAGGTAACACTGGTCGACGACCTTCCAGTAGTCCTTCTTCTCGACACCGTGCACTTCGCCGTCGGCCGTGGCGTCCACCAGGTCGAACAGGTTCGGGAAACTCTGGCACAGGCTCACGCAGCGGCGGCAGCCGTGGCAGATGTCGAACACCCGCTCCATCTCCTTGAAGGCCGAGGCTTCGTCGTAGAAGTCGGGGTTCTTCCAGTCCAGCGGATGCCGGGTGGGGGCCTGGAGATTGCCTTCACGCATGGTGCTGCAGTGCCGTGTGGGTTCTTGAAGGAAAACAAGGGGCGCGAAGCCCCTTGTTGCAGGACGTCGCCGGTGGCTTCAGTCGACCAGCGCGTCGAGCGCCTTCTGGTACCGGTTGGCGTGCGAGCGCTCGGCCTTGGCCAGCGTTTCGAACCAGTCGGCGATCTCGTCGAAGCCTTCGGCACGCGCCGTCTTGGCCATGCCCGGGTACATGTCGGTGTACTCGTGCGTTTCGCCGGCCACGGC
>CAYREA010000525.1:0-1811 GCA_964423075.1 uncultured Rubrivivax sp. | reverse complement strand
CCTCCCGCACTGTCTCACTACGTGAGACACCGGCTGAGGATCGTCGCTAATCAAGTGAGACACCTCCATCCCCTCCACCTGTCGCGTCTCTACGCCAGCCACAGGCGAAGCGCTTGCCCCAACCGCGACGCGGCCGGCGCGGCGCGCTCGCCGTTTTGCTCCGCGAGACGTATGCTGGTCTATAGCCTATCAAGCGAGTCCGCACCTGGGCTTGAGATCTCCATGGGAGATCCATTCGCCTATGAACGCTTCCAGTACCTGGACCCGGACCCATCGCTGTACAGCGTAGATCAGCAAGCTCGGAGCAGGGCTGCCGAATCTTGGTCTGGCATCGAGGTGCGAGCCGCTCAAAGTCCACACCACCGCTCCAAAGCCTACTTTCAAGATGCACTCGGAGCGGGCTTCTTTCTGCCTGGGTGTGGTACCTGCGTCAGCGATCACGCAAGGGCGAAACTTGAATCGGATCTCGGAGATCAGGCACGATTCCTGCCGATATCAGTCATTGGTGCTCCGATGCCATACTGGATCTTGTACGCGACGCGCTACTTCGATGGCATTGATCTAGACCGATCTCGCGTGAGAGCACCCGCCGAATATATTGCTGACCGTCGCCTGGAACTGCGCGAGCCATACTTCCCTGCCACGTCTGAACTGGAGGAGTTGATCATTTTCCGCGTTGCTGGCACCAAAGCATACGTGCCGTTCGCACTTGGCGACTACGTCACGCAGAGATTCTTGGAGTTGGTACGCAAGCACAATCTTGGCGGTTTCAGCTTCGCGCGCGTACGGCCCTATCGCGAGCCGTTGGCACCCGACGAGGCGCCAATACTGATCTCCCGCGGGCCAAGGTACAAGCCAACTTGGTAGCTAGTACATCCAAGAGAAATTTCCCTTGCCGGAGCTACTAACCCTGAGCGCATCACACTCATTGAGCGCACGGAGTATGTCGTCGCCACGGCGCCAATGATGCCTAACCCCTCGTTCAACCGGACCCGCTACGGCAGGCACCGTAAGGCCGGGCTGAGGCACATGGTGCATCATCTCAGCCCGGCCTTACGGTGCCTGCCTCCGCGGGCCGGTTAACTCGAACGTTAGGCGTCTGATGGAGGCATAGTGTCGCGCATACCCCAATCTCGTGACGACTTGGTTGCGCATCTTGCCGAGCAGGTGAGTTTCCTTCGCAGTTCAGCGACCGCGTACGACGCCGGGCACTTCGGCGAAGCGAAGCGTCTGGCAGTGGTACTCCGAATACTGCTACACGACACTCCTCGGTCCACAGCCCTACTCCATGCGCTCGGCATTAAGGCATCCCTTCGCTACTACGACCGATACGCGGATGGACTCAGCCCAAACGCGAAGGGGTATGTCGGCGTCGCCATGGGCTTCACGCCCAAGGGACTGCGCTACTTCGCAAGCCTCACTGAGCCGTCCAAGATGTCGGACTTCAATGTCTACTGGGCTGGCGTAGCCATCAAGCTCGGTCAGTCCGAGTACAAGCGAAGCGACGTAATCCTCGGCGTCTCCAACATGGATGGAGGCGCTCATGTCGATCCAGCACTCGATCCGAAGTATGCGGAGCTGTCTCGCGACTACGCGGCTACGTGGACTGTTGGTGTGGGCGAGAACGTCGGAACTGTCGAGAACGGACCGCACTTGCCAATCGTTCGCCAGTGCGCCTACGAAGTCGAACTTACCCTATCGCGGCAGGCGCCAACCCTGCTCGGCGTCCCGAGCCTCTAGAACAGACGCCTAACCGCTCGTTCAACCGGACCCGCTACGGCAGGCACCGTAAGGCCGGGCTGAGGCACATG
>CAYREA010000524.1:0-1815 GCA_964423075.1 uncultured Rubrivivax sp. | reverse complement strand
GCACCAGGGTGAAACCCTTCTGCTCGACCTTGCCGATCAGGCGCCGGATCTCGGCTTTGTGCATCAGCAGCTTCTTGGTGCGGTCGGCCTCGGGCTGCACGTGGGTGGACGCCGCACGCAGCGCATTGATGCGGCAGCCGATGAGGTAGAGCTCGCCATCGCGCACGTGCACGTAGCCGTCGGTGAGCTGCACCTGGCCGGCGCGGATGGCCTTCACCTCCCAGCCGGCCAGCACCATGCCGGCCTCGAACTGTTCTTCGATGTGGTACTCGTAGCGGGCGCGGCGGTTTTCGGCGATGGGGGCCATGACGTGGCGTATCTGGGGTCGGCAGCCGGCCCTTTCAACGCGCTTCTAGAATGAGCTGATTGTATGAAGCATGTGCGCAAGACCGTCCTGCTCTGGTACTCGCCGCACGAGATGTACGAGCTGGTGACCGGCATCGAGGCCTACCCGCAGTTCCTGCCCTGGTGCGACAAGGCCACGGTGGTCGAAGCGCACGAGGACGGCGTCACCGCCCGCCTGGGCCTGCACTACATGGGCGTGCGCCACGCCTTCACCACGCGCAACACGCAGCGCGTGGGCGAGTCGGTGGCGGTGCAACTGGTGGACGGACCGTTCTCCCAGCTGGAAGGCACCTGGCTGTTCCAGCCGCTGGGCCGGCCGGGCAGCGAGCAGCTGGCCTGCAAGATCGAGTTCGACCTGCGCTATGCCTTCTCGAGCAAGGCGCTGGAGGCCGTGGTGAGCCCCGTCTTCGACCGCGTGGCCAACACCTTCGTCGATTCCTTCGTGCGCCGCGCCGAGGACGTGTATGGCCCCCGCTGAGATCCACGTCGAGGTGGCCTACTGCCCGGCGCCGGGGCAGGTGGACCTGGTGGCCTTGACCCTGGCCCCCGGCAGCACGCTGGCCCAGGCGCTGGAAGCCAGCGGCCTGCGCGAGCGCCATGCGCTGCCAGCCGAAGGGCTGCGGCTGGGCATCTGGGGCAAGCTGAAGGATCCGGCGCAGTTGCTGCGCGAACGCGACCGCGTGGAGGTGTACCGCCCGCTGCAGGTGGACCCGAAGGAAGCGCGGCGGCAGCGCTACCAGCGCCACCGCGAGAGGTTTCCGGGGCGCTGAAGGGCGCCTACTTGCAGTCGGAGCTGATGACCTCGCGCGCCTGGCGCATCTCGTCGGCGCGGCCGCGGTCGTCCAGGATCTCGCGTTCGCCCTTCTCGTTGGTGCGCGCGATGCGCTGGCCCGACTCCAGTGCCGACAGGTGGCCGCGGGCGCGGCGGCAGTTCTCGGCACGCTGCGTCGCCACCTTTTCTTCCTCGGCCTTGGCCTTGGCGGCCTGTTCCTGTTCGGCCTGGCGCTTGCGGTTGTCGATCTCGCGTTCCAGCGGCCCCTTGGCCGGCGCGGCGCCTGAAGCCGCGCTGGCGGCCGGCGTCGGGGCCGCAACGCGACCCTGGCCTTCGGGCGCGGGGCGGCTGAGGATGTCCTTCTCGGGCACGTCCATCGGTGGCGGGCGGTCGCTGACGTTGACCTGGCCACTCTTGTCGCGCCATTTCCACTGGGCCTGGGCCGACGTGGCAACCAGGGCCAGCGCGGTGGCGGCCAGCAACAGACGCAGGGCGGGGCGGAGCGCGATATGCATCCCCTAAGTGTAGGGGGCCGCGCAGGGCTCGTGGGGCCGCGAATGTCACCGGGCGTGAGGCGTTGTCCACGGCCGGAGGCCGCTTGCAGGGCCTCCCTATAGAATCTGCTTTTGCGTCTGGAGCCCTTGCATGCGCCTACTCGGCAAAGCGCTCACCTTCGACGACGTGTTGTTGGTGCCGGC
>CAYREA010000523.1:0-1818 GCA_964423075.1 uncultured Rubrivivax sp. | reverse complement strand
AGGAGCAGACCGGCGCCGACATGCTGCTGTGGAACGGCGCCTGCATCGTGCACGACGAATTCAAGGGCCTCGAACTCGAGCTGCTGCGCCAGCAGCACCCGGGAGCCCAGGTGCTGGTGCACCCCGAATCACCGCAGAGCGTGGTGGCGCAGGCCGACGTGGTGGGCAGCACCACGCAGCTGCTCAACGCCGTGGTGCAGGGCAGCGCGGCGACCTACATCGTGGCCACCGACAACGGCATCCTGCACCGCATGCGCCAGCTGGCACCGGGCAAGACGCTGATCGAGGCGCCCACCGCCGGCAACAGCGCCAGCTGCAAGAGTTGCGCACACTGCCCCTGGATGGCGATGAACGCGCTGCAGGGCGTGCTGGCCTGCCTGGAACAGGGCAGCGGCGAGATTCATGTGCCCGAGCCCGTGCGCAGCCAGGCGCTGGGCTGCATCGACCGCATGCTCGACTTCGTCAAGCGCAACCCGAGCGCATTGGCCACCCCGCAACGCGGATTCGTGCGCAACATCGGCGCGGCCTGAACTCAAGGCGGGGCCCGGGGCGCCGATATCGCGGCATGCCCCTTGGCCAGGGGTGGAGTATCCAAAATGTCCGACACCCTCACCGCCGACTTCACGTCGGTGCGCAACCACAACGAGCGCGCCGTGTTCGAGGCGGTCTCGCGCCAAGCCGACCGCTTCCCCGGCATCTCGCACAGCACCGAGCTGCTGGCCGACGTGGCCTGCGTGGCGCTGAACCGGCTGGCGCCGCGCTACATCCGCCACGAGGTGGACTTCGTCTTCTACCTGAGCGAACGCGAGCGCGGCGACAGCGAACGCCAGCTGCTCGACGCGGTGGAATACGCCTTCGGCTTCGTGCAGGCGCGCACCGCGATGCGCGCGCGCGGCTGAAGCGTTAACGGCGCCCGGCGCCGCACCCGGGCGCGTCAGCGGCCGGCACCACTTCTTGCGGCGCGTGTCAGCACGGTGGGGAAACTCACCGGCAGCGCGTTGGGGAAGTCGCGGCTGTAGTGCAGCCCGCGGCTTTCGTGCCGGCGCAGCGCCGAACGCACGATGAGCTCGGCGCACACCACCAGGTTGCGCAGTTCCAGCAGGTCGCGGTTGACGCGGAAGTTGGCGTAGTAGTCGTCGATCTCGCCGCGCAGCAGCTTGATGCGGTGCAGCGCGCGCTCGAGCCGCTTGGTCGTGCGCACGATGCCGACGTAGTTCCACATCAAGAGGCGCAGCTCGTCCCAGTTGTGGGCGATGACCACCTGCTCGTCGGCGTCTTCCACCTTGCTCTCGTCCCAGGGCGGCAAGGCCTCGGGCGGCGGCGCGCCGTCGGCCAGGATGCGCTCGGCGCAGGTCTTGCCCAGCACCACACATTCCAGCAGCGAATTGCTGGCCAGGCGGTTGGCGCCGTGCAGGCCGGTGTAGGTGGTCTCGCCCACGGCGAACAGGCCCGGCAGGTCGGTGCGGCCTTCGAGGTCGGTGACCACGCCGCCGCAGGTGTAGTGCGCGGCCGGCACCACGGGGATGGGCTGGCGCGCGATGTCGATGCCCAGGGCCAGGCAGCGCGCGTGGATGGTGGGGAAGTGCTCCTTCAGGAAAGCCTCGCCCAGGTGCGTGGCGTCCAGCCACACGTGGTCGATGCCGTGTTTCTTCATCTCGAAGTCGATGGCGCGGGCGACGATGTCGCGTGGCGCCAGTTCCAGCCGGGCGTCGTGCGCGGCCATGAAGCGCGTGCCGTCGGGCAGCTTCAAGTGCCCGCCTTCGCCGCGCAGCGCCTCGGTGATGAGGAAGCTGCGCTCCTGCGGGTGGTACAGGCAGG
>CAYREA010000522.1:0-1836 GCA_964423075.1 uncultured Rubrivivax sp. | reverse complement strand
GGCCGCGTCAAGCTGCTGCCCAACGGGCCGCCGGTGCCGTACCCGGTGCAGTTCCGCGTGGTCGGCATCGACGCGGTGCAGGTGCGGCAATGGGCCGACCAGGCCAAGGAGATCCTGCGCGCCAACCCCAGCATGCGGGGTGTGAACGACAACTGGAACGAATCGATCAAGGTGCTGCGCCTGAACATCGACCAGGACAAGGCGCGCGCCTTGGGTGTCACCAGCCAGGCCATCGCGCAGGCCTCGCGCACCATCCTGTCGGGCAGCACGATCGGGCAGTACCGCGAAGGCGACAAGCTGGTCGACATCGTGCTCCGCCAGCCGGCCGACGAACGCAACGCCATCACCGACATCGGCAACGCCTACATGCCCACCAGCAGCGGGCGCTCCGTGCCGCTGGCGCAGATTGCCAAGGTCAGCTTCAGCTGGGAGCCAGGCGTGCTGTGGCGCGAAGGGCGAAACTTCGCGGTGACGATCCAGGGTGACGTGGTGGAAGGTGTGCAAGGGCCGACAGTGACGGCGCAGGTCTGGCCCAAGCTGAAGGATCTGGCCAAGACCATGCCGCCCGGTTACGGCATCGAGGTTGCAGGCGCGGTGGAGGAAAGCAGCAAGGGCCAGGGCTCGCTGCTGGCCAACGTGCCGCTGATGGCCTTCATCATGCTTACGCTGCTGATGCTGCAACTGCAGAGCTTCAGCCGCGCCATGCTGGTGATGCTGACGGCCCCGCTGGGCATCGCCGGCGTTGCCGGTGCGCTGCTGCTGCTGAACCGGCCCTTCGGTTTCGTGGCGCTGCTGGGCTTCATCGCGCTGGTGGGCATGATCATGCGCAACTCCGTGATCCTGATCGACCAGATCGAGCAGGACCGCCAGCGCGGCGTGCCGGCCTGGGACGCCATCGTCGAATCGGCCGTGCGGCGTTTCCGCCCCATCGTGCTGACGGCGGCGGCCGCGGTGCTGGCGATGATCCCGCTGTCGCGCAGCGTGTTCTGGGGGCCGATGGCGGTGGCCATCATGGGCGGCCTGATCGTGGCCACCGCGCTCACGCTGCTGGCGCTGCCGGCCATGTACGCGGCCTGGTTCAGGGTGAAGAGGGAGCTGCCGGAGGCAGGCTAAACTACCGGGTTCGCCGTCATCCGGCCAACCATCCGCGCGGGTGGCGAAATTGGTAGACGCACCAGGTTTAGGTCCTGACGCCCTCACCGGCGTGCGGGTTCGAGTCCCGCCCCGCGCACCAGCTCTGCATCCTCTGTAGCCCACACCGAAGACATCATGGCCGTCCAAGTCGAAACCCTGGAAAAGCTCGAACGCCGCATCACCATCACGCTGGCGGCTGACACCGTCAACGGCGAGGTCGAATCGCGCCTGAAGCGCCTGTCGCGCACCGTCAAGGCCGACGGCTTCCGCCCCGGCAAGGTGCCGATGAGTGTGGTGGCCCAGCGCTACGGCTACTCGGTGCAGTACGAAGTGGTCAACGACCGCGTCGGCAAGGCCTTCAACGAGGCCACCAACGAAGCCAAGCTGCGCGTCGCCGGTGCCCCCAAGATCACGCAGAAGGACGCCGCACCCGAGGGCCAGCTGGCCTTCGATGCCACCTTCGAGGTCTACCCCGAGGTCAAGCTCGGCGACCTTTCGCAGGCCGAGGTCGAGCGCGTCAGCACCGAAGTCACCGAAGCCGCCATCGACCGCACGGTCGAGATCCTGCGCAAGCAGCGCCGCAGCTTCGGCTTGCGCGCCAAGGACGAAGGCGCCATCGAAGGCGACCGCGTCACCATCGACTTCGAAGGCAAGATCGACGGCGAACCCTTCCAGGGCGGCAAGGCCGAGGCCTTCCAGTTC
>CAYREA010000521.1:0-1863 GCA_964423075.1 uncultured Rubrivivax sp. | reverse complement strand
GAGGTAGTTGCCGTGCACGCCGGTGAAGAGGTTCGAGTAGACGATGTCGTCGCTGGAACTCTCCACGATGCACTGCTTGTAGGCCTCGGATGCCCGCGCCTCTTCGGTGGCGATGAAGGCCGAGCCGATGTAGGCGAAGTCGGCCCCTGCGGCCAGTGCCGCCAGCACGCCGTCGCCGGTGGCGATCGCGCCGCTCAGTGCCACCGGGCCGCTGAACCACTCGCGGATCTCCTGCACCAGCGCGAAGGGGCTCTTCACGCCGGCATGGCCGCCAGCGCCCGCGGCCACCGCGATGAGGCCGTCGGCGCCTTTCTCGACGGCCTTCTTCGCGAAGGCGTTGTTGATGATGTCGTGCAGCACGACGCCGCCCCAGCTGTGGACGGCCTCGTTGACATCCACACGCGCGCCCAGCGACGTGATGACGATGGGCACCCTGTACTTCGCGCAGACCTGCAGGTCGTGCTCGAGCCGGTCGTTGCTCTTGTGCACGATCTGGTTGATGGCGAAGGGCGCAGCAGGCCGCTCGGGATGCGCGCGGTCCCAGGCCGCCAGTGCTTCCGTGATCTCGGCCAGCCACTCGTCCAGCTGCGCGGCCGGCCTGGCATTCAGCGCCGGCATGGAACCGACGATGCCGGCCGTGCACTGCGCGATCACCAGCTTGGGGTTGCTGACGATGAACAGCGGCGCGCCGATGACGGGCAGCGGCACACGCTGCAGGGCGGTGGGCAGGCTCATCAGAACGACTCCAGGGCCAGCGCGGTGACGGCGTCGCCGCCTTCGATGATGCTGTCGCGCAGCCCCGGGGCCTTGTTCAGGATGTGGTCGCCGTAGAAGCGCGCCGTGGCGATCTTGGCGGCCATGAAGTCGGCATCCTCGCCGCGCGCCAGCGCGTCCTCGGCGACGACGAGCGCACGCGCCATCTGCCAGCCCGAGAGCACCGTGCCTGCCAACATGAGATAGGGCACGCTGCCTGCGAACACGGCGTTCGGGTGCGCCTTCGTGTGGCCGGCGACAAATCCCACGACGTCCTGGAAGGCGCGACGGCCGGCGGCCAGGCGCTCGGCCATGCGCTTGCAGGCCGCACTGCCGCGCGCGGCAAGTTCGCCTTCGGTGGTCTCGATCTGCGAGGCGATGGCCATGGCCACCGCGCCGCCGTCGCGCGCCGTCTTGCGGCCCACGAGGTCGTTCGCCTGGATGGCCGTCGTGCCTTCGTAGATGCTCAGGATCTTCGCGTCGCGCAGCAGCTGGGCCGCACCGGCTTCCTCGATGAAGCCCATGCCCCCATGGACCTGGATGCCCAGGCTCGCCACGTCCAGCGCCATCTCGGTGGACAGGCCCTTGATCAACGGCACCAGGAACTCGTAGAAAGCCATGTTCTGCTTGCGAACATCGGCATCCGTGTGCGAATGCGCGGCGTCGTAGGCTGCTGCGCCCACCAGCGCCATTGCGCGGCAGGCCTCGGTGTGAGCCCGCATGGTCATCAGCATGCGCCGTACGTCGGGGTGGTGGATGATGGGCGCGGGGCCGGACACGGAGCCATCCACCGGGCGACTCTGCACGCGGTCACGTGCATAGGCCACCGCCAGCTGGTAGGCCCGCTCGGCCAGTGCGATGCCTTGCACGCCGACGCCGAAGCGCGCGGCGTTCATCATGATGAACATGTACTCCAGGCCGCGATTCTCCTGGCCCACGATCTCGGCCACGGCGCCACCGTGGTCACCGAACTGCAGCACGGCGGTCGGGCTGGCCTTGATGCCCAGCTTGTGCTCGATGCTCACGCACTGCACGTCGTTGCGCGTGCCGTCGGGCAGCACCTTGGGGCAGATGAACAGGCTGATGCCCTTCACGCCCTCGGGCGCGCCG
>CAYREA010000520.1:0-1880 GCA_964423075.1 uncultured Rubrivivax sp. | reverse complement strand
TGGTGAACCGCAAGGTCGACCTGGCCTGGTTCGGCGGCTTCACCTTCGTGCAGGCCCACGTGCGCTCGGGCGGCAAGGTGATCCCGCTGGTGCAGCGCGAAGAAGACACGCGCTTCCGGTCGGTCTTCATCACCACCGACGCGGCGATCAAGACCCTGGCCGACCTGAAGGGCAAGGACGTGAGCTTCGGCTCGGCCAGCAGCACCTCCGGCCACCTGATGCCGCGCAGCTTCCTGCTGCAGGCCGGGGTCAACCCGGAGAAGGACTTCAAGCGCGTGGCCTTCAGCGGCGCGCACGACGCCACCATCTCGGCCGTGGCCGCCGGCAAGGTGCAGGCCGGGGCGCTGAACATTTCGGTGTGGGAGAAGTTCGTCGCCGACGGCAAGGTCGACACCACCAAAGTGCGCGTGTTCTTCACCACGCCCACTTACTACGACTACAACTGGACCGTGCACGCCGACATGCCCTCGGCATTGCGCGAGAAGCTTACGCAGGCACTACTGGCACTGACACGCGACACGCCCGAGGGCAAGGAAGTGCTGGAACTGCAGCGCGCCACCCGGTTCGTGCCCGCGCAGGCCGACCTGTACAAGGGCATCGAAGCTGCCGCGCGCAGCGCCAGCCTGCTGTGAGCGCAGCGACTTGAAACTCGAACTGCAGTCGATCGGGGCGCGGCATGCCACGACGCGGCGCGAAGCCGCCGGCGCGCTGGCCGACCTGAGCTTCAGCGTGGCCGAAGGCGAGGCCGTGGCGGTCATCGGCCCTTCAGGAGCCGGCAAGACGACGCTGCTGGAGGTGCTGGCCTGTGCGCGCCCGCCGGCGCGGGGCATGCTCGCCCTCGACGGCGTGGACCCCTGGCAGCTGCCTCGCCGCGCGCTGCAGAAGCTGCGCGGACGGCTGATCCTGGTGCCCCAGGTGCCGCCGCTGCCACCGCGCCAGCGTGTCGTCACCGCGGTGCTGGCCGGGCGCCTGCCGGCGTGGAGCCTAGGGACCAGCCTGCGTTCGCTGTTCTATCCGGTCGACATCCCGGCGGCCGACGAGGCGCTGGAGGTCTTCGACCTTTCCGACAAGCTGTTCGAGCGTGTCGACCGGCTGTCCGGCGGCGAGCGACAGCGCGTGGGCCTGGCGAGGGCGCTGGTGTCGCCGGCCCGCCTGTGGCTGGTGGACGAACCCCTGTCGGCGCTGGACCCATCGCGCGCACAGCGCGCCGCCGCCGCGCTGGTGCGCGAGGCGCGCGCGCGCGCCGTCACGCTGGTGGCCACGCTGCACCAGGTGGACGCCGCGCTGGCCCACTTCCCGCGCATCCTCGGCCTGCGCGAAGGCCGGCTGCAGTTCGACCTGCCCGCCGCGCAGGTCACGCCCGACCTGCTGGCACGCCTGTACGCGCAGCACGAGCACGAACTGCGCGGCGCGTCGCTGCCGGCCGACGAACCCGCCACGCCGGCCGCGCCGGTGGTGATGCAGTGCCGGTGAGCCTGAGCGCGCCGGCGCAGCGCGACCCGGCCTGGCTGGGCCGCGTGGGCCTGCTGGCGGTGGCCGCGGTGCTGCTGTGGCCCTTGCTGGTGGCCACCGAATTCAAGCCCTGGGTGCTGCTGGACGCCGACACGGCGCGCGTCACCGGGCGATTCCTCGCCAGCTTCCTGCCGCCGGCACATGCGCCCGACTTCCTGGCGCTCATCGCGCGCGAAACCTGGCGCACCGTGGCCATCGCCACCGCCGGCATCACGCTGGGCCTGGTGCTGGCCGTGCCGCTGGCCTTGGTGGCGACGCGGGCGCTGTCCATTTCTGCCTTGCGCGGCCGCATGGCGGCGCTGCCGTTCGTGGTCCGGCTCGCGGCCCGGGTGCTGCTGATCGTGCTGCGCAGCGTGCCCGAACTGGTC
>CAYREA010000519.1:0-1885 GCA_964423075.1 uncultured Rubrivivax sp. | reverse complement strand
AGCTGGCCGAGAGCATCAAGAGCCAGGGCGTGATGCAGCCCATCCTCGTGCGGCCACTGGCCGAAGCGGGCCGCTACGAGATCATCGCCGGCGAACGCCGCTTCCGCGCCGCCAAGCTGGCCGGGCTGGAAGAAGTGCCGGTGCTCGTGAAGGTGGTGGCCGACGAGGCCGCCGCCGTGATGGCGCTGATCGAGAACATCCAGCGCGAAGACCTCAATCCGCTGGAAGAAGCGCAGGGCCTGCAGCGCCTGGTGAACGAGTTCCAGCTCACGCACGAACAGGCCGCGCAGGCCGTGGGCCGCTCGCGCAGTGCGGCCAGCAACCTGCTGCGCCTGCTGCAGTTGTCCGAGCCGGTGCAGCACATGCTGATGGCCGGCGACCTGGACATGGGCCACGCGCGCGCGCTGCTGGCGCTTGCGCCGGCGCAGCAGGTGATGGCGGCGCACGAGATCAGCGCCAAGAAGATGAGTGTTCGCGAAGCCGAACGCCTGGTGGCGCGTTCAGCATCCACCCGCGCAGCCAAACCTGCGGCGAAGGCCGCCAAGCCGCGTGATCTGCTGCGGCTGGAAGAGCGCCTGGCCGACGCGCTGACGGCCATGGTCGAGATCCGCCTGCAACGCAAGAGCGCACGCGGCCAGGCTGGCGAGATCGCCATCCGCTTCGGCTCGCTCGACGAGCTGAACGGCCTGCTCGACAAGCTGGGCGTCACCGAGACCTGAGTCCCGCGCACTTCGGCAGGAACCTTCACGGGGCCACCTTGCTCCATCGCGGTGCGATGATGCGGTCAGCCGCGTGACGTGTTGCCGCGTTGAGCCCCAAGGCCGGGCCTGCATTCACGGGGCCGCAAGGGCATGCGTCTTGCGAAACATGCGGGCGGAGTGCAAGGAGTCAGGCTGCAGTGTTGAATTGGCATCGGATGATCCTGTTCTTCCGATGCTCGACTGGCGCAGAATGAACCATGCTGACTCCGAGCCGCTGCCGGCCATGACGTGATGCGCTGGTAAGCCGGAAAGCTCTGATGGAGCCTGGGCCCGTGAAGCCGGGACTTCATCAGAACTTCCCAGACGCGGTCAGGGGCGGGTTGTCCACCCCGCCGCGTGCTGGCTACCGGAGGCCGCATGGACGTGATCAAGCACTTTGCCGCGCGCTACGAGCGCACGCGCGAAGAAGAGCTCTCGCTCGAGGACTACCTCGCGGAATGCAAGCGCAACCCGCTCGCCTACGCCACCGCCGCCGAGCGCATGCTCAGGGCCATCGGCGAGCCTCAGACGGTCGACACGCGCAATGACCCACGGCTGTCCAGGCTGTTCGCGAACAAGGTCATCAAGGTCTATCCAGCCTTCGCCGAGTTCTACGGCATGGAAGACAGCATCGAGCAGGTGGTGTCCTACTTCCGCCATGCCGCACAGGGGCTGGAAGAGAAGAAGCAGATCCTGTATCTGCTGGGCCCGGTGGGCGGCGGCAAGAGCAGCATCGCCGAACGCCTGAAGCAGCTGATGCAGGAAGTGCCCTTCTACGCCATCAAGGACAGCCCGGTGAACGAAAGCCCGCTCGGGCTGTTCGATGCCACCGAAGACGGGCCCATCCTCGAAAGCGAATACGGCATACCGCGCCGCTACCTCAACCGCATCCTGTCGCCCTGGGCCGTGAAGCGGCTCGACGAATTCGGCGGCGACATCCGCAAGTTCAAGGTCGTCAAGCGCCACCCCAGCATCCTGAAGCAGGTGGGCATCAGCAAGACCGAGCCGGGCGACGAGAACAACCAGGACATCAGCAGCCTGGTCGGCAAGGTCGACATCCGCAAGCTCGAGAGCTTCTCGCAGGACGACCCCGACGCCTACAGCTACAGCGGCGGCCTGTGCCTGGCCAACCAGGGCCTGCTGGA
>CAYREA010000518.1:0-1914 GCA_964423075.1 uncultured Rubrivivax sp. | reverse complement strand
ACTGGCTGCTGCGCGCCAAGGCCGACCTGACGCCGGCCATCATCGCCAAGGCCATCGCCAAGCGCTTGAAGAAGCTGGGTGTCGGGGCCGACATCGTGGCGCGCATGGACGAGCGCCTGGCCGTCATCGCCGGCCGCGAGCAGCAGCTCACCGCGATGAAGGTGGACACCGGCGACCGCGCGCCCTGGTTCTGCAGCGGCTGCCCGCACAACACCAGCACCCGCGTGCCCGAAGGCTCGCGCGCGCTGGCCGGCATCGGCTGCCACTACATGGCCACCTGGATGGACCGCAGCACCAGCACCTTCAGCCAGATGGGTGGCGAAGGCGTGGCCTGGGCCGGGCAGGCGCCCTTCAGCACCGACCAGCATGTCTTCGCCAACCTGGGCGACGGCACCTACTTCCACAGCGGCAGCCTGGCCGTGCGGCAGAGCATCGCGGCCGGCGTGAACATCACCTACAAGGTGCTCTACAACGACGCCGTGGCCATGACCGGCGGCCAGCAGGTGGGCGAACGGCCCGAGGGCCATTCCGTCATCCAGATCCAGAAGAGCCTGCTCAGCGAGGGCGTGGCCAAGCTGGTGATCGTCACCGACGAGCCGAAGAAGTACGACGGCGTGGCGCTGGAGCCCGGTGTCACCGTGCACCACCGCGACGAGCTGGACACCATCCAGCGCCAGTTCCGCGAACTCAAGGGCACCACCGTCATCATCTACGACCAGACTTGCGCCACCGAGAAGCGGCGCCGCCGCAAGCGGGGCAAGATGGTCGAGCCTGAAAAGCGCGTGGTGATCAACGAGCTGGTGTGTGAAGGCTGCGGCGACTGCAGCGTGCAGAGCAACTGCCTGAGCGTCGAACCCGTCGAGACCGAGTTCGGCCGCAAGCGCCGCATCAACCAGAACAGCTGCAACAAGGACTACTCCTGCGTGAAGGGCTTCTGCCCCAGCTTCGTCACCGTCGAAGGTGGGCAGCTGAAGAAGCCGAAGAAGGAGAAGAAGGGCGACCTGGCCGGCCTGCCGGCGATCCCGGAACCCACGCTGCCGCCGGCCGAAACGGCATGGGGCATCGTCGTCGGCGGCGTCGGCGGCACCGGCGTCATCACCATCGGTTCGCTGCTGGGCATGGCCGCGCACCTCGAAGGCAAGGGCGTGGTGACGCAGGACGCCGGCGGCCTGGCGCAGAAGGGCGGCGCCACCTGGAGCCACATCCAGATCGCGAACCGGCCCGAGGCCATCCACACCACCAAGGTCGACACCGCGAAGGCCGACCTGGTGATCGCCTGCGACAGCATCGTCGGCGCCATGAAGTACACGCTGACGGTGATGCAGGGTGGCCGCACCTTCGTGGCACTCAACACGCACGGCACGCCCACGGCGAGCTTCGTGAAGAATCCCGACTGGCAGTTCCCCGGCGGCAACTGCGAAGCCGCCGTGCGCGCCAGCGTGGGTGACGCGCTGGTGGGCGCCTTCGACGCCGAGCAGGTGGCGCAGCAGATGCTGGGCGACAGCATCTACACCAACCCGCTGATGATGGGTTATGCGTGGCAACACGGGCGCATCCCGCTCAGCTACGCGGCGATCATGCGGGCCATCGAGCTGAACGGCGTGCAGATCGACAACAACAAGGCCGCCTTCGAATGGGGCCGGCGCTGCGCGCACGACCTGGCCGCGGTGCAGGCGATGTTCAAGGCGCAGACCGTCATCCAGTTCGTCAAGAAGCCCTCGGTCGACGAAGTGATCAAGACCCGCGTCGAGTTCCTCACCGGCTACCAGGACGCTGCCTACGCCGCCGGCTACAAGGCCTTCGTCGAGAAGGTGCGCGCGGCAGAAGCGCCGCTGGGCGGCACGGCGCTCACCGAAGCCGTGGCGCGCTACCTCTTCAAGCTGATGGCCTACAAGGACGAGTACGAGGTGGCGC
>CAYREA010000517.1:0-1914 GCA_964423075.1 uncultured Rubrivivax sp. | reverse complement strand
GCCGGCCCGACGAAACCACCGGCGAGGCCATCTGTGCCTTCGTGGTGCTCAAGCGCAGCCGCCCGACCGGCGACGAGGCCAAGAAGATCGCCACCGAGCTGCGCAACTGGGTGGCCAAGGAGATCGGCCCCATCGCCAAGCCCAAGGACATCCGCTTCGGCGACAACCTGCCCAAGACCCGCAGCGGCAAGATCATGCGCCGGCTGCTGCGCAGCATCGCCAAGGGCGAGGCCATCACGCAGGACACCTCGACGCTGGAGAATCCGGCGATCCTGGATCAGTTGACGCAGGCCAACTGAGCGCCGTTACGGCATGTAGCTGCGCTACATTGCGCGCAGGAGAATCCTGCCATGCCGATGGTTGCCCTGGGAGTTTTGCTGCTGCTTTTGAAGTGGGCCGAGTTCGGCCCCTTCGAGCGCATGTCCTGGTGGTGGGCGCTGCTGCCGTTCGGCATCGCCATCCTGTGGTGGGAGTTCGCCGACAACTCGGGCTGGACGCAGCGGCGCGTGATCGACAAGCTCGAGAAGCGCAAGGCCGACCGCAGGCAGAAGGCGATGGACGCCCTGGGCCTGGACACCCGGCGCGAGAAGCAGGTGACACGCGCGCAGCAAGAGGCCGCGCGCCGCACCACGACGACGACGGCCGACCCGACCATGCGCGACCACAACGAGTCGACGCGACGCGATCCGCGGCTCTAGCCGCGGGCGGCTGGACCTACTTCGAGGCCACCCGCGTGGCCTTGCCCAGCGGGTCCTTGCCGGAACGGTCGACCCACAGCCGGTAGTGCGGCAGCTCGCCCAGGCCGCTATCCAGCGACTCACCCGGCACCGACACCGCCACCACACGGCCCTTGGGGTCAGCCCAGCGCGAGTAGTGCGGCAGGTCGCCCAGGCCGCTGTCGAGCTTCTCGCCGGCGACGGCGGCGCGCGGGGTTTCAGCCACGGCGGGCAGGGCCAGGCTGCACAAGGCGGCTGCGGCCGCGACGAAGGCGCACTTCAGGTTCATGGGTACTCCAGCAAAGGCGTTGCGGCAGCCGGCCGCGATGGGCCGGTGCCTGCTGCCTCTTCGGCCGTGGCGCCGATGACTGAAGCCCTGGAGCGGCCTAGTCGGCGTCCAGCACCGCGCCCGCGCTCGCGCTTGCGGCATTCTTCGCGAACTTGGCCAGCACACCGCGCGTGTAGCGCGGCGCCGGCTGCTTCCAGGCGGCGCGGCGGCGCGCGATCTCGGCGTCGGCCACGTCCAGGTGCAGCCGCAGCTGGTGGGCGTCGACGGTGATGGTGTCGCCTTCCTGCACCAGCGCGATCAGCCCGCCGGCGTAGGCCTCGGGTGCAACGTGGCCCACCACCATGCCCCAGGTGCCGCCCGAGAAGCGGCCGTCGGTGATGAGGCCCACGCTTTCGCCCAGGCCCTGGCCGATCAGCGCCCCGGTGGGGGCCAGCATCTCGGGCATGCCCGGGCCGCCCTTGGGGCCCAGGTAGCGCAGCACCATCACGTCGCCGGCCTTGATCCGGTTGGCCATGATGGCGGCCAGCGCGCTCTGCTCGTCGTCGAACACACGCGCCGGGCCGGTGATGACGGGGTTCTTCAGCCCCGTGATCTTGGCCACGCAGCCCTCGGGGCTGAGGTTGCCCTTCAGGATGGCCAGGTGGCCTTCGGCGTACATCGGGTTCGTGATGGGGCGGATCACGTCCTGGTCAGCGCGCAGGGGCGGCACATCGGCCAGGTTCTGCGCCACCGTCTTGCCGGTGATGGTGATGCAGTCGCCGTGCAGCAGGCCGGCATCGAGCAGCACCTTCATCACGGCGGGGATGCCGCCGGCGCGGTGCAGGTCCACGGCCAGGTATTGGCCGCTGGGCTTCAGGTCGCACAGCACCGGCACCTTGCGGCGCACGCGCTCGAAGTCGTCGATGGTCC
>CAYREA010000516.1:0-1915 GCA_964423075.1 uncultured Rubrivivax sp. | reverse complement strand
GACCCGGTGCTGACCAACTTCAAGAGCAAGTACGCCGTCGACTGGGCGCCCTTCCTCGGCAAGAAGTGGACGGACGCGGCCGACACCGCGTTGCCGCTGGCCGAGATCAAGCGCCTGGCCGAACGCCTGACCAGCATTCCCAACACCTTCAAGCTGCACCCGCTGGTGGAGAAGGTGATCGCCGATCGCGCCGCGATGGGCCGCGGCGAGATCAACGTCGACTGGGGCATGGGCGAAACCATGGCCTATGCCTCGCTGGTGGCTTCCGGCTACGGCGTGCGCCTGTCCGGTGAAGACTGTGGCCGGGGCACCTTCACCCACCGCCACGCCGTGTTGCACGACCAGAACCGCGAGAAGTGGGACACCGGCACCTACGTGCCGCTGGAGAACGTGGCCGAGGGCCAGGCGCCCTTCGTCGTGATCGACTCGCTGCTGTCCGAAGAAGCGGTGCTGGGTTTCGAATACGGCTACAGCAGCGCCGAGCCCAACACGCTGACGATCTGGGAAGCGCAGTTCGGCGACTTCGTCAACGGCGCGCAGGTGGTGATCGACCAGTTCATCGCCAGCGGCGAAGTGAAGTGGGGCCGCGTCAACGGCCTCACGCTCATGCTGCCGCACGGTTACGAAGGGCAGGGCCCCGAGCACAGCTCGGCACGCCTGGAGCGCTTCATGCAGCTGGCCGCCGACAACAACATGCAGGTGGTGCAGCCCACCTCGGCCAGCCAGATCTTCCACCTGCTGCGCCGGCAGATGGTGCGGCAGTTCCGCAAGCCCCTGATCATCTTCACGCCCAAGAGCCTGCTGCGCGCCAAGGACGCCACGTCGCCGCTCACCGAGTTCACGCGTGGCGAGTTCCGCACCGTCATCGGACCGGCCCGCACCGAGGGCGAGGCCGACAAGGTCAAGCGCGTGATCTGCTGCTCGGGCAAGGTGGTGTACGACCTGCTCAAGCGGCGCGAGGAGCGCAAGGCGAGCGACGTGGCCATCATCCGCGTGGAGCAGCTGTACCCGTTCCCGCACAAGGCCTTCGTGGCCGAGATGAAGCGCTTTCCCAACGCCACCGACGTGGTGTGGTGCCAGGACGAACCGCAGAACCAGGGCGCCTGGTTCTACGTGCAGCACTACGTGCACGAGAACATGCTCGAGGGCCAGAAGCTCGGTTATGCCGGGCGGCCGGCCTCGGCATCACCCGCGGTGGGTTATTCGCACCTGCACCAGGAGCAGCAGAAGGCGCTGCTCGAACAGGCCTTCGGCAAGCTCAAGGGCTTCGTGCTCACGAAGTAAGCGGCACGCCACAAGAACGAACAGAGATAGACCATGTCAATCGTTGAAGTGAAAGTCCCCCAGCTGTCCGAATCCGTGGCCGAGGCCACGCTGCTGGCCTGGAAGAAGAAGCCCGGCGAAGCCGTGGCCATGGACGAGATCCTGATCGAGATCGAAACCGACAAGGTGGTGCTCGAGGTGCCGGCCCCGGCGGCCGGCGTGCTGGCCGAACTGGTGGTGGCCGACGGCGGCACGGTGGTGGCCGAGCAGGTCATCGCCCGCATCGACACCACGGCCAAGGCCGGCGCTGCGGCACCGGCGGCGGCACCGGCAGCCCCTGCCGCAGCAGCCCCGGCCGCGCCAGCGGCCGCCAGCAAGGCCGGCGTGGCGATGCCCGCCGCCGCCAAGCTGATGGCCGACAACCAGCTGCCAGCCGGCTCGGTGGCCGGCAGCGGCAAGGACGGCCGCGTCACCAAGGGCGACGTGCTCGGGGCGCTGTCAGCACCCGCGCCGGCGCCGGTTGCCGCGCCCGTGGCGGCGCCAGCGCCGGCGGCCAAGCCGCTGCTGCCCGCCGTGGCCGCGCCGATCTCGAACAATCTCGGCGACCGCCCCGAGCAGCGCGTGCCGATGTCGCGCCTGCGCGCGCGCATCG
>CAYREA010000515.1:0-1950 GCA_964423075.1 uncultured Rubrivivax sp. | reverse complement strand
GATGCCGTCGTCTGGGAACCGCGTGGCCAGGCTCAGGATGATGCCGCTGCCGGTGGCGGTGCCGCGCTGCAGCTGGAAGCGGTCGATGGCCTTGATGACGTCGTCGCGGCTGTCGGTGGGCGCCTGCACCACGGCAGCGGTGCCGGCGAAGGACACCACGCCCACCCTCACTTCGCGCGGCAGGTTGTTGACGAAGGCCTTGGCCGCTTCCTGGCTGGCCACCAGGCGGTTGGGCTTGACGTCTTCGGCGCGCATGCTGCCCGACACGTCCATTGCCAGCATGATGGTGCGCTCGGACAGCGGCAGCGTGAGGATGGCGGTGGGCCGCGCCACCGCCAGCAGCAGCGCGGCCAGCGCCAGCAGCAGCAACGCCGGCGGCACGTGGCGGCGCCAGCCCGGGCCGCTGCCCGCGGCCAGCCGGGCCACGCTGATGCTGGCCAGGCGCACCGTGGTCTTGCGCTTGCGCTTGAGCACCCACAGGTACAGCAGCACCAGCAGCGGCAGCAGCAGCAACAGCCACAGCAGCGACGGCCACAGGAAGCTCATCGAACGGTCTCCATCATCGGGTCGGCGCGCCGCATCGCGGCCGGAAAGCGCAGCGGCACCTTGGCGCGCGCGCGCTGGCGCCGCAGGTCGGCAAAGCGCATCAGCGCGTCGAGCAGGTCGTCGTCGGTGGCCAGCTCCACCACGTCGGCGCCGCACTCGGCCAGCGCCTGCAGCAGCGCCTGTTCCTGCTCTTCGGCGATGGCCGCGTAGCGCTCGCGGAAGGCCGGGTCGGAGCCGTCGACGAAAAGTTGCTCGCCGGTTTCGGCGTCCTGCAGCGTCACCAGCCCGACGTCGGGCAGCGCCATCTCGAGCGGGTCCCACAGGCGCACAGCCACCACGTCGTGGCGGCGTGCCAGCCGGCCCAGGGCGTGTTGCCAGCCGGGCTGGCTGATGAAGTCGGAGACGACGAAGACCAGCGAGCGGCGCTTGAGGGTGCCGGCCGCGGCCGTCAGCAGATCGGCCAGCGCGGTGGCGCTGCCCGCGGACGTGGCCGGGCGCGGGATGCGCATGCGCTGCAGCAACTGCAGCACATGCAGGCGCGAGGCGCGCGGCGGCAGCATGCCGTCGACCTCGGTGCCGTAGAACAGGGCGCCGACGCGGTTGCCGTGGCGCGTGATCACGCGCGCCAGCGTGGCCACGAAACCGGCCGAGATGGCGAGCTTGGTGACGTCCTGGCTGCCGAAGTCGACGCTGCCCGACAGGTCGAGCAGGAACCAGGCGCTCATGTCGCGATCTTCCAGGAACTGGCGCACGTAGGGCGTCTGCAGGCGGGCGGTGACGTTCCAGTCGATGTGGCGCACGTCGTCGTGGTGCTGGTACTCGCGCAGGTCGGCGAGGTCGACGCCGGCGCCGCGCCACAGCGTTCGGTAGTCGCCCTGCAACAGGCCGTCGAGGCGGCGGATCACCGTCCACTCCAGCTGGCGCAGGAGTTGGTCGCTGGACGCGGCCTGCGGGCTCATGCGTGCGGGTGTGCCAGCGGCTTGTCGGGCGCCGGGATCTTCTTCAGCACGCGCTGGATGATCGCGTCGGCACTGATGTTCTCGGCCAGCGCCTCGTAGCTGAGCACCAGGCGGTGGCGCAGCACGTCGGGCACGAGGTCGATCATGTCCTCGGGCAGCACGTACTTGCGGCCGCGCAGCATGGCCAGCGCCTTGGCGCCTTCGATCATGCCGATGGTGGCGCGGGGGCTGGCGCCATAGGTGAGGTACTTGGCGAGTTCGGGCAGGGCGTACTTGTCGGGCCGGCGCGTGGCGCCCACCAGCTTCACGGCGTACTGCATCAGCGAGGGGTCGCAGAAGACGGCGCGGCATTCGCGCTGCAGCGCGGCCAGCTGGAAGGTGTCGGCCACGGCGTTCACGTCCACGGCCGGGCCGGTGACACGTTCGGCGATGACGAACTCTTCCT
>CAYREA010000514.1:0-1953 GCA_964423075.1 uncultured Rubrivivax sp. | reverse complement strand
CACGTCGGCCAGCACCTCGGCGCGGTCCAGCGTGGCCTGGTAGTCGCCGGTGTCATACGTCAGCCCCACGGGCGTGGCGTAGGGGAAGCTGCGGATGAAGTTGCGGCGGCGCAGCTCGGCGGGGTCGATGCCCAGCTCGCGCGCCGCCGTCTCCACCATGCGCTCCACCGTGTAGGTGGCCTCGGGCCGGCCGGCACCGCGGTAGGCGTCCACCGGCGCGGTGTTGGTGAACACGGCGGTCACCGTGCACACGATCTTCGGCGTGGCGTACTGGCCCGCCAGCAGCGTGGCGTACAGGATGGTCGGCACGCAGCTGGCGAAGGTGCTGAGGTAGGCCCCCACGTTGGCCGTGGTGTCGACCTGGAAGCCGATGAACTTGCCGTCCTTGTCCAGCGCCAGCCTGGCGGTGGTGAGGTGGTCGCGGCCGTGGGCATCCGAGAGAAAGGCCTCGCTGCGGTCGGCCGTCCACTTGATGGGCCGGCCGATGCGCTTGCTGGCCCACACCAGCGCCGTCTCTTCGCCGTAGAGGAAGATCTTGCTGCCGAAGCCGCCGCCGACATCAGGCGCCACCACGCGCATCTTGTGCTCGGGGATGCCCAGCACGAAGGCGCACATCAGCAGGCGCTCGACGTGCGGGTTCTGGTTGGCCACGTAGAGCGTGTAGCTGACGTCGTGCTGGCTGTAGGAAGCGTTGGCCGCGCGCGGCTCGATGGCGTTGGGCACCAGCCGGTTGTTGCGGAAGCTTAAGCTGGTGACGTGCGCGGCGTTCCTGAAGGCCTCGGCCGTGCCGGCGGCGTCGCCGATCTGCCACTGGTAGCAGCGGTTGTCGGGCGCCTCGTCATGCACGGCGGCGCCGGTGGAGGTGATGTTCGCCGTGTCGATGACGGCCGGCAGCACGTCGTAGTCCACCTCGATCATCTGCGCCGCGGCGCGCGCCTGCTCCAGGGTTTCTGCCACCACCAGGGCCACGCGGTCGCCCACGTAGCGCACCTTGCCGTGAGCGATCACCGGGTGCTTGGGCTCCTTCATCGGCGAGCCGTCGATGTTGTTGATGAGCCAGCCGCAGGGCAGGCCGCCCACGTCCTTGAAGTGTTCGCCGGTGAACACGCCCAGCACGCCGGGCGCGGCCTCGGCGACGCCGGTGGACAGGCTCTTGATCCTCGCGTGCGCATGCGGGCTGCGCAGGAAGATGCCGTAGGTCTGGTGCGGCAGCGTGATGTCGTCGGTGTACTGACCCTTGCCGGTGAGGAAGCGGGCATCCTCGCGGCGCACCACGCTCTGGCCGATGAATCCTTGTCGGGCGTTCATGTTCGTCCTCTCCCGTTCAGGCCATGGCCTTCGCGCCTTGCGCGACGGCCTTGACGATGTTCTGGTAGCCCGTGCAGCGGCACAGGTTGCCTTCCAGGCCTTCGCGGATGGCCGCCTCGCTGCCGCAGCCGCCTTCGTTCACCAGGCCGATGGCGCTCATCACCATGCCCGGGGTGCAGAAGCCGCACTGCAGGCCATGACACTGGTTGAACGCGGCCTGCATGGGGTGCAGCGTGCCATCCGCTTGCGCGATGCCCTCGATGGTGGTCACGGCCTTGCCGGCGGCCTGCACGGCCAGCACGGAGCAGGCCTTCACGGCCTTGCCGTCCAGGTGCACGGTGCAGGCGCCGCACTGGCCGGTGTCGCAGCCCACGTGGGTGCCGGTCAGGCGCAGGTCTTCGCGCAGGAACTGGATCAGCAGCGTGTTCGGCGCGACCTCGCGCGTCACGTCGCGGCCGTTGACCTTCAGGGCAAGGGTGGGCATCACGTCTCCTGTCGTGTTCGGGGAATCGACCGGATGCTAGGCAGCGCAGGCCGGTTCCGCCCGCTGCCGCAAACACTTAGGAACGCGTTTGCATAGGTTTGGGAGAGCGGAAGTTCCACCAGGGCAGGGCGCGCGTCAGCGACAGCACGTCGCCCGGCTGC
>CAYREA010000513.1:0-1955 GCA_964423075.1 uncultured Rubrivivax sp. | reverse complement strand
AGGCCTACCTGCGCTGGCAGGACCGCGCGGCGAACCAGAAGTTCTTCGCCGGCGAACACGCCGCCTTCACAAAGGAAGCGGCCGAACTGCTGCTGGAGATCGGCGTCATCAAGCAGATTCCTGATCTGAGCAAGCTCGCCGACACGCGCTTCCTGAAGTGAAGCCACTCACGCCGGTGGCGCCGGGCGCGCGCGTCGCGCTCGGCGTGAGCTTCTTCGTGCTGTTCGTCGCCGTCTGGGCCTTCGCGACGCTGGGCGGCTTCGTCAGCAAGACCTTCCTGGCCGACCCGCTGACCATGCTCCAGAGCGGCTACACACTGCTGGCGGAGATGGGTTTCGCCAAGGACATCGGCATGACCATGTGGCGCGTGTTCGGCGGCTTTGCCATCGCCGCCGCACTCGCACTGCCCCTGGGCATCGCGATGGGTGCGTACAAGCCCATCGAAGCCTTCTTCGAGCCCTTCGTCAGCTTCGCGCGCTACCTGCCGGCCAGTGCCTTCATCCCGCTGCTGATGCTGTGGGTGGGCATCGGCGAGGCGCAGAAACTGGCCGTCATCTTCATCGGCAGCTTCTTCCAGCTGGTGCTGATGATCACGGTGACGGTGGGCAACACCCGGCGCGACCTGGTGGAGGCCGCCTACACCCTGGGCGTGAGCGATGCCTCGTTGATCCGCCGCGTGCTGATACCCGGCGCCGCGCCCGAGATTGCCGAGACCCTGCGCATGGTGCTGGGCTGGGCCTGGACCTACGTGATCGTGGCCGAGCTGATCGGTGCGTCCAGCGGCATCGGCCACATGATCACCGACAGCCAGGCGCTGCTGGCCACCGACCAGATCATCTTCGGCATCATCGTCATTGGCCTCATCGGGCTGGTGAGCGACTTCGCTTTCAAGTGGGGCAACCGGCGCTTGTTCCCCTGGGCCGCGCTGGGCCGCTGAACAACACGAGGGAGACACAGGCATGCGCATCGCGCTTCGGATATTCGGCTTCATCGCCATCGGCCTGCTGGTGCTGTTCGGCGCCACCAGCTGCGGCACCATCGAGACCGGCAACGTCGGGGTGCGCACCACCCTGGGCAAGGTCAACATCGAGGAGCTGGATCCCGGCATCTACCTGGGCGTGCCCGGCGTCAGCCGGGTGGCGGTGTTCTCGGGCAAGGAGATCGGCATCGATCTGAACGACCTCACGCCCAAGGCGCGCGACAACCTCTCGCTGCGCGACCTGGACGTCACCATCTACTACCGCGCCGCGCCGGGCAGCGTGGCCGACCTCTACGTGAAGTACACCGGCCAGCACCAGCGCGACGAGAACAGCGCGGTGCTGCTGCCCGCCTACGCCATGGTGTTGCGGCTGGCGCGCAACTCGGTCTACGAACAGGCCTCGCGCATCGACAGCCTGGTGATGCACACCCAGCGCGACGAACTGGCCGCCGCGGTGAAGAAGAGCCTGCAGGCCGAGCTGGACGCCAACGACAAGGGTGTGTTCTTCGTCACCCGCGTGGTGATCCGTGCCCTGACGACCGACCCCGCCATCGAAAAGGCGATCCAGGAGTCGGTGGCGGCGCAGAAGCAGCTGGAGACGGTGAAGCAGCGCATCGCCATCGCCGAGGCCGAGGCGCAGGTGGAAGTGAAGCGCGCCGAGGGCGTGGCCAAGGCCAACCTGATCATCAACCAGAGCCTGACGCGCGAATACCTGCAGCACGAAAGCAACCTGGCGCTGCACAAGTTCGCCGAGAAGGGCGGCACCACCACGGTGGTGATCCCGGCCAACATGCAGACGGCGCCGCTGATCAACATCCCGGCCGGCAAATGACGGCGATCCTGCAGGTGCGTGGCGTCGAGCGGCGCTTTGACAAGACCCTCGCCTTGCAGGCCACCGACCTGGCGGTCGACGAGAACGAGTTCATCACCATCCTGGGCCCCAGCGGCTGCGGCAAGAGCACGCTGCTGCGCATCG
>CAYREA010000512.1:0-1964 GCA_964423075.1 uncultured Rubrivivax sp. | reverse complement strand
TGACTTCCAGCATGCCCGGCCGCAACACCTTGACGGCGACCTCGCGCCCGTCCTTCAGCACCGCGAAGTGCACCTGGGCGATGGAGGCACTGGCCACCGGCTCGGCGTCGAAGCTCGAGAAGATCTCGTCGATGCGCCGGCCGAAGGCCTGCTCCACCAGCGCGCGGCTTTGTGCGGCCGGGAACGGCGGCACGCGGTCCTGCAGGCGCGCCAGCTCGTCGGCCACGTCCAGCGGGATCAGGTCGCGCCGCGTCGACAGCAGCTGGCCGAACTTGACGAAGATGGGCCCCAGCCGCTCCAGGCCCATGCGCAGCCGCTCGCCGCGCGGTGCATCCAGCCGCCGGCCCAGCGTGACCACGCGCACCAGCATGCGCACCCAGCGCTGGCGGAAGGCCGACAGCGCGACCTCGTCGAGGCCGAACCGCAACACGGTGACCACGATGGTCACCATCCGTCCGACATGTTTCATCGGTGTGCGCGGCGGCGGCTGCCGCGCTTCACGGGCGGCGCGGGCGCAGCCGCTCGGCGATGTCGGTGGCCGCCTTGACGGCGGCGCGCACGCCGCCGGCCAGCGCCGAGCCCAGGCGGTGCAGCTGCTGCGCCACGGCGGGGCCGAACAGGCGCTCGAGGTCGGCCGCCACATCCCAGCGCAAGTTCTGCAGCAGCCAGTTCATGTCGCCCGCCAGCTGGGCATCACCGTCGATCTGCACCGCCGGCGGCGTGCCGCCGAGGGCGCGCGCCACGGCCAGCGCGGGGTTGGAGGCATCCACGCGCAGCGACAGATCGGGTGCGGCCACGCCCTCGGGCCCGCACCATTCCATCAGCCCCGCCGGGGTGACGCGCCAGGCCAGCGCCGGCGGCGCAGGCAGCAGCGTGGGCCAGCGCTCCAGCGTCAGCTGCACCGTGCGGCCGGCGTGGGGGCGCAGGCGGTCGGTGGCGGCGGCTTCGCCGCTGAGCACATGGTTGATGACGAGCGTCAGGCGCTCGGCCAGGGCCGGTGCCAGCAAGGCCTGCAGACTGTGGAGCATTTTGCGATTGTAGGCAGCGCCCCCTGTCTGGGGGCCTGCGCCCCGTCACAGGGGCACTTCTGAATTGGGAGAGAATGGCCGGCTCATCGCGCGCCGTGCCCTGCATGCGCGCTGCCGCCCCTGGCCCTTACCGGAGCGGCCTGCCGCATCCCGACGGCACCGTCCACCTGCCGCCCCCGATGTTCGAAGACCGAGGCTACAAACGCACCTTCTACAGCGCGCCGCAGTCGGTGACTTCGCTGGTCGCCGCGTTCCTGGAGCCGACCCTCACGGTTGGCGTCTTCCTGGCTGTGTCGGCCTGGTTCGACGAGCCCATAGGCCGTTCCGACCTGACGCTGTGCCTGCTGATCTTCGCCCTCACCTTCCCCGGCCGCAACCGCTTCTGGGACCGGCCGCTCAATGCCGCGGTGGACATCGGCACCTCGTGGCTGAGCCTGCTGGTCATCCTGGCGCTGTGCGGCTACGCCACGCGCAGCCTGCAGCTGTTCCGGCCCGACATCGTGTTCTGGTGGAGCATCGCCACGCCGGTGCTGCAGTGGCTGGCCTTCTTCGTCGGCCGCAGGATGCTGCGCCAGCTGGCCAGCCAGCCGCAGAACCGGCGCTCGGCGGTGGTGGTGGGCGCGGGCGCACTGGGCGTGAAGGTGGCCCGGGCCTTTCAAGCGCGTGGTGACATCGGCCTGCTGTTCCTGGGTTATTTCGACGACCGTGCCGACGAGCGCGTGGACGCCGATGCACGCGGCCAGCGCCTGGGCAACCTGAAGCAGGTGGCGCCGTTCATCCGCGAGCGCGGCGTCAACGAGGTCTACATCACGCTGCCACTGGGCAGCCAGCCGCGCATCGTCGAGCTGCTCGAACAGGTGCAGGGCACCACGGCCAGCGTGTTCTTCGTGCCCGACGTGTTCGGCATCAGCATCATCCAGGGGCGCCTGCAGGACA
>CAYREA010000511.1:0-1966 GCA_964423075.1 uncultured Rubrivivax sp. | reverse complement strand
TGCCCATCATCGGTGCGCCGAGCTGGCCGCCCGCGGCGGCGTCGGCGAGCGCACCACCGAGGAAAGGCGTGCAGTCGAACACGCTGCGGCCGAGCGGGCTCGACAGCTCGATGCTGTGCGCAGTGCCGACGAGCGCGAGTTCGAGCGTGCGGCCGCCGAAGTGCAGCAACCGGTGGCCACTGGGCAGCACGGCCAGCGACGCGCGCTCGGGTGCATCGCCGAGCACCAGCTCGATGCTGCCGTCGGCCTGCGGCGCGCCGAAGCGCACCGGCCATTCGTCCGTGCCGCTCTTCAGCACCAGGTTCGGCAAGGGCGCCGGGGCGGGCCCGCCGTTGGCCAGGCGCCAGCCGGTGAAGCCCTGCGCCTGGCTCCAGCAGCCGAGTTCAGGGGTCGCGGCGCGCTGCGCGGCAAGCCAGTGCAGCGCGGCGGCGGCCACGTGCTCGGCCGGCACGACAGGCGCCGGGCGGGCAGCCGCAGCGTCGGCGGCGAAGGACTCGTCGATCAGGCGCGTGTGAAACGTCGCCGCGATGGTCTGCGGCCAGTGCAGCAGCTCGTGCAGGAACTGCAGGTTGGTGGTCAGGCCGATCACCGTACTGTCGCGCAGGCCGGCGGCCAGTGCGCGGCGCGCGGCCTCGCGGTTCGGGCCGCGCGACACCAGCTTGGCGATCATCGAGTCGTAGTACGGCGAGATCTCGTCGCCGCTCTCCACGCCCGACTCGATGCGCACCGCCGCGCGCGAGAAATCGACGCGGTCCAGACGCCCGGTGGTCGGCAGGAAGCCGGCTTCGGCATCTTCGGCACACAGCCGCGCCTCGAAGGCGTGGCCTTCGCAGCGCACGTCGGCCTGTGTCAGCGGCAGCCGGCCGGTGTCGGCGATGCGCAGTTGCAACTCGACCAAGTCGAGCCCGGTCACCTCCTCGGTCACCGGGTGTTCGACCTGCAGGCGCGGGTTGACCTCGAGGAAGTGGTGCTCGTCCCCCGACACGACAAACTCTACCGTGCCCAGCCCGCGGTAGTTCACGCCGGCGGCGAGCTTCACCGCATCGGCCAGCAGGCGCTCGCGCAAGGCTGGCGGCAGGCCGGCGCTCGGCGCTTCTTCGATCACCTTCTGGTGCCGGCGCTGCAGCGTGCATTCGCGCTCGAACAGGTGGATGGCGTGGCCCTGCCCGTCGCCGGCGACCTGCACCTCGATGTGGCGCACGCGCGGCAGATAGCGCTCAACGATCAGCTCGCCATTGCCAAAGGCCTTCTCGGCCTCGCGCATCGCGCTTTCGACGCGGGCGTCCAGGCCGTCGAGGGTCTCGACCACCGCCATGCCGCGGCCACCGCCGCCGGCCACGGCCTTCAGCAGCACCGGCAGCGGCATGCCGCGCACGGCGTTCACCACCGCGCCAGCGTCGTTCATGCCGCCTTCGCTGCCCGCGATCACCGGCACGCCCAGCCGCGCGGCCTCGCGCTTGGCCTGCGCCTTGCCGCCCAGCCGTTCCATGGTTTCAGCCGTCGGGCCGATGAAGATCAGCCCGGCGGCGTCGAGCGCACGCACGAAGTCCGGGTTCTCGGAGACGAAGCCGAAGCCGGGGTGCACGGCCTCGGCGCCGACGCGTTTCGCCGCCGCAACGATGGCATCGATGCGCAGGTAGCTGTCGGACGGTGCCGCGCCGCCGAGTTCGACCGACTCGCCGATCTCGCGCACATGGCGCGCATGGCGGTCGACGCTGGAATGCACGGTGGCCACCTTCAGGCCGAGCCGGCGGCAGGTGCGCGCGATGCGGCAGGCGATCTCGCCGCGGTTGGCGATCAGGACCTTCTTGATGTTCATGAGTCTCCCGCGGCAAGATCGCCTGCGCACGCCGCGCGTGCCAGGCAATGTGGCTTCGCCGCTGCGCCGACTGACGTCGGCTGGTCGCCGCGGTTGGCGATCAGGACCTTGTGGATGCGTTGCATGTCAGAAGCGGAAGATGCCGAA
>CAYREA010000510.1:0-1968 GCA_964423075.1 uncultured Rubrivivax sp. | reverse complement strand
CGTCTTCTCGGGCATGAAGCGCAGGTAGTCCACCTGCTCGCCCATCTGCGTGATGAGCGCGATGCCCACGGTGAGCGCGCTGCCGAAAAGCAGCGGGTCGAAACGGCCGCCCTGGCCGCTTTCGCCGGCATAGGCCCGCAGCTCGCCGACGAGCCCCGGGTGGGCATGGAAGACGAACAGGTAGGGCAGCACCAGCAGCAGCAGCCACAGCGGCTGCGTCCACATCTGCAGCTGGCTGATGGCGGTGACGCCGTGCGTGACCAGCGGGATGACCACCAGCGCGCAGATCAAGTAGCCCCAGGCCGGCGGGATGCCCCAGGCCAGTTCCAGCGCGTAGGCCATGATGGCCGCTTCCAGCGCGAAGAAGATGAAGGTGAAGCTGGCGTAGATGAGGCTGGTGATGGTGCTGCCGATGTAGCCGAAGCCGGCGCCACGCGTCAGCAGGTCCATGTCCAGGCCGTGGCGCGCGGCGTAGATGCTGATGGGCAGGCCGGCCGCGAAGATGATCAGCGCCGTGGCCAGCACGGCCCAGGCCGCGTTGACGAAGCCGAACTGCAGCAGCAGCGTGCCGCCCAGCGCTTCCAGCACCAGGAACGAGGCCGCGCCGCCCAGCGCCGTCTGCGCCACGCGGGCGGCACTCCACTTGCGGAAGGAGCGGGGCGTGAAGCGCAGCGCGTAGTCCTCCAGCGTCTCGCTGGCGACCCAGGCGTTGTAGTCCCGGCGCACCTTGATCACGCGCTGCTGCGGCGCGGCGGCGCTGGCGGGTGCGGTGTCGGTCGTCATGGCGAAGCCATGGATTGCACGATGCAGGCCAGGCCCGGCCCGTGGTTACGATGGCACCCAATGTGCTGAAGGCGACGCCATGGACCTGACCCCGAGAGAGAAGGACAAGCTGCTGCTCTTCACCGCCGGCCTGCTGGCCGAACGCCGCAAGGCGCGCGGGCTGAAGCTCAACGTGCCCGAGAGCATCGCGCTGATCAGTTGCGCCATCCTGGAAGGCGCGCGCGACGGCAAGACGGTCGCGCAATTGATGAGCGAGGGCCGCGCGGTGCTGGGGCGCGACGACGTGATGGAAGGCGTGCCCGAGATCGTCACCGAGATCCAGGTCGAAGCCACCTTCCCCGACGGCACCAAGTTGGTGACCGTGCACCAACCGATTGCATGAGCCCCCAAGCTCGCTTGCGCTCGCTACCCCCCGAGGGGGCCGTCCGCCAGCGGCCCGGCAGAGCCGGCTCCGCGGCGGGAAGCTTGGTCGCGGCCGTCACGGTCGCTGCTTGAAGGAACTTCAGATGATCCCCGGCGAACTGCTGATCGACGACGGCGAACACGAACTCAACCCTGGCCGTGCGAAGGTGACGATCATCGTCGCCAACAGCGGCGACCGGCCCATCCAGGTGGGCTCGCACTACCACTTCGCCGAGACCAACGCGGCCCTGCTGTTCGACCGCCAGGCCGCCAAGGGCATGCGGCTGAACATCGCCAGCGGTACGGCGGTGCGCTTCGAGCCTGGCCAGGAACGCACGGTGACGCTGGTCGATTACGGCGGCCGGCGCCAGGTGTGGGGCTTCCGCGGTCTCACCAACGGAGGCGTGTGATGTCGCGCACCATCGGACGCCGTGCCTACGCCGAGATGTACGGCCCCACCGTGGGCGACCGCCTGCGCCTGGCCGACACCGGCCTCATCGTCGAGGTGGAGAAGGACTACACGCTCGCTGCCGGCGGCTACGGCGAAGAGGTGAAGTTCGGCGGCGGCAAGACCATCCGCGACGGCATGGGCCAGAGCCAGGTCGTCAACGGCCCCGGCCACCATGAGGCGCACGACCTCGTCATCACCAACGCGCTGATCATCGACCACTGGGGCATCGTCAAGGCCGACATCGGCATCAAGGGCTGCCGCATCGCCGCCATCGGCAAGGCCGGCAACCCCGACGTGCAGCCGGGCGTGGACATCGTCATCGGCCCGGGCAC
>CAYREA010000509.1:0-1968 GCA_964423075.1 uncultured Rubrivivax sp. | reverse complement strand
TGAAGCCGCGCGAGGTGGTGGCCGAGTTCGACGCCTACCTGCACGACGAGCTGGACCTGGTGCGCGAGGCCGCCAACGCCACCCAGCTGCGCCGCAACATGGCGGGCCTGAACCTGGTGCTGGTGCCCGAGATGGTGTGGGACCTCTGCACACCCGGCGTCATGGTCATGCAGCGCATGCACGGCGTGCCCATCAGCCAGCTCGACCGCCTGCGCGCCGCCGGCGTCAACCTGCCGCAGCTGGCGCGCGACGGCACCATCATCTTCTTCACCCAGGTCTTCCGCGACGGCTTCTTCCACGCCGACATGCACCCGGGCAACATCCAGGTGAGCCTGGAGCCCGGCACCTTCGGCCGCTACATCGCGCTCGACTTCGGCATCATCGGCACGCTCAGCGACACCGACAAGCGCTACCTGGCCTACAACTTCCTGGCCTGCTTCAACCGCGACTACAAGCGGGTGGCCGAGCTGCACATCGAAGCCGGCTGGGTGCCGCCCGACACGCGGGTGGAAGCGCTGGAAAGCGCCATTCGCGCGGTGGTGGAGCCGCAGATCGACCGGCCGCTCAAGGACATCTCCTTCGGCCAGGTGCTGCTGCGCCTGTTCCAGGCCTCGCGTCGCTTCAACGTCGAGATCCAGCCGCAGCTGGTGCTGCTGCAGAAGACGCTGCTCAACGTCGAGGGCCTGGGCCGCGAGCTCGACCCCGAACTCGACCTGTGGACCACGTCCAAGCCCTTCCTGGAGCGCTGGATGAACGAGCAGATCGGCTGGCGTGCCCTGGTGGACGGCCTGCAGCGCGAAGGCCCCCGTTTCGCGCAATTGCTGCCCGAGCTGCCGCGCCTGCTGCACGGTGCGCTGGCTGCACAGGCCCGGCCGCGTGACGACGCCGCGCTGCTGGCCCTGCTGGCCGAGCAGCGGCGCACCAACCGCCTGCTGCAGGGCCTGCTGTGGGCGGCCGTGGGCTTCGTCGCCGGGCTGCTGGCCACGCGGCTCTTCGTACCCGGCCTGGGTTGAAGTTGCGCCGGCAGCCTATAATTCGCGGTTTTTCGCCGATCAACTTCAGGGTTCTTCTCCAGCCATGCCCATCTACGCCTACCGCTGCACGTCCTGCGGCCACGCGCAGGACGTGCTGCAGAAGATCTCCGACCCGGTGCTCACGGTGTGCCCGGCCTGCGGTGCCGAGGCCTACGCCAAGCAGGTGACCGCCGCCGGCTTCCAGCTCAAGGGCTCGGGCTGGTACGCCACCGATTTCCGCGGCGGCAGCACGGCCGCAGCGGCCAAGCCCGAAGACGGCAAGCCGGCAGACGCCGCCCAGGCCGCCAAGCCCGAGAAAGCCGCCGACAGCAGCCCCGCTGCGCCGGCACCCGCCCCGGCCGCGCCGACGCCTCCGTCCGGCAGCTGAGCGGCGGCCAGCCATCGTTGCCATCTCCGTGAAGAAATACCTCGTCGCTGGCCTGCTGGTCTGGCTGCCCCTGGCTATCACCATCTGGGTGCTGAGCTGGGTGCTGGGCTCGCTCAACGGCGTGTTCGAGGCGCTGCTCTCGGCCACCCAGGCGGTGCTGCCCGAGTCGGCGCGCGCCGGCCTGGAGACGCTGCGCAACATCCCGGGCCTGGGCGTGGCGGTGATGCTGGCGGCGCTGCTGCTCACCGGCGTCTTCGCGGCCAACATGTTCGGGCAGTGGTGGTTGCGCCAGGCCGACCAGGTGTTGAGCAAGACGCCCATCGTCAAGAGCATCTACAACTCGGTCAAGCAGGTCTCGGACACGCTCTTCTCCAGCAACGGCAACGCCTTTCGCGAGGCGGTGCTGGTGCAGTACCCGCGCCAGGGGTCCTGGACCATCGCCTTCGTCACCGGCAAGCCAGGTGGCGAGGTGGCCTCGCAGCTGCCGGGCGAGCATGTCAGCGTCTACGTGCCGACCACGCCCAACCCGACCTCGGGCTTCTTCCTGATGATGCCGCGTGCCGACGT
>CAYREA010000508.1:0-1969 GCA_964423075.1 uncultured Rubrivivax sp. | reverse complement strand
TCCACGAGTTCAGCGCCAGGATCCAGAACGCGCTCATCGTGGTGCCGAAGGCCACCAGGAAGGTGGCCAGCAGGTGCACGCGCTCGCTCACCTTGCCGTGGCCGAACAACATCACGCCCAGGAAGGTGGCTTCCAGGAAGAAGGCGGTGAGCACCTCGTAGCCCAGCAGCGGCCCGGCGACGTTGCCCACGCGCTCCATGAAGCCCGGCCAGTTGGTGCCGAACTGGAAGCTCATGGTGATGCCGCTGACCACGCCCAGGGCGAAGGTCAATGCAAACACCTTGGTCCAGAAGCGGTAGGCCATGAGCCAGGCCACGTCATGCGTCTTCAGCCAGCGCAGGCGGAAGAACAGCAGCGTCCAGCCGAGCGCGATGCTGATGGTAGGGAACAGGATGTGGAAACTGATGTTGGCCGCGAACTGCATGCGGGCCAGGAGCAGGGCGTCCATGGCGACTTTCCCTCAGGCCTTGGCGCGGGCCTTGCCCGTGAACTCGAGCAGGCGCTGCACCTTGGAGCCCATCTTCATCAGCTGCGACAGGGTCTGCTGGTCAAGCCGCTGCACGTCGTCGAACCAGTTCGTCATCAGCTCGATCAGGTCGTGCATGCCCTTCATTCGTTCCTGCGCGATGCGGTCTTCGGGCGTGGCCGGTGCTTCGAGCAGCGCATTGCGCAGCATCGACAGCGTGGGCTCGATCTCGCGCCTGCGGCGCTCTTCGGCCAGGGTCTGGAAGATCTCCCAGGCGTCGCTGGGCGCGTCGAAGTACTCGCGCCGGTCGCCCGGAAAGTGGCGCAGCCGCACCAGGCGCCAGGCCTGCAACTCCTTCAGGCCCATGCTGACGTTGCTGCGGCTGAACTCCAGCTTCTCGGCGATATCGTCGGCGTGCAGCGGCGCGGGTGCGACGAAGATCAGCGCGTAGATCTGGCCCACCGTTCGGTTGATGCCCCAGCGGCTGCCCATCTCGCCAAAGTGCCCGACGAAACTCTGGACCAGCGGGGTGAGGGTGGGCATCGGTGCGACCTTGGGTTCCGGAAGCTGCGCAGTCTATCTGTAGTTTCAGGAATTCCTGAACGTTCGGGAAACATCGCGGGGCTGGGGCCGTGGTCTTTGCCACGCCGGCGGGCGTGGAAGGTGGCTGCTAGAGTGCCGCCCCATGTCCAAAGCTCCCGGCCTGCACGGCAGGCACATCGTCCTGGGTCTCTCGGGCGGCGTGGCCTGCTACAAGGCCGCAGAACTCGCGCGTGAACTCATCAAGGCCGGCGCCACGGTGCAGGTGGTGATGAGCGAGGCCGCCACGCAGTTCATCACCGCGGTGACGATGCAGGCGCTGACCGGGCGGCCCGTCTACACCAGCCAGTGGGACGCGCGCTTGCCCAACAACATGCCGCACATCGACCTGTCGCGTGAGGCCGATGCCATCGTCGTCGCACCGGCCAGCGCCGACTTCATCGCCCAACTGGCCCAGGGCCGCGCGGGTGAGCTGTTGCCGCTGCTGTGCCTGGCGCGCCCGCTGGAGCGTTGCCCGCTGCTGGTGGCCCCGGCCATGAACCGCGAGATGTGGGCGCACCCGGCCACGCAGCGCAACGTGGCCCTGATCCGCGCCGACGGCGCCACGGTGCTCGGCCCGGCCGCCGGTGACCAGGCCTGCGGCGAAATTGGCGACGGCCGCATGCTCGAAGCCGAGGAACTGCGTGAGGAACTCGAGGCCTTCTTCCAGCCCAAGCTGCTGGCCGGCCGTTCGATGCTGGTAACGGCGGGCCCCACCTTCGAGGCCATCGATCCGGTGCGCGGCATCACGAATCTGTCCAGCGGCAAGATGGGTTTTGCCATCGCACGCGCCGCGTCCGAGGCCGGCGCGTCCGTCACGCTGGTGGCCGGCCCCGTGCACCTGCCCACGCCGCGCGGCGTGCGCCGCATCGACGTGCAGAGCGCGCAGCAGATGCTCGATGCCGTGCTGCCGCTGGCCGCCAC
>CAYREA010000507.1:0-1991 GCA_964423075.1 uncultured Rubrivivax sp. | reverse complement strand
TGGCCGGCCTGCCCGGCATCCAGAAGGAAGGCTGCGACGGCCTCATCACCAGCGCCCGCTGGGTGCTGCACCGCATGCCGGCGCACACGCGCACGGTGTGCCTGGAGTTCTTCGGCAACGCCCGCGACGCCGTGCCCAGCATCGTCGACATCAAGGACTACCTGTTCGGGCTGAACAGCAGCGGCGTGCTGCTGGCCGGCCTGGAGCACCTCGACGACCGCTACCTCAAGGCCGTGGGTTACGCCACCAAGAGCAAGCGCGCCCTTTCGAGCAACGGCTCGGGCGTGCCCAAGATGGTGCTGCTGGGCGACATCGTCGGCGACGACGAGGCCGCCGTGGCGCGCGCCGCCAGCGAGGTGGTGCGCATCGCCAATTCACGCGGCGGCGAAGGCTTCACCGCGGTGAGCGCCGATGCGCGCAAGAAGTTCTGGTCCGAGCGCAAGCGCACCGCGGCCATCGCCCGCCACACCAACGCCTTCAAGATCAACGAAGACGTGGTGATCCCGCTGCCGCGCATGGGCGAGTACACCGAAGGCATCGAGCGTTTCAACGTCGAACTGAGCCTGCGCAACAAGCTGGAACTGGTTGACGCCTTGCGCGCCTTCTTCGAGAAGGGCCGCCTGCCCCTGGGCAAGAGCGACGACGCCGGCGAGATCCCCAGCGCCGAGATCCTGGAAGACCGCGTGCAGCAGGCCCTGGCCCTGCTGGCCGAGGTGCGCGCGCTGTGGCAGCACTGGTTGGACGAACTGGACGTGGTGCAGGCCCAGGAAGGCGAGACCTGCTTTGCGATGCTGCAGGACTGGCGCTGGCGCGCGTCGTGGAAGACGCAGATCCACAAGCCCCTGCAGGCGCTGTTCTCCGGCAGCGCCTTCGCGCCGCTCATGGCCGAGTGCAAGCGCATCCACCAGGAGGTGCTGCGCGGTCGCGTGTGGGTGGCGCTGCACATGCACGCCGGCGACGGCAACGTGCACACCAACATCCCCGTCAACAGCGACAACTACGCCATGCTGCAGACCGGCCACGAGGTGGTGGCGCGCATCATGGCGCTGGCACGGCGGCTGGGCGGGGTGATCAGCGGCGAGCACGGCATCGGCATCACCAAGCTCGAGTTCCTGAGCGACGAGGAGATCGCCCCGTTTGCCGCCTACAAGCAGCGCATCGACCCCGAGGGCCGCTTCAACAAGGGCAAGCTGGTCCGCGCCCCGGCGCAGGACGCGCGCGCTTCCGACCTGAGCGCCGCCTACACGCCCAGCTTCGGGCTGATGGGGCACGAGTCGCTGATCATGCAGCAGAGCGACATCGGCGCCATCAGCGACAGCATCAAGGACTGCCTGCGCTGCGGCAAGTGCAAGCCGGTGTGCGCCACGCACGTGCCGCGCGCCAACCTGCTGTACAGCCCGCGCAACAAGATCCTCGCCACCTCGCTGCTGATCGAGGCCTTCCTGTACGAGGAGCAGACGCGCCGCGGCATCAGCGTGCAGCACTGGGCCGACTTCGAGGATGTCGCCGACCACTGCACCGTGTGCCACAAGTGCGAGAGCCCGTGCCCGGTGAAGATCGACTTCGGCGACGTCACCATGAACATGCGCAACCTGCTGCGCAAGATGGGCCAGAAGAGCTTCAGGCCCGGCAGTGCGGCGGCCATGCTGTTCCTCAACGCCACCAACCCGCAGAGCATCCGCCTGCTGCGGCGCGGCATGGTCGACGTGGGCTTCAAGGTGCAGCGCTTCGCCAACCGCATGCTGAAGCTGGCGGCGCGCCACCAGACCAACCACCCGCCGGCCAGCGTGGGCGCGGCGCCGGTGAAGGAACAGGTCATCCACTTCATCAACAAGAAGCTGCCGGGCGGCCTGCCCAAGCGCACGGCACGCGCGCTGCTGGACATCGAGGACAAGGCCTACGTGCCCATCATCCGCGACCCTAAGGGCACCAGCGCCGAGAGTGAGGCGGTGTTCTATTTCCCCGGCTGCGGCAGCGAGCGCCTGTTCAGC
>CAYREA010000506.1:0-2001 GCA_964423075.1 uncultured Rubrivivax sp. | reverse complement strand
AGCGCGAAGACCTGTTCGACATGTACGAGGCGGTGAGCGGCGCGCGCATGCACGCGGCCTACTTCCGCCCCGGCGGCGTGTACCGCGACCTGCCGGGCAGCATGCCGCAGTACAAGCCCAGCCGCATCAAGAACGAGAAGGCCATCAAGGCACTGAACGACGCACGGTCAGGCAGCCTGCTCGATTTCGTCGAGGACTTCACCAAGCGCTTCCCGGCCTACGTCGACGAGTACGAGACCCTGCTCACCGACAACCGCATCTGGAAGCAGCGCACCGTAGGCATCGGCGTCGTCACGCCCGAGCGCGCGCTGAACCTGGGCTTCACCGGCCCCATGCTGCGCGGCAGCGGCATCGCCTGGGACCTGCGCAAGACCCAGCCCTACGACGTCTACGCGAAGATGGACTTCGACGTGCCCGTGGGCGTGAACGGCGACACGTATGACCGCTATCTCGTGCGCGTGGAAGAGATGCGCCAGAGCAACCGCATCATCCAGCAGTGCGTGGCCTGGCTGCGTGCGAACGACGGCCCGGTGATCACCGGCAACCACAAGGTGGCGCCGCCTTCGCGCGTGGACATGAAGTCCAACATGGAAGAGCTGATCCACCACTTCAAGCTCTTCACCGAAGGCATGCACGTGCCCGAGGGGGAAGCGTACGCGGCAGTGGAACACCCCAAGGGCGAGTTCGGCATCTACCTGGTGAGCGACGGCGCCAACAAGCCCTACCGGCTGAAGATCCGCCCGCCCGGCTTTGCGCACCTCGCGGCGCTGGACGAGATGGCGCGCGGCCACATGATTGCCGACGCCGTGGCCATCATCGGCACCATGGACATCGTGTTCGGCGAGATCGACAGATGATGGAACTGAGTGAATCCACCAAGGCGAGATTCGCCAAGGAAGTGGCCAAGTACCCGGCCGACCAGAAGCAGTCGGCCGTGATGGCCTGCCTGGCCATCGTGCAGCACGAGCAGGGGTTTGTGTCGGTGGAGGCCGAAGACGCCATCGCCGCCTACCTGGGCATGCCCGCCATCGCGGTGCACGAGGTCACCACCTTCTACAACATGTACAACCAGCAGGCGGTGGGCAGCTTCAAGCTCAACGTCTGCACCAACCTGCCGTGTGCCCTGCGCGACGGCGACCAGGCGCTGGAGCATGTCTGCAAGAGGCTCGGCGTCGAGCCCTACGGCACCACCGCCGACGGCCGCTTCACCGTGCAACCCAGCGAGTGCCTGGGCGCCTGCGCCGACGCGCCGGTGATGCTGGTGAACGACCGCCAGATGCTCAGCTTCATGAGTAACGAACGGCTCGACGAACTCCTGAATCTGCTCAAGGCCCAGCCCCATGCTTGACCTGTCGAAGTTCCAGGCCCAGGGCCGCGAGACCTGTTTCCACGGCCGCCACATCGGTGCGCAGATCTATGCCGGCCTCGACGGCACGAACTGGCGCCTGAAGGACTACGTCGCGCGCGGCGGTTATGCGGCGCTGCGCAAGATCCTGGGCAAGGACGGCGGCGAAGGGATGACGCAGGACCAGGTCATCGCCGAGGTCAAGCTCAGCGCCTTGCGTGGCCGCGGCGGCGCGGGCTTTCCCACCGGCCTGAAGTGGAGCTTCATGCCGCGCATGTACCCGGGGCCGAAGTACCTGGTGTGCAACAGCGACGAAGGCGAGCCGGGCACCTGCAAGGACCGTGACCTGCTGGCCTACAACCCGCACATGGTGATCGAAGGCATGGCCATCGCCGCCTACGCGATGGGCATCAAGACGGGCTACAACTACATCCACGGCGAGATCTTCGAGATCTACCAGCGCTTCGAAGAGGCCCTGGAAGAAGCCCGCGCCGCCGGCTTCCTGGGCGACAGGATCCAGGGCAGCGAGTTCAGCTTCCAGCTGCACGCCTTCCACGGCTTCGGCGCCTACATCTGCGGTGAAGAAACCGCGCTGCTCGAATCGCTGGAAGGCAAGAAGGGCCA
Organism: uncultured Rubrivivax sp.; assembly: GCA_964423075.1. GTDB lineage: Bacteria > Pseudomonadota > Gammaproteobacteria > Burkholderiales > Burkholderiaceae_C > Rubrivivax. The sequence goes on along the minus strand of CAYREA010000506.1, from coordinate 32 downwards.
GCCGCGCTTCAAGCCGCCGTTCCCGGCCAGCT
>CAYREA010000505.1:0-2007 GCA_964423075.1 uncultured Rubrivivax sp. | reverse complement strand
CCCGCACCCGCGCAACACCTACTGGGAGATGTTCGGCATGCCGATGTTCGACCTGCAGGACGCCGCCGGCGTGATGCTGGAACTGGCCAGCTGCCGCAAGACCTTTCCGCAGCACTACATCCGGCTCATGGCCTTCGACAGCACGCGCGGCGTGGAGACCATCGTGATGAGCTTCATCGTCAACCGCCCGACGAACGAGCCCGGCTTCGGCCTGGTGCGGCAGGAAGGCGCCGGCCGCTCCATCCGCTACACGGTGCATTCGTACGCCACGGACAAGCCCGAGGCGCAACGCTACTGATCCACGCCGGTCGCCATGAACGCCCCGCTCTACCGCATTCCCGGGACCGACATCGAAGCGCCGGCTGCGGCGCCCGCCCCGGCCGCCGCACCGCCGCGCACGGTGGGTGAGGTGCTGCGCGACAGCCAGGTCGAAGGCGTGATGGACGAGCTGGACCGCGACCTCATCGGCCTGGCCCCGGTGAAGCAGCGCATCCGCGACATCGCGGCGCTGCTGGTGGTGGACCGGTTGCGCCTGGCGCACGGGCTGCAGGCGCAATCGCCGTCACTGCACATGTGCTTCACCGGCAACCCGGGCACCGGCAAGACCACGGTGGCGCTGCGCATGGCGCAGATCCTCCACCGCCTGGGCTACGTGCGCAAAGGCCACCTCGTGGCCGTGACGCGCGACGACCTGGTGGGCCAGTACATCGGCCACACCGCGCCGAAGACGAAAGAGGTGCTGAAGAAGGCCATGGGCGGCGTGCTCTTCATCGACGAGGCCTACTACCTCTACAAGCCCGACAACGAGCGCGACTACGGCCAGGAGGCCATCGAGATCCTGCTGCAGGTGATGGAGAACCAGCGCGACGACCTGGTGGTCATCCTCGCCGGCTACAAGGACCGCATGGACACCTTCTTCCAGAGCAACCCCGGCATGAGCAGCCGCATCGCGCACCACCTGGACTTCCCGGACTACAGCCAGGGCGAACTGCAGGCCATCGCCGAGCGCATGCTCGCCGGCATGAACTACCGCTTCGGCGAAGGCGCCCAGGACGCCTTCGCCGACTACCTGCAGCGCCGCCTGCAGCAGCCGCATTTCGCCAACGCGCGCAGCGTGCGCAACGCGCTGGACCGCATGCGCCTGCGCCAGGCCAGCCGCCTGTTCGCCCAGCGCGACCGCGTGCTGGGCCGCGACGACCTCATCACGCTCGAAGCCGGCGACATCCTGGCCAGCCGCGTCTTCGCCGCCACCTGATTCTTCATCCCACCGAGACCACCATGCCACTCACCGGACGCAGGACGCTGACGCGCTACCTGATCGAGGAACGACGCCGCTACCCGCAGGCCAGCGGCGAACTCAACGCCCTGGTGCTGGACATCTCTCTGGCCTGCAAGGCCATCGCCCGCGTCGTCGCCATGGGCGCCCTGGGTGAAGGCACGCCGGAGGGCGGCGACACGAACGTGCAGGGCGAGGTGCAGAAGCCGCTGGACGTGCTGTCCAACGACATCTTCATCCGCATGAACGAGTGGAACGGCCACCTCGCCGGCATGGCCAGCGAGGAGATGGAAGCACCCAAGCAGATCCCGCCTGCCTACCAGCGCGGCAAGTACCTGCTGGTGTTCGACCCCCTGGACGGCAGCAGCAACATCGACGTCAACGTCTCCGTGGGCAGCATCTTCAGCATCCTGCGCGCCCCGGCCGAGGTGGTGGACAGCGGCCGCGACGTCACCGAGGCCGACTTCCTGCAGCCCGGCGCCACGCAGGTGGCCGCGGGCTACGCGCTGTACGGCCCGGTGACCATGTTCGTGCTGAGCGTGGGCAACGGCGTGGCCGGTTTCACGCTGAACCCGAACCTGGGCGAATTCGTGCTCACGCACGAGAACATCCGCGTGCCGGAAGAGACGCACGAGTTCGCCATCAACACCAGCAACAGCCGCTTCTGGGAACCGCCCGTGAAGCGCTACGTCGACGAGTGCCTGGCCGGCAAGACCGGCCCGCGCGGCAAG
>CAYREA010000504.1:0-2014 GCA_964423075.1 uncultured Rubrivivax sp. | reverse complement strand
CGCGGCGAGATCGCGCTGCGCATCCTGCGCACGCTCAGGGCGATGGGCCTGCGCGTCGCAGTCGCCCACCACGCGGTGGACGCCGGCAGCCCGGCCGTGCTTCAAGCCGACGTGGCCATCGAACTGCATGGCAGCACGCCGCTGGCGGCCTACCTGGACATCGCGCTGCTCGTTGCGGCGGCGACGCGCTGCGGGGCCCAGGCGGTCCACCCCGGCTACGGCTTCCTGTCGGAGAACGCGGCGTTCGCGCGCGCACTCGATGCCGCCGGCATCGCCTTCATCGGCCCGCGCGCCGACACCATCGAGCTGATGGGCGACAAGGTGCGCGCGCGCCGCTTCGTCGCCGAGCGCGGCTTCCCTGTGGCGCCGAGCGCGATCGAGGACGACGACCCGGCAAGCTTCGTCGAACGCGCCCGCGCGCTGGGCACGCCGCTGCTCATCAAGCCCTCCGCCGGCGGCGGCGGCAAGGGCATGCGCATCGTGCGCGACCTGGCGCTGCTCGAGACCGAGATCGCCACCGCGCGGCGCGAGGGCGAGCGCTACTTCGGCGACGGCCGCCTGTTCGTCGAACGCTATGTCGAGCGCCCGCGCCACATCGAGGTCCAGGTGCTCGGCGACGCCCATGGACAGGTGGTCCACGTCTGGGAACGCGAGTGCTCGGTGCAGCGGCGCTTCCAGAAGATCATCGAGGAAACGCCGTCGCCCGGCCTCACGCCCGAGCAGCGCCGCGACATCTGCGAATCGGCGGCCGGCATCGCCCGCGCCTGCGGCTACCTCGGCGCCGGCACGGTCGAGTTCATCTACGGCGCTGGCGGCGAGTTCTATTTCCTGGAAATGAACACAAGGCTGCAGGTCGAACACCCGGTGACTGAAGCCGTGTGCGGCCTGGATCTGGTGCACGAGCAGGTGCGGCTGGCGCGTGGCGAACCACTGGGCCTGGTGCAGTCCGACATCGCGCAGCAGGGCCACGCCATCGAATGCCGGCTGTATGCCGAGGACCCGGCGCACGACTTCCGCCCCGCCACAGGCACCATCCTGAACTGGAAGCCGCCCGGCGGCCCGGGCGTGCGCGTCGATGCCGGTGTGCGCGAGGGCGGCGACGTCACCGCCGCCTTCGACCCGATGATCGCCAAGATCATCTGCCACGGCGCGACGCGCGCGCAGGCCATCGCGCGCTCGATGCGCGCGCTGCAGGACACCGTGCTGCTCGGCGTCACCACCAACGCCAGCTACCTGACACGCGTGCTGCAACACCCGGAGTTCAGCGCCGGCCAGGCCGACACCGCCATGCTGGCGCGCTGCGCGGGCGAGCTGATCGCGCCGCTGAGCGAAGACGACATCGACCTGCTGCTGGCCGCTGCCGTGCTGTCCGACCGCGAACTGATGCAGCGCGTCCATGCCGTACCGCCCATGCACGCTGCCATGGGCGCCTGGAGGAACTGAGGCCCCATGCATGCCCGCTATCTGATCGACGGCACCGCGCACGAGGTGGTGGCCACCCGCGGCAGCGACGGCAGCGTGCAGTTGCGTCGTGGCCAGCGCAGCCTGCGCATCAGCCGCCAGGCCCTGCCCGACGGCCGCTGGCGCATCACCGTCGGCGACCGCACGCACATCGTGCACCTGGCCGCCGGGGCCGACGCGGTGTTCGTGCATAGCGATGGCCTGGGCGCCGTTCAGGTCGAACGGCAGACGCTGTCGCACGCCACCGGCGGCGCGGCTGGCGGCGCTTCCAACCTGCTGAGCGCTCCCATGCCCGGCGTGGTCATCGCCGTGCATGTGGCCGCGGGCGATTCGGTGCACGCCGGCCAGGCGCTGATGGTCATCGAGAGCATGAAGCTCGAGACGACGTTGACCGCACCGCGCGACGCGCGGGTGAAGACCGTGCACCACCCCGCCGGGGCCAGCTTCGCGCTGAAAGCCGCGCTGATCACCCTGGAAGACGCCTGAGCCCGTCGCCACCACCCATGAAGCGCATCGAATCCCGCATCGACACCTCGTCCGAGGCCTACCGGCG
>CAYREA010000503.1:0-2031 GCA_964423075.1 uncultured Rubrivivax sp. | reverse complement strand
AGTACTTCCACAACTGGACCGGCAACCGCATCACCTGCCGCGACTGGTTCCAGCTGAGCCTGAAGGAAGGCCTCACGGTCTTCCGCGATCAGGAGTTCAGCATGGACATGGCGGGCAGCGCCTCGGCGCGCGCCGTCAAGCGCATCGAGGACGTGCTGCAGCTGCGCGCCACGCAGTTCCCCGAGGACGCCGGCCCGATGGCCCACCCGGTGCGGCCCGACAGCTACATCGCCATCGACAACTTCTACACCCCCACCGTCTACGAGAAGGGGGCCGAGGTCGTGCGCATGATGCACACGCTGGTGGGCCGCGAAGGCTTCCGCCAGGGCATGGCGCTGTACTTCCAGCGCCACGACGGCCAGGCCGTGACCTGCGACGACTTCGCCCAGGCCATCGCCGATGCCAACCCCGGCAGCGAACTGGCGCAGCGCCTGCCCGCCTTCAAGCACTGGTACGGCCAGGCCGGCACCCCGCGTGTCACCGCGCAGGGGCAGTACGACCACGACGCGCAGCGCTACACCCTGACGCTGTCGCAGCATAGCGACCCGAGCCCGGGGCAGCCGAACAAGCAGCCTTTCGTGATCCCGGTGGTGGTGGGCCTGATCGCCACCGATGGCTCGGCACTCGCGCCCGAACGCCTGCTGGTGCTGGAACAGGCCGAGCAGAGCTGGACCTTCGAGCACATCACCCGCACGCCCGTGCCTTCGCTGCTGCGTGGTTTCTCGGCGCCGGTGCGGCTGGATGACGGCCTGTCGGACGTCGAGCGCGTGATCCTGCTGGCCCACGACAGCGACCCCTTCAACCGCTGGGAAGCCGGCCAGCGCCTGATGCTGGCGCGCCTGCTGCGCGCGGTGAACACGGGCAGCGCGCCGGTGCTGGACGATGCACTGGCCCGCGCCCTGCGCAGCGTGCTGCGCGACCCCGCGCTCGACCCGGCCTTCAAGGCCCTGGCCCTGGTGCCCCCCAGCGAAACCTACATCGCCGAGCAGCTGACGAACTGCGACCCGCAGCGCATCCACGCCGTGCGCGAGATGTGGCGCGCGCTGATGGCCGAGCAGCTCCATGCCGACTGGGCCTGGGCCTACGACGCGCACCAACTCAGCGCCGGCTACAGCCCGCTGCCCACGCAGGCCGGCCCGCGCGCGCTGGCCAACCTGGCGCTGGGCATGTTGTGCCTGCACGCGGTGCGCAGCGGCGACGCGGTGTGGCAGGGCCGCGCCTACCAGCGCTTCAAGGAAGCCGCCAACATGACCGACCGCATCGGCGCGGCCACGGCGCTGCTGGAATCGCACTCGCAGCTGTCCGACCAGGTCATCAGCCGCTTCCACGCGCTGACCCATGGCGACGCGCTGCTGCTGGACAAGTGGTTCGCGCTGCAGGCCCGCGCCCCCGAGCCGGTGCCCGAGGTGCATGCCGGTGAACAGCCGGGCCGCGCCTTCGCACGCGCCAAGGCCCTGCTCAAGCACCCCGACTTCTCGCTCAAGAACCCCAACCGCACGCGCAGCCTGCTCACCGCGCTGTGCACCGGCAACCCGGCCGCCTTCCACCGCGCCGACGCCGCCGGCTATGTGCTGTGGGCCGACAAGCTGCTGGAGCTGGACGCGCTGAATCCGCATGTCGCCGGCCGCCTGGCGCGTGCGATGGACCGCTGGGCGGCCCTGGCCGAGCCCTACCGCAGCGCGGCACGCGAGGCCATCACACGGGTGGCCGCCAAGCCCGACCTCAGCAACGACGTGCGCGAGATCGTCACCCGCGCCCTTGAATCGCAATAGGTTCCAAAGCCCATGAGCCGAAGAGTCAGCCTCACCCAGTACCTGGTCGAGCAGCAGCGCGAGCACGGCCGCATCCCGGCCCAGCTGCGCCTCTTGATCGAGGTCGTCGCCCGTGCCTGCAAGCACATCGCCATCGCCGTCAACAAGGGCGCCCTGGGCGACGTGCTGGGCAGCGCGCACAGCGAGAACGTGCAGGGCGAGGTGCAGAAGAAGCTGGACGTCATCAGCAACGAGGTGCTGATCGAGGCCAACGAGTGGG
>CAYREA010000502.1:0-2031 GCA_964423075.1 uncultured Rubrivivax sp. | reverse complement strand
GGTGCGTCTCGAGCAGCACGCTGTCTTCCACGCCCACGGCGCGCGTCACCAGGTTCTTGTTGGCCGAGAAAGCCGCCTGCTCGGGCGTGATCAGCCCGGCATCGATCTGTTCCTGCAGCAACGAATGGTCACGTGTGATCTGTTGCAGCTTGCCAGCGCGCAGCCGGTAGCAGCGCGAATCGCCGACGTGGCCCAGCAGCAGCCGGTCGTCGCGGAAGACGGCCACGACCAGCGTCGTGCCCATGCCGGCGTACTGCGGGTTGCTGTTGGCGGCGTTGTAGATGGCGCGGTTGGCGTTGTCGACGCAGATGTCCATCGCGCGGCGCACTTCGGCATCGCTGGCCTGGCTGCTGGCTTCGCGCAGCCAACGGCCGAGTTCGGTGCGGATGAAGCTGGTGGCCATGTTGCTGGCCACCTCGCCGGCGTTGTAGCCGCCCATTCCATCGGCCAGAACCGCCAGCGCCACACCGTCGTCGGTGGCCACGGAGTCCTCGTTGTTGCTGCGTGACCGGCCCGGGTCCACCGCAGCATGGATCTCGATCGTCATCGGCACAGGGACAAAGGCGGCGGCGCGGTTGGTGGGCGGTGGCGGATTGTGCAACGGATCGGGTGGGCTTCCGCAAGGTGACAAACCACATCAGCCCGCAGCCGCTGCGCCCGATGCGATGGCCGTGAGCCTGTGTGCAACTTCCGCCGCATCGGCCGGCCTTTCGTTGGCGCGCCGCGCCAGCAGCCGCGCCACGACTTGAGCGACGGCGGGTTTGACACCAGGAACCACCCGGCGCAGATCCGGCGCCGTCTCCGACGCCACCTGGCGCAGCAGCTCGCCCATCGTCGCGGCCTCGTGCGGCAGGCGGCCGCTGAGCAGCTGGAACAGCATGACGCCCAAGGCGTACAGATCGGTCTGCGCCGTGGGCAGGTTGCCGGCCAGCTGTTCGGGCGCCATGTAGGCCGGAGAGCCGAGCACGACGCCGGTGCCGGTCTGCGCGGTGTCCACCGTGCGGGCCAGGCCGAAGTCGGTGAGCTTCACCGTGTCGGACGGCCAGTCGACCATCACATTGGCTGGCTTCAGGTCACGGTGCACCACCCCCTGGCGGTGCGCGTGCGACAGGGCCTGGGCCACGCGGGCCGCCACGCGAACGACCACGGGTTCGGGCAACAGGCGCATCGGCGCGGCGTAGCGGGTGAGGTCGCAGCCGGGCACGGCTTCCATCGCCACCCAGCCGGTGCCGCCGATGGCGCCGGCGTCGAGCAGACGCACGATGCCGGGATGGTGCAGCCCGCGAGACACCTCCGCGCTGGCCAGGAAGGCGCGATGCGCCGCCTCGAAACCGCCGCTGGTGTCCAGCGCCACGAGCTTGAGCGCCACGGCTTCGGCGTGGCCCGGTCCTTCAGCAAGGTAGACCGACCCATGGTTGCCCTGGCCGATCAGGCGCAGCAGGCGCCAGCCGGCAAACTCGCGGCCGACCGGTGGCGCCGCGTGCATCGTGGGTTCGATGCGCTCAGCCATGCGCCGCGGGCCCGGCGTTCACCCCGATGATCATGCCCCGTGCGAGCCCGCTTGGGGCTGCGCCCATGTCCGCCATGTCTCCTCCTCGCTGGCCGCCGGCCTGGTTCGCCGGGGCGGCCGGAGTTTAGGTGCAGGGCCGGGGCGGGGCCCTGCGCGAACCGCACAAACGGCCGGCGCCTTACAGCAGCGACTTCAGCAGCCGGCCCATCTCGGACGGGTTGCGGGTCACGGTGAAGCCGCACTCTTCCATGATCGCCAGCTTGGCATCGGCGGTGTCGGCACCGCCGCTGATCAGCGCACCGGCATGGCCCATGCGCTTGCCGGCCGGGGCCGTGACGCCGGCGATGAAACCGACGATGGGCTTCTTCATGTGGGCCTTGCACCAGCGCGCGGCTTCGGCTTCGTCGGGGCCGCCGATCTCGCCGATCATGATCACGGCATCGGTGTCGGGGTCGTCGTTGAAGGCCTTCATCACGTCGATGTGCTTCAGGCCGTTGATCGGGTCGCCGCCGATGCCCACC
>CAYREA010000501.1:0-2035 GCA_964423075.1 uncultured Rubrivivax sp. | reverse complement strand
TGCCGGCCATCACGGTGTTGATGTCGAAGGTGCCTTCGGCCTGCAGGATGAGGTAACCCACGCCCTGTGCCGAGCCCAGGTATTCGCCCACTACCGCACCCACGAAGGCCAGGCCCACGCTGGTGTGCAGGCTGCTGAACACCCAGCTGGTGGCACTGGGCAGGTAGACGTGGCGCAGTAGCTGCTGCTTGTTGGCGCCCAGCATGCGCGCGTTGGCCAGCACCACAGGGCTCACCTCCTTCACGCCCTGGTAGACGTTGAAGAAGACGATGAAGAAGACCAGCGTCACGCCCAGGGCCACCTTGCTGCCGATGCCCAGGCCGAACCACACCGCGAAGATGGGCGCCAGGATGATGCGCGGCATGCTGTTCAGCGCCTTCACATAGGGCTCGAGGATGGCGCTGGCCATCGGGCTGAGCGCCAGCCACAGGCCCGCAGCCAGGCCCAGCACCGAGCCGATGGCGAAGGCCAGCAGGGTCTCGATGAGCGTCACGGCCAGGTGGCGGTAGATGTCGGCTTCGGTGACGAACCAGGTCCACACACGTGCCATCACCTTCAGCGGCTCGCCGAAGAAGAAGGCCGCCTGGCGGTCGTTGTCGAACATGAAGTTGGGCAGCAGGCCGGGCTTGGTCATCGCCCACCAGAAGGCGAACAGGGCCAGCAGCAGGCTGAGTTGGTAGACGCGCAGCTTCATCGTCATGCGGGTGCCGCCTGCAACTGCTGGGCATAGCCCTTGAGCACCTCGTCGCGCAGCACGGCCCAGATGGCGGCGTGCAGCTCGACGAAACGGGCCGTGGTCTTGATCTCGGCCACGTCACGCGGGCGCGGGATGTCGATGCTGAACTCGCCAATGGGGTGGCTGGCCGGGCCGGCGGACAGCACCACCACGCGGTCGCTCATCGCGATGGCTTCGTCGAGGTCGTGGGTGATGAAGAGCACCGCTTTCTTCTTCGCGGCCCAGAGTTCGAGCACCTCGTTTTCCATCAGCTGCCGGGTCTGGATGTCCAGCGCCGAGAAGGGCTCGTCCATGAGGATGATGTCGGGGTCCAGCGCCAGGGTCTGGGCCAGCGAGGTGCGCTTGCGCATGCCGCCCGACAGCTGGTGCGGATAGCGGTCACCGAAGGCGCCCAGCCCGACACGCCGCAGCCAGGCCTCGGCCTGTTCGCGCGCGTCCGGCGCGCCGCGGAATTCGAGCCCCGCCATCACGTTGCCCAAGGCCGTGCGCCACGGCATCAGGCTCTCGGACTGGAACATGTAGCCGGCGCGGATGTTGATGCCTTCGAGGGGCGCGCCGAACACCTGCACGCTGCCGGTGCTGGGCGACAGCAGGCCCGCCGCGACGTTCAGCAGCGTGCTCTTGCCGCAGCCCGTGGGGCCGACCACCGAGACGAATTCGCCCGCGCCCACGGCCAGCGTCACGTCGCGCACGGCGGTGTAGCGCTGGCCGGGGTTGTGGCGATCGACGAAGGTGCAGGACACGCCCTGCAGCGACAGCGCGGCGCTCATGCCGTCATGCGCCCGATGAGCCACAGCGCCGCCACCACGGCCGCACCGCCTGCCAGCTGCGTGCCCACCGAGAGCAGGTGCGCGTTCCACAGCAGCAGGCTGGTGGCGCCCAGCACCGCCGCGAAGAGGCCGGCCGACAACCAGGCCTTGCCGCTCGACACCGGCGGATCAAAGCGCTGCACCGTAGCGATGTCGAACTCGGGCTTGGGCCACTTCGCCGCCACGTCGGCAGGCCGCCAGCCCGGCGGCTTCAGCCACACGCGCAGCTTGTCGCCCCAGTTCGCGGCGCGCCAGGAGTCGGCCGCAAGGGCGGCATAGACCTGCAGGTTGGCCCACACGGGGTTGAAGCTCTGCAGCGGCGCACGCGTGCCGTAGACGATGGGGTCCTTGTCGTCTTCGTCGGCATAACTGCCGAACAGGCGGTCCCACAGGATCAGGATGCCGCCGTAGTTGCGGTCGAGGTAACGGTCGTTCACGGCGTGGTGCACGCGGTGGTTGCTGGGCGCGCAGAACCAGCGGTCGAACCAGC
>CAYREA010000500.1:0-2051 GCA_964423075.1 uncultured Rubrivivax sp. | reverse complement strand
GCGGCATCTTCACCACCTGCGCGATGCAGACCCTGGCCGACCTGGCCAAGCGCCTGGGCAGCGAGGCTGCGGCGCGCATGGCGTTGGGCAACCTGAACAACCTGATCGCCTTGCGCTCGAAGGATCGCCCGACACAGGACTTCATCGTCGAGACCTTTGGCAAAACAGCGATCCATTCGCTGCGCGTGGGCCTGAGCCATGGCGCAGACACCCACGTGGGCGACTTCTCTTCCAGCTACTCGACCCAGCTCACCGAGAGCTTCGAGGAGATGGTGCCTGCCGACGTGCTGGGTAAGCTGCCGAACCTGCAGTACTTCGCATCGGTGTCCGGCGGACGCATCGTCAAGGGGCGGTTCCCGATCCTGAACCCGGACTTCGACCGGCCGGCGCAAGCCGCCGAGCGCTCGACATGATCCGTCTCGTGGCCATCGTGTCGCTCACCGCGCTGTTGTTGCTCGTGCTGTACCTGCCATCGGCCCATTCGCCCGAGCACTTCATGGGGCGCATACGCATCGAGCACGAACAGACCTCGGCGTTCTGGAGCCCCCAGCACGCGCAGCGCATCCTTGATCGCACGCTCGATGCCCAGGCCGCCTCACAGCCCCTGAGCCCGATCCCCACGACGCAGTCGGCGCCTCAGCTTTCCGGTGTGGACTCGGCAGTTGCGCGTGAAATGTCGGCTGTGAATACGCGGCTGTTCAATAGCCCGTATTTCCGTGCGATCGACGCGCTGCTGCTGCTCGCGACCTACCGCTTCTTCACGCTGCTGGAGTGGTTGCCGTGGCTGCTGGCGTTTGGCATTGCCGCCACGGTCGATGGTGCTGCCCTGCGGGCGATCAAGGCCAAACAGTTTGCACACCACGACCCGGAGATCTTCGCCCTCTACGCCTGTGGCGCCATCGTTCTGTGCTGCGCCACCGTTGTGGCATTCGTGCTTCCCACCACGCTGCCTGCGGCATTGCTGCCGGCCGTTGCCATCGTCGTTGGCGCCTTCATCGGCGGCGCGTTGGCCCACTTCCACCGCCGTGGATAGCCCCGCCGCACCACAGGCCTGCGCGCTCGAAGAGTCCGCGCCCATGATGTCGAAATCCCCTCAACACAGCGCCGATTCTCGGCAGACACCGAGCCCCCACCGTCCTACCCTTGAGTCATGTTCCCGCCACGGCGGGACGTGATTGAACAGAAAGGTTGAGGTCATGCGCATCGCGACAGAAACACCGCAGAAGAACCCGCTGGCCCATGCGACCGGGTCCGAGCCGGATGACACCGTCGATACCCTTCTGTGGATCGAAGAGCACGACTGGCTCTACACCCTGCTCAAGAGCGAGCTGAACCTGTCGCCGAAGTTCCGCATGCCCGATTTGATCAGCGCCTGCGTGTCGCAGTTGTTCGCGAAGGACCACGCCAGCGATGCGCTGTTTCTCTACCTGGGCTCGGAGCTGATCCTGCGCGAGCCCGGTACCGTGCGTCGGCGCGAAGCCATGTGGCGGCCGCAGTACCAGCAACTGCACGCGCTGCAGCTCTCCGCCGCCAACCGCTATCCGAACCCGCAGTTCCACCTCGACCAGATCACCACGGCCTGCGTTGCGCTGGCCCGCACCGATGACGCGACGGGAGCCTGCACGCTGCGCCACGCACGCATCAACATCGCGCGCCGCTCGGCGGCCGCACGCGTGATGATGTCCGCCTGATCGCAGCCGCACCTGAAGTACCGACCCGCACCGTACCCGCACTGACCCTCTGTTGAGGTGCTGCGCTCTGCGCGGCGCCCTCGACCACCGACCTGCCTCACCTCGCCCGCGCTTGCCGCACGGGCGCACCCGCCGAAGACCCTGGCCGGTTCAACCGGTCCTGATCCCCGTCTCCGCCGTCCGGCGGAGTGGTCCGGCTGTCTCCGAGGTGAGTCATGCGCCTTCCGCGTGTCGCCGCTGTCGCGGCTCTGCTGTTCGCCCTGCCCGGCTGGGCCAGTGCCTGCTGGGCGGAAGCAGGGCAGCGTTACGGCGTGTCGCCGCAGCTGCTGTACGCCATCGCCCGCGTCGAGTCGGGCCTCA
>CAYREA010000499.1:0-2075 GCA_964423075.1 uncultured Rubrivivax sp. | reverse complement strand
CCCGAGAGCAAGGTGCGCATCGTCAGCCCCGACATCGGCGGTGGCTTCGGCAACAAGGTGGGTGTGTACCCGGGCTACGTGTGCGCCATCGTCGCGAGCATCGTGCTGGGCAAGCCGGTGAAGTGGATTGAAGACCGCATCGAGAACATCAGCTCGACGGCCTTTGCGCGGGACTACCACATGGACGGCGAGATCGCCGCCACCGCCGACGGCCGCATCCTGGCCTTGCGCGCCAACGTCATCGCCGACCACGGCGCCTTCGACGCCTGCGCCGACCCCACCAAGTTCCCCGCCGGCCTGTTCCACATCTGCAGCGGCAGCTACGACATCGGCGCGGCCTACTGCCAGGTCAAGGGCGTCTACACCAACAAGGCGCCGGGCGGCGTGGCCTACCGCTGCAGCTTCCGCGTGACCGAAGCGGTGTACCTGATCGAGCGCATGGTGGACGTGCTGGCGCAGAAGCTGGGCCTGGACAAGGCCGAGATCCGTGCCAAGAACTTCATCAGGAAGGAACAGTTCCCGTACAAGAGCGCCTTCGGCTTCGAGTACGACAGCGGCGACTACCACTTCGCGCTCAACAAGGTGCTGGAGGCCGTGAACTACAAGGGCCTGCGCGCCGAGCAGGCGAAGAAGCGCGCCGACCGCAGCAGCCCCACGCTGATGGGCATAGGCCTCGTCACCTTCACCGAAGTGGTGGGCGCCGGCCCCAGCAAGATGTGCGACATCCTGGGCGTGGGCATGTTCGATTCCTGCGAGATCCGCGTGCATCCCACCGGCAGTGCCATTGCGCGCATGGGCACCATCACGCAGGGCCAGGGGCACCAGACCACCTATGCGCAGATCATCGCCACCGAACTGGGCATTCCTTCGGAAGTGATCCAGGTGGAAGAGGGCGACACCAGCACCGCGCCCTACGGCCTGGGCACCTACGGCAGCCGCAGCACGCCGGTGGCGGGTGCGGCCATCGCGCTGGCCTCGCGCAAGATCCACGCGAAGGCCAGGAAGATCGCCGCCCACCTGCTGGAAGTGAGCGAGAACGACCTCGACTTCGAGATCGACCGCTTCAACGTCAAGGGCGACCCGAGCAAGCACAAGACGATGAAGGACATCTGCTGGGCCGCCTACAACAACGTGCCGCCCGGCATGGAGATGGGCCTGGAGGCGGTGCACTACTACGACCCGCCCAACTTCACCTACCCCTTCGGCATCTACCTGTGCGTGGTGGACATCGACCGCGCCACCGGCGAGGTGAAGGTGCGCCGCTTCTACGCGCTGGACGACTGCGGCACGCGCATCAACCCGATGATCATCGAAGGCCAGATCCACGGCGGCCTGACCGAAGGTTTCGCGGTGGCCATGGGCCAGCAGATGCCTTTCGACGCGCAGGGCAACCTGCTGGGCAACACGCTGATGGACTACTACCTGCCCACCGCGGTGGAAACGCCGAAGTGGGAGACCGACCACACCGTGACGCCCAGCCCGCACCATCCACTCGGCGCCAAGGGCGTGGCCGAATCGCCGCACGTGGGCAGCATCCCCACCTTCACCAACGCGGTGGTCGACGCCTTCGCCCACCTGGGCGTGACCGAGATGACCATGCCGCACAGCAGCTTCCGCGTCTGGCAGCAGCTGAAGAAGAGCGGCGTGGCCTTGTAATGGACGAAGCGGCGCTGCGCGAACGCCTGCAGCAGGCCGGTTACCTGGCCGACGAAGCCCTGGCCACCACGCTGTGGCTGGCCGGCGAGCTGCAGCGTCCGCTGCTGCTGGAAGGTGACGCCGGTGTCGGCAAGACTGCGCTGGCGCTGGCGCTGGCCAGGTCCAACGGCCACCAGCTGGTGCGCCTGCAATGCCACGAAGGGCTGGACCTGGCGCAGGCCGCCTACGAATGGAACTACGGCCGCCAGCTGATGGCCATCCGCCTGCACGAAACCGGCGGCGCCGCAGCCTTGAGCGAAAGCGACCTGTTCGCGCGTGAGTACCTGCTGGAACGCCCGCTGCTGCAGGCCATCGCCAGCCCCGAGCCCTGCGTGCTGCTGATCGACGAGATCGACCGCGCCGACGAGGCCTTCGAGGCC
>CAYREA010000498.1:0-2079 GCA_964423075.1 uncultured Rubrivivax sp. | reverse complement strand
TCGCCGGCAAGGACGCGATCGTGCACAGCTACAGCGTCGACATCGCCGACGAGGCCGACTGCGCTGCCTTCATCGCCAGGCTGAACGAGGAGCACGGCGGTGTCGACTTCCTGATCAACAACGCCGGACGCTCGATCCGCCGCGCGATCGAGTCGAGCTACGACCGCTTCCACGACTTCGAGCGCACCATGCAGCTGAACTACTTCGGCTGCCTGCGCGTGACGATGGGCCTGCTGCCCGGCATGGTGGCCAAGCACAAGGGGCACGTGGTCAACATCAGCTCCATCGGCGTGCTGACCAACGCCCCTCGTTTCAGTGCCTATGTCGCCAGCAAGTCGGCGCTGGACGCGTGGACGCGCTGCGCCAGTTCGGAGTTCGCCGACCAGGGCGTGACCTTCACCACCATCAACATGCCGCTGGTGCGCACGCCGATGATCGCGCCCACGAAGATCTACAACAACGTGCCGACGCTGAGCCCCGAAGAGGCCGCCGACATGATCGCGCAGGCCTGCATCCACAAGCCGGTGCGCATCGCCACGCGCCTGGGCATCTTCGGCGAACTGCTGCACGCCCTGGTGCCGCGCATCGCGCAGATCACGATGAACACCACCTTCCGGATGTTCCCCGACTCTTCAGCGGCCAAGGGCGACAAGGGCGCGAAGCCGCAGCTCAGCGCCGAGGCGGTGGCGGTGCAGCAGCTGATGCGCGGCATCCACTTCTGATGCCCCCGGGGCGGGCCTACTGGCCGTTCGTGGGCAGGCGCCGCACCACGAAGTTGTCCATGATGCCCACGCCCTCGAAAGCCAGGTACCTGGGCGCCGGCAGGGCCATCGGGAAGCGGCCCAGCGACACGCCGTTGAGGCTGGCGCTCATCACCTGGGCCAGCGGGTCGTAGGCGATGAGCATCTGGTTCCAGGTCATGTCGTCGATCACGCCGCTGGCCAGCACCGCGCCGCTGCGGCCGTTGACGCGCAGTTCGTAGACCAGCGCACCGTTCTCCCCGGCCACCTGCTTGCGCAGGTGGAGCCACACCAGGGCGGCGGACTCCAGGTTGTTGGTGGTGGCGCTGCTGTTGGTCCAGCCGATGGCCACGTACGAACCCTCCATCATCGAGGGCCAGCCCTCCATCGACAGCGCCCAGGCGCCAGCGGGTGCGGTGAATGGCATCAGCGCCGTGGGCTGGATCACGATGGGGCCCACCAGGTCGAAGGTCTCCGACGACGCGCAGCCGGCGAACATCCAGTCGTTGCCGGCGTCGCCCTGCAGCGGCGAAGGAAGCTCGTAGGGGCTGGGCGCGGTGCCGCAGAACTTCCAGGTCTGGTCGCCGTTGGGGGTGATCCAGGCGTTGTTCTTGTTGCCCGGCCACTCCACCCAGAAGCCACCGATGGTCGTGTGCAGGTAGCTGGACCGCAGATCGCCCTTGCCGCCCTTGGGACGAACCTGGTCGGGGCCGCTGCCGAAGGACTCACGAATCAGGACGTCCGGTGCCGGCGCCGTGGTCGGCAGCGGATTGACGCCCGGCACCGGCGTGCCGCCACCGCCCGTGCAACTGCCGGAGCAGGAGCCGCCCTTGAGCAAGACGGCCCGCGCGTCCGCCGACGCCGCCGTGGGCGTGGTGGGGTCACCACCACCGCAGCCCCAGAGCAGGGCGGCAAGGACGCAGGAAACCAGGCTTGCCGGCAGGCGGCGAGGGTGTGTCATGGCAGGCTCCAATGGGCAGGAAACCGGGCGCACTGCGCGCGCCGGCGTCCCACAGAGCCGCCCGACAGCCGCCAGATACAGGCGGCCGGGGCCGGGGCATGCTCAGGCGTCGGCCACCTTCAGCACCAGCTTGCCGAAGTTCTCGCCGCTGAAGAGCTTGGGGAGCGTGGCCGGGAAGGCGGCAACACCGCCTTCGACCACGTCTTCCTTGCTCTTCATGCGGCCATCCTTCAGGTAGCCCGCCATCTCGGCGATGGCGAGGTGGTAGCGGTCGGCGTAGTCGAACACCACGATGCCTTCCATGCGCGCGCGGTGCACCAGCAGCGACAGGTAGTTCTTCGGGCCCTGCACCGGCGTGGTGTTGTTGTACTGGCTGAT
>CAYREA010000497.1:0-2098 GCA_964423075.1 uncultured Rubrivivax sp. | reverse complement strand
TCCGAGTACGGCCAGAACATCTTCGACCGCTACGTCACCTACGCCGACTACTGGATCCAGGACCACGAGTACCGCGACACCGACACCGGTGAAGTGTTCGACCGCGGATCACTCAACGCGGAACTTGAGAAGATCGAGAAGCCCGCCGGCATCGCCAACCCGAAGGATTTCCGCAACGAGATCGTCAACTTCGTGCTGCGGGCGCGGGCCGGCAACCAGGGCAAGAACCCGCTGTGGACCAGCTACGAGAAGCTGCGCACCGTCATCGAGAAGAAGATGTTCAGCAACACCGAAGAGCTGTTGCCGGTGATCAGCTTCAATGCCAAGGCCAGTGCCGATGAAGCCAAGAAGCACGAGGACTTCGTGACGCGCATGGTCGCAAAGGGCTACACCACCAAGCAGGTTCGCCTGCTCTGCGAGTGGTACCTGCGGGTCAGAAAGAGCAGTTGATGTCACAGCACGCAAACGCGACATCAAGCGGACGCCGCGGAACCGGCTTTGCCGGGCCGCTGGCGTCGCCCCCCTGGGGGGGAGCGCCGAAGGCGCTACGGGGGGGGGCCTAATGCAGCAGATCATCGATCGCCGGCTGGCGGGCAAGAACAAGTCGATCGGCAATCGAGAGCGCTTCCTGCGCCGTCACAAGGAGCAGATCCGCGAAGCCGTCAAGCGCGCCATCGACGGCCGCGGCATCCGCGACATGGAGCGCGGCGAAGAGATCCACATCCCGAAGAAGGACCTCTCCGAACCGGTGTTCGGCCACGGGCAGGGCGGCGTGCGCGACATGGTGCACCCGGGCAACAAGGAGTACGTGCAGGGTGACCGCATCGAGCGGCCCAAGGGCGGGCAGGGCGGTGGCAGCGGCAAGGGCCAGGCCGGCGACTCGGGCGAAGGCGAGGACGACTTCGTCTTCGCGCTGAGCAAGGAAGAGTTCATGCAGGTCTTCTTCGAGGACCTGGCATTGCCGCACCTCATCCGCACCCAGCTGGCCGAGATGCCCGAATGGAAGAGCCACCGGGCGGGCTACAGCAGCGACGGCACGCCCAACAACCTGCACGTGGTACGCAGCATGCGCGGCGCCCTGGGCCGCCGCATTGCGCTGGGCGCCGGGCCGCGGCGCGAGCTGCACGAGATGGAAGAACGCCTGGCCCTGATGCAGCGCGAGCTGCAGCCCGGCGACGCCGTCGCCGAAGCCGCCATCAAGACCCTGATCGACGAGATCGCCCACCTGCGCGCGCGCGTCGAACGCATCCCCTACCTCGACCCCATCGACCTGCGCTACCGCAGCCGCATCAAGGTGCCGGTGCCCACCAGCAAGGCGGTGATGTTCTGCCTGATGGACGTCTCGGGCTCGATGGACGAAGGCCGCAAGGAGCTTTCCAAGCGCTTCTTCATCCTGCTGTACCTGTTCCTCACGCGGCACTACGAGAAGATCGAACTCGTCTTCATTCGCCACCACACCCAGGCGCAGGAAGTGGACGAGCAGAACTTCTTCCACGCCCGCGAGACCGGCGGCACGGTGGTGAGCAGCGCGCTGGTGCTGATGGAAGAGATCATCAAGGCACGCTTCAACCCTGCCGAGTGGAACATCTACGGCGCGCAGGCCAGCGACGGCGACAACTGGCACCACGACAGCGGCCGCTGCCGCGAGCTGCTCAACGACAAGCTGCTCCCGCTGGTGCGCTACTTCGCCTACGTGCAGGTGGCCGAGGAAGAGCAGAACCTGTGGGACGAGTACACCCAGCTGCAGGACGCCAACAAGCACTTCGCGATGCGCAAGGCCGTCGAGGCCTCGCAGATCTACCCGGTGTTCCGTGATCTCTTCAAGAAAGAGGGGGCGAAAGCCGCATGAAGGTCAAACCGATGGCCCTGGAACAACCCCTGCCGCTGGCCGACCGCCCGGGCGAGCACCTGCCCGGCCCCAGCGACTGGTCGTTCGAGCTCATCGACACCTACCACCGAGTGATCCGCGCCACGGCCGATCGTTACGGCCTGGACTACTACCCGAACCAGCTCGAGATCATCACCGCCGAGCAGATGATGGATGCCTACGCCAGCGTGGGCATGCCGGTGAACTACCGCCACTGGAGCTACGGCAAGG
>CAYREA010000496.1:0-2102 GCA_964423075.1 uncultured Rubrivivax sp. | reverse complement strand
TGCACACGGCGCCCGAGGCCGCCGCCGGCGGGCCGCTGGCGGTGGTGAAGAACGGTGACCTCATCACACTGGACGTCGCCGATCGAAAGCTCCACCTGCACGTGGACGACACCGAACTCGCCGCACGGCTGGCGGCCTGGACGCCGCCGCCACCGGCCATGAGCAGCGGATACTGGAAGCTCTACATCGACCACGTGCTGCAGGCCGACGAAGGCGCCGACCTCGACTTCCTGCGCGGCCAGCGTGGCAGCGCCGTTCCCAAGGACAACCACTGATGAAGACCGCCATCGTCACCGGTGCCGGCAGCGGCATCGGCCGCGCCTGCGCCCTGGCCTTGCTGGCCGAAGGCTGGCAGGTGGGCCTGGTGGGCCGCCGCGCCGAAGCTTTGCAGGAGACGGCCGCGCTGGCCGGCGCCAACGCCGCAAACGCCCTGCCCCTGCCCTGCGACGTCGGCGACGACACGCAGGTGGCCGCCACCTTCGACGCCTTCGTGGCCCGCTTCGGCCGCCTGGACCTTCTGTTCAACAACGCCGGTGGCGGGCTCACCGCCAAGACGCCCGATCTGGTGACGCCCGAGGAGTGGCGGCAGATCGTCGACGTCAACCTCAACGGCGCCTTCTACTGCCTCAGCAACGCCTTCCGCGTCATGAAGGCGCAGCAACCGCAGGGCGGGCGCATCGTCAACAACGGCAGCATCTCGGCCTACGCGCCGCGGCCGGGCTCCATCGCCTACACGGCCACCAAGCACGCGGTGACCGGGCTCACCAAGACGGCCGCGCTGGACGGCCGGCCCTTCGACATCGCCGTGGGCCAGATCGACATCGGCAACGCCGCCAGCGAGATGACGGCTCGCATGGTGAACGGCGTGGCGCAGGCCGACGGCAGCATCAAGCCCGAGCCGCGCATGGACCTGCAGGCCGTGGTCGACACCTTCCTCACGATGGCGAAGCTGCCGCCCTCGGCCAACATCCTGTTCACGACGGTGATGGCGACCAAGATGCCCTACGTCGGCCGCGGCTGACTCTTCTTTCCAGGACCTTCCAGGAACCCCCATGAGCCAAAGACTCGCCGGCAAGACGGCCTTCGTCACCGCCGCCGGACAAGGCATCGGCCGCGCCGTCGCCCAGGCCTTCGCCCGCGAAGGCGCGCGCGTCATCGCCACCGACCTCAACGACGCCACGCTCGCCACGCTGGCCGCCGAGACCGGCTGCACCACACAACGCCTGGACGCCACCGACCCCGCCGCCATCACCGCCGCAGCCGCCGCGCACCGCGGCGTGAACGTGCTCTTCAACGGTGCCGGCTATGTGCACGCCGGCTCGGTGCTCGAATGCACCGAGGCCGACTGGGACTTCGCCTTCAACCTCAACGTGCGCTCGCAATTCCGGCTGATCAAGGCCTTCCTGCCGGCCATGCTGGAAGCCGGCGGCGGCAGCATCATCAACGTGGCCAGCGTGGCCGGCAGCATCAAGGGCGCGCCGAACCGCTTCGTCTACGGCACCACCAAGGCGGCCGTCATCGGCCTGACGAAGGCCGTGGCGGCCGACTTCATCACCAAGGGCATCCGCTGCAACGCCATCTGCCCCGGCACGGTGGAATCGCCCTCGCTGCGCGAACGCATCGCCGCACAGGCGAAGGCCAGCGGCCAGACGGCCGAGCAGGTGGAAGCCCTCTTCATCTCGCGCCAGCCCATGGGGCGGCTGGGCCGCGTCGAGGAAATCGCCGCGCTGGCCGTGTATCTGGCGAGCGACGAATCCGCATTCACCACAGGCACCGCCCAGGTCATCGACGGCGGCTGGAGCAATTGAAGGCCCCCAGGCTCGCTGCGCTCGCCACCCCCCGAGGGGGCTCTGGCTGCGGACCAGCAAAGCCGGATCCGCGCCAGTCCTTGGTCGCGGCGAGACGGGCCTTTGCAACACACCCCCGACTGAGGACGACACTCGAATGAAGCTCTTGCGACACGGCCCCAAGGGCCAGGAAAAGCCCGGCATCGTCGACGCGCAGGGCCGCGTGCGTGATCTGTCCGCGCTCATCGGCGACATCAGCGCCGCCACGCTCACGCCCGCCGGGCTGGACGCGCTGCGCGCCGTGAATGTCGAGGC
>CAYREA010000495.1:0-2113 GCA_964423075.1 uncultured Rubrivivax sp. | reverse complement strand
CGTCGATGGCCGTCACCACCGAGCTGCTTTCACCCGGCACGTTGATCAGGATGGCGGTGGTGCTGCCGCCGTACTGCGCGCCGTAGTAGATGCCGGCCAGCATGATGAGCGCGGGCGTGGCGTCCAGCGCGTAGATGCTGGGCAGCAGCATCGCGATGGTGGCCACGGGGCCCAGGCCCGGCAGCACGCCGATCAGCGTGCCCAGCAGGGCGCCACCGAAGGCATAGGCCAGGTTGGTGAAGGTGAAGGCGACGCCGAAGCCCATCGCCAGGTTGTTGAGCAGATCCATCGTGTGTGCTCCTCAGCGGCCCATGAAGGCCGGCCACAGCGGGATCGTCAGCTTCAGGCCGTAGATGAAGATGCCGTAGCTGCCGATGCTGAGGACGACGCAACTGATCAGCGCGTCCTTCCAGTGGAATTCATCACCGGCCAGCGCAGCCACCACGATGAGGATGGGCAGCGCGATGAACATGCCCATGTGCGGCAGCATCCAGCCGAAGATGGCCACCGTGGCCACGATCATGATCAAGGGCTTCCAGGCGATGTGGCCGATCTTGTCGCCGCCTTCCACCTCGAAGGTGAGCGCCTTGAACAGCACCATGCCGCCGAGGATGGCCATCAGCACGCCCAGGCCGAAGGGGAAGTAGCCGGGCCCGGGCCGCGCCGAGCTGCCGAAGCTGTAGGTGGTGGCACCCCAGGCGAAGGCGATGCCCACCGCCATGAACATGAGTCCGGACCAGAAGTCCCTCTCGCTCTTGATCTTCAATCGCGTCTCCTCCGGTGCAGTTTGCAGCAACGGTTGCGGCGCGATTCTAGGGACGGGCCCCCGCGGGGCCGCTGTGGTTTCCACGTAAGCCCGCCGCCCGCAGGCAGCGCGGGGCTTCAGGACTCCAATGCAGGCGTGCTGCGCAGCACCTCTTCCAGCGTGGTCAGGCCCTCGGCCACCTTCATCACGCCGGCCAGGCGCAGCGGCCGCAGGCCTTCCTTGACGGCCTGGCGGCGCAGCGCGTCGGCGTCCAGGCTGGGGTGCACGGCGGCGCGCGCGGCTTCGCTCATCAGCAGCAGTTCGTACAGGCCCGCGCGGCCGCGGTAGCCGGTGTGCCGGCATTCCAGGCAGCCCACCGGCTTGTAAGGCCGCACGCCGCCCGACAGGCGCCAGGGCTGCACCACCTCGGTGAGCGTCTCGCGCGTGATCGTGTCGTCGCGCACCTTGCAGGCCGGGCACAGCGTGCGTGCCAGGCGCTGCGCCAGCACGCCGATGACGGTGGCGGCAATCAGGTAACTCGGCACGCCCAGGTCGGCCAGGCGCGTGACGGCGCCCACGGCGTCGTTCGTGTGCAGGGTGCTGAACACCAGGTGGCCGGTGAGCGCGGCCTGGATCGCCATTTCGGCCGTGGCCAGATCGCGGATCTCGCCCACCATGATGATGTCCGGGTCCTGCCGCATCAGCGCGCGCAGGCCCTCGGCGAAGCCCATGTCCAGCGCCGGCTGCACCTGCGTCTGGTTGAAGGCGGGCTCGATCATCTCGATCGGGTCCTCGATGGTGCAGACGTTGACCTCTTCCGTGGCCAGCTGCTTGAGCGTGGCGTAGAGCGTGGTCGTCTTGCCGCTGCCCGTGGGGCCGGTGACGAGGATGATGCCGTGCGGCCGCGCGATGAGCTCCTGCCAGCCCTTCGATTCATTGGCGCCGAAGCCCAGCGCCGCCAGGCCCTTGACGGTGGTCTCGGGGTCGAAGATGCGCATCACCATCTTCTCGCCGAAGGCCGTGGGCAGCGTGGACAGCCGCATTTCCACCTCGCCGCCCGGGCCGTCGGCGCTTTCGGGGCGGCGCGTCTTGATGCGTCCGTCGAGCGGGCGGCGCTTTTCCACCACGTCCATGCGGCCCAGCAGCTTGATGCGTGCCGTCATCGCGGCCATCACCGTCAGCGGCACCTGGTAGACGGTGTGCAGCACGCCGTCGATGCGGAAGCGGATGGCGCCGATGTCGCGCCGTGGCTCCAGGTGGATGTCGCTGGCGCGCTGCTCGAAGGCGTACTGCCAGAGCCAGTCCACCACCTGGACCACGCCCTGGTCGTTGGCGTCGAGCTGCTTGTTGCTGCGCCCCAGCTCCACC
>CAYREA010000494.1:0-2119 GCA_964423075.1 uncultured Rubrivivax sp. | reverse complement strand
TGAAGCAGGTGCTCAAGGACATCCAGACCGGCGAGTACGCCAAGAGCTTCATCCTGGAGAACCGCGCCGGCGCGCCCACGCTGCTGAGTCGCCGCCGCCTGACCGCCGAGCATTCCATCGAAGTGGTGGGCGAGAAGCTGCGCGCCATGATGCCCTGGATCAAGGCCAACAAGCTGGTGGACCGCAGTCGCAACTGAAGCGGCGTTATCCTCCGCGCCCATGAACGATGACCTTCGCGCACCGGGCGCGGAAGAAGCAGAGCCCCACGAAGCGCCGCGCCCGCGGCGCAAGGGCATCTACATCCTGCCCAACGCCATCACGCTGGCTGCGCTCTTCTCCGGCTTCTACGGCATCGTGATGGCGATGAACGGCCGCTTCGAGGTGGCCTGCATCGCCATCTTCTGCGCCGCCGTGCTCGACAGCCTGGACGGCCGTGTGGCGCGCATGACGAACGCGCAGAGCGCCTTCGGCGAGCAGATGGACAGCCTCTCGGACATGGTGAGCTTCGGCGCCGCGCCGGCGCTCATCGTGTACATCTGGGCCCTGAAGGACATGGGCAAGGCGGGCTGGATCCCGGCCTTTGTCTACATCGCCGGCGCGGCGCTGCGGCTGGCGCGCTTCAACGTCAACATCGGTGTCGTCGACAAGCGCTTCTTCCAGGGGCTGCCCAGTCCGGCGGCCGCGGCCATCGTCATCGGCCTGGTGTGGGTGATGGACGACGCCGGCTTCAAGAACGTGTCGCGCATTGACTGGCTGACCTGGGTCGCCTTCGGCGTGACGCTGTTTGCGGGCCTGTCGATGGTGACCAACGCGCCGTTCTACAGCTTCAAGGTGGTGGGTGGGCGGCGCACGGTGCCGTTCGTCGTGCTGGTTTGCATCGCCTTGGGCATCGCGCTGGTGGCGCTCGATCCGCCGCGGGTGCTGTTCGCGCTCTTCTGCGTCTACGGGCTGTCGGGTTACGCCGTCTATGCCTGGCGCCGCGCCAAGGGCCGGCCCACCAGCGTGATCGCCATCTCCACCGACGAGCCCGACGAGAAGGGCCTGCACCAATGAGTGCGTGCTATATTGGCTGCATGAGCTTGATCAGCCGCCACATTGCGCTAGCCCTGCTAGGAGTACCGCGGGTGCGCTGATCGTTTTCGTTTTCGTCTTTCCCCGATCAACGGCCCGCCAGCGCAACGCAGCGGGCCGTTTGTCTTGGCCGGTGCAAGTTCCAACCGGGCTGCGTGCGACAAAACCTCCAAGGAGATTCCGATGCCGATGCTGCCCGACCCCGCCGTCAAGTACCGCCCCTTTGCGCCTGTGCGACTGCAAGGCCGCACCTGGCCTGATGCGGTGCTGAGCCGCCCGCCGGTGTGGTGCAGCGTGGACCTGCGAGACGGCAACCAGGCGCTGATCGAACCCATGGACCCGGCGCGCAAGCTGCGCATGTTCCAGATGCTGGTGAAGATCGGATTCAAGGAGATCGAGGTTGGCTTCCCCTCGGCCTCGCAGGCCGACTTCGATTTCGTGCGCCTGCTGATCGAACAGCGGCTGATCCCCGACGACGTGACGATCCAGGCGCTGACGCAGGCCCGCGACCACCTGATCGCACGCACCTTCGAAGCCTTGCAGGGCGTGCCGCGCGCCATCGTGCACCTGTACAACGCGACGGCGCCGGTGATGCGCCGCGTGGTGCTGGGCCTGGACGAGGACGGCATCGTGCAGCTGGCCACGACGCACGCGCGCCTGGTGGCCGATCACGCCGCCACACAACCGGGAACCGAGTGGACCTTCCAGTACTCGCCCGAGATGTTCTCGGGCACCGAACTGAACTTCAGCAAGCGGGTCGTCGATGCCGTGACCGAGATCTGGCAGCCGACGCCGCTGCGCAAGTGCATCATCAACCTGCCGTCGACAGTGGAGCACAGCACGCCGAACATCTTCGCCGACATGGTCGAGTGGATGCACAGGAACCTGGCCCGGCGCGACGCCATCGTGCTGTCCGTCCACCCGCACAACGACCGCGACACCGGCACCGCGGCCGGCGAGTTCGCGCTGATGGCCGGCTGCGACCGCATCGAAGGCTGCCTGTTCGGCAACGGCGAGCGCACCGGCAACGTCGACCTGGTCAACATCG
>CAYREA010000493.1:0-2120 GCA_964423075.1 uncultured Rubrivivax sp. | reverse complement strand
GACTCGATCTCCATCGTGCCCATGCGGTGGCCGCTGACGTTCAGCACGTCGTCGATGCGGCCGGTGATCGTGAAGTAGCCGGTCTTGGCGTCGCGGATCGCGCCGTCGCCCGCCAGGTAGTAGCCCTTCAGCTCGGGCGGGTAGTAGCTCTTCTTGAAGCGCTCGGGGTCGCCGTAGATCGTGCGGATCATGCTCGGCCAGGGCTTCTTGATGACGAGGATGCCGCCGGAACCGTTCGGCACGTCGGCGCCGGTTTCATCGACGATGGCGGCCGTGATGCCCGGGAACGGCAGCGTGCAGGAACCCGGCACCAGCGGCGTGGCGCCCGGCAGCGGGGTGATGACGTGGCCGCCGGTCTCGGTCTGCCAGAAGGTGTCGACGATGGGGCAGCGGCCACCGCCGATGTTCTCGTAGTACCACTCCCAGGCCGCCGGGTTGATGGGCTCGCCCACGCTGCCCAGGATGCGCAGGCTGGAGAGGTCGCTGTTCTTCGGGTGCACGGCCGGGTTGCCCTCTGCCGCCTTGATCAGCGAACGGATGGCCGTGGGCGCGGTGTAGAAGATGCTGACCTTGTGCTTCTCGATGGTCTTCCAGAAGCGGTCGGCCGCCGGGTAGGTGGGCACGCCCTCGAACACGATTTCGGTGCCGCCCAGGGCCAGCGGGCCGTAGGTGATGTAGCTGTGGCCGGTGACCCAGCCGATGTCGGCCGTGCACCAGAACACGTCGTCGGCCTTCAGGTCGAAGGTCCAGGCCGTGGTGAGCGCCGCATGCAGCAGGTAGCCGCCGGTGCTGTGCTGCACGCCCTTGGGCTTGCCGGTGGAGCCGCTGGTGTACAGCAGGAACAGCGGGTGCTCGGCGCTCACCCACTCGGGTTCGCAGGTGGTGCTCTGGCCGGCCATTTCCTCGTGCAGCCAGCGGTCGCGCTCGGGGTGCCAGGCGATCTTGCCGCCGGTGCGCTGGTAGACGATGACGTTCTTCACCGTCTCGCAGCCGCCCATTGCAATGGCGTCGTCGACGATGCTCTTCAGCGGCAGTGACTTGCCGCCGCGTGCCTGCTCGTCAGCGGTGATCACCATCACGGCGCCGGCATCCTGCACGCGGTCGCGCACGCTCTGCGCGGAGAAGCCACCGAACACCACCGAGTGGATGGCGCCGATGCGCGCGCAGGCCTGCATCGCGGCCACGCCCTCGACGCTCATGCTCATGTAGATGACGACGCGGTCGCCCTTCTGCACACCGCGCGCACGCAGCGCGTTGGCGAACTGGCTCACCTTGGCCAGCAGCTCGCTGTAGGTGACCTTCGTCACGGCACCGTCGTCGGCCTCGAAGATGAGGGCCGTCTTGCCGCCCAGGCCGCGCTCGACGTTGCGGTCCAGGCAGTTCCAGCTGACGTTGAGCGTGCCGTCGGCAAACCACTTGTAGAAGGGTGCCTGGCTGCTGTCCAGCACCTGCGTGAAAGGCGTCTTCCAGCTCACGAACTCGCGCGCCAGGCGGCCCCAGTAGCCTTCGTGGTCACGTTCGGCCTCGTCCACCAGCGCCTGGTAGGCGGCCATGCCCGACACGCGGGCCGCGGCCACCAGCGATGCGGGGGGCTGGTGGGTCTTCAACTCGGTGGCGTGCTCGTTGGACATGCTTGTCTCCTACATGGAAAAGTGATCTTGGAATGGGGCCGAAAGTTACGGCCCCGCTCTGACGAAGCGCTTACGCAAGCGTGAATTCCGTCATGGTGGGCCATCTACAATTTCCGACAAGGGGGGTTGCCCCTGAAAACCCGAGGCCCAAGCCCAAGATGTCCACGCCCCCGAGCCCAAGCAACGCTTCCAAGCTGCCGCCCCTGCCCCGCTTCATCTTCGCCAGCCGCTGGCTGCAACTGCCGCTGTACCTGGGCCTGATCGTCGCGCAATGCGTCTACGTCTTCCACTTCTGGGTCGAGTTGGTGCACCTGGTGGAAGCCGCCTTCGGCAACGCCGACGCGCTGGCCAAGCTGGTCAAGAGCATCGGCTACAAGAGCGACGTGATGGTCACCGGCCTGAACGAGACCATCATCATGCTGGTGGTGCTGGCGCTGATCGACGTGGTGATGATCAGCAACCTGCTGATCATGGTGATCGTCGGCGGCT
>CAYREA010000492.1:0-2121 GCA_964423075.1 uncultured Rubrivivax sp. | reverse complement strand
CGCGTGCCGGCCGCAAAGAGCAGGCGGCCGCCGGCGTCGGTGACGTTGCGGTCCAGCGTGAAGCTCGGGTCGACGTAGAAGGTCCGTGCGGTCTCGGTCGCGCGCAGACCCTGGACCGGCGCGGGCTGGCGCACCGCATCGATGCTGCGCGCCCTCGCTTCGTCCATCAGGCGCTGTAACTCGCCGCTGCGCTCCTTCTCGCGCAGGCGTTTCTCGATGTCGGCAAGCAGGTGCGGCTCGGCGATGCCGTAGGTGGGGCCGAGCGTGCCCAGGTCCACGGCACACGCCGGGCCGGTGCCCAGCAGCGCGAGTGTGGCCAGGCGCATCAGTGGGAAGGCGCTCATCGCCGGCCTCCGCAATCGAGGCGCTGTGCCAAGGCGCTCAGCGCCTTGGTGTCGCGCAACTGGCTCGCGCGGATCATCTCCATCAAGACCGGATCGCCGCTGCCTTCGGACATGGCCTTGCGCAAGGCCGCTGTCGTGAGGGCTCGGCGGCAGCGCTGCTCGAACGCTTGTGCGTAGGCCTGCGCACCTTCGCGCGCAGCAGGGGCAATCTGTTCGAGCAGTCCCAGGTAGTCGGCCATGGGCATCTCGCCGGTTGTGGGCGCCGAGGCCGAGGTGGACGCCGGCTGAGCCTGCGCGGCCGCTGCAAGCAGCAGCGCCAGCATGGGGATGGAGGTCCGAGTCATCACAGGTCCTCAGAACAGCGGCAGCACCGTGCCCAGCACCTGGTCCGCGCGCACCAGGCCGCTGGCGCGGTAGCGCGAGTCGAAGGAGTCGGGGCCGGTGCCCTGGACGTAGTAGTGACCGGGTGGAATCACCGTCGTGGCGATCGGCTCCAGCGGCCGCCGGTCGAAGGCATGGGTCTTGGCCATGCCGACCACCTCGCCGTTGATCGAGACCACGCGTCCGGTCACCGTCACGGCGTCGCCGGGGAGCCCGCGCACACGCTTGAAGAAGGGTTGGCCGTTGAGACCCGGGTAGGCCGTGCGCGCCTCACCATCGAACGCGAACACGACGTAGTCGCCACGCTGCAGCGCATGCGCCCCGTACTGCAGCCACGCGACGTGATACGGCAGACTGGGTGTCCAGTTGAACAGCAGCGGTACGCGCGGCGTTGGGTCCACAAAAAGCCGCAGGTACGCCAGACCCCAGATGGCAAACACGGGCAGGTACAGATACCAGCGAACCCGCAGGTCGTGAAGGAACTGGCCGAAGCCGGTCAGCCATCGCTCGATCCGAGCGTTCATGGCGTCTCCACCTTGCGCTTCAGGTGCGCCGTCAGGTCCAGCGTGCGCGGTGTTGGGCCGGCCACGGCGCTCTTGAGCACCACGAGGCAGCCACATTCGCGCGGCAGTTCCTCCAGCGCGACCGGCAGGCGCTGCGCGAAGGAACGCGCCATCGCCATGGCCCTCTGCCGTTCGTCGTCGGAGTTCGCTTTGGTCAGGATCAGCGTGAACTCGGCTTCCTTCTGCCGGTAGACCTCGCCGACGTCCACGACGCCGACGATCTGCGCCGGGCGAACCACCAGGCGGTCGTAGGCCGCGAGCGCCGCCGCGACGACCAGCAGCGCCACCAAGGCCTGGAGCAGTACGGCCTTCATACGACGTGCCCCCGGCGCCGCAGCAGCTCGGCGATGGCCTCGTCGATCGAGAGGCCCTGGGCCCGCAACTCGTCGATCGGGGCGTTGTCCTCGAGCTTGTTGGAGAACAGCAGGTGGGTGGCGGGATCGAGGATGTTGCGCGCCACCCCTTCGCCGACCGGCGAGGAGATGTACAGCTCGGAGAACACGCCGGGTTCGGTGCGTAGCGAGTTGAGCAGCCGCTTCTTCGGCTCGTCCATCGACAGCCGCCCCTTGCGGTCCAGCATCTCGATGGACTCTGGCTTCTGCCGCAGCAGGAACACCCAGTCCGAGCAGTTGAAGGCGGCCTCCATCTGGGCCGAACCGTAGTAGTCGTCTGCGCTCTGCGTGGCGGTGCCGAGGGAGCCCCCGTACTTGCGCGCGCGCCGCGCCGCCTCCTCGACCACCGCGGCCTTCACCGGGTCGTCGGCGCCGATGTCGCCCAACTGCTGCTTCAGCTCGTCGATGAAGAGCACCTTGCGCCGGTTGCGCGTCAGGTAC
>CAYREA010000491.1:0-2121 GCA_964423075.1 uncultured Rubrivivax sp. | reverse complement strand
GCACGATCTTGTCGTGGGCCCAGCGGTTGCGGTAGGCGTCTTCCCAGGTGCGGTCGTCGCCGGTGGTGACGCCGTGGCCGCCGGAGAAGCTCTCCTTGGGCAGCGTGAAGTGGGTCAGGCGATCCAGAAAGTGGCTCATGGGCGGCTTTCGTTGTTCAGCACGGCATGGGTGCGTTCTTGCGGCTGTAGAACCACCAGGTGGTGGCGATGCAGGTCACGTAGAACAGGATGAAGAAGTACAGCGCGGCGTCGGGGCTGCCCGTCATCGCGATGGAAGTGCCGTAGCTCTTGGGGATGAAGAAGCCGCCGTAGGCGCCGATGGCGCTGGAAAAGCCCAGCACGGCGGCGGCTTCCTTGTTGGCGTCCTTCACCGCCTGTTCCTGCGCGGAAGGTGTCTTCTCGGCGGCGCGCTGGCGCTCGGTCATGAAGATCACCGGGATCATGCGGAAGGTGCTGCCGTTGCCGATGCCCGAGCAGGCGAAGAGGGCCATGAAGCTGATCAGGAAGCCGGTGAAGTTGCCGCCTTGCCCGTCATGCGGAAGGAACTGCAGCACCGCGATCACGCCGAAGGCCATCAGGATGAAGTTCCAGAAGGTGACGCGCGCACCACCGAGCTTGTCGCTCAGCCAGCCGCCCAGCGGCCGCACCAGCGCGCCCACCAGCGGTCCCAGCCAGGCGTACTGCAGCGCATTGATGCCCGGGAACTGGCTCTTGATGAGCAGCGGGAAGCCCGCCGAGTAGCCGATGAAGCTGCCGAAGGTGCCCAGGTACAGCCAGCACATCAGCCAGTTATGGCTGCGCTTGAAGATCACGGCCTGGTCGGCGAAACTGGCCTTGGCCTCGGCCAGGTCGTTCATGCCGAACCAGGCGGCGATGGCGCTCAGCGCGATGAAGGGCACCCAGATGAAGCCGGCGTTCTGCAGCCACATCGAACCCTTGGCGGTGCTGGCCGGCGCGCCGCCGATGGCGCCGAACACGCCCGCGGTGATGACCAGCGGCACCACGAACTGCACGATGCTCACGCCCAGGTTACCGAGGCCCGCGTTCATGCCCAGCGCGTAGCCCTTCTGCGCCTTCGGGAAGAAGAAGCTGATGTTGGCCATGGAACTGGCGAAGTTGCCGCCACCCAGGCCGCACAGCAGCGCCAGCAGCACCATCACTTCGTACGGCGTGGCCGGGTTCTGCACCGCGAAGCCGATGCCCAGGGCCGGCAGCAGCAGGCTGGCGGTGGAGATGGCCGTCCAGCGCCGGCCGCCGAAGATGGGCACGGCGAAGCTGTAGAAGATGCGCAGCGTGGCGCCGCACAGGGCGGGCAGGGCGGCCAGCCAGAACAACTGGTTGGTGCTGTACTTGAAGCCCACCGCGGGCAGGTTGACGACGACGACGCTCCACACCATCCACACGGCAAAGGCCAGAGTCAGGGCGGGGATGGACAACCACAGGTTGCGCTGCGCGACGCTGTGGCCGCTGCCGTCCCACGAGGTCTTGTCCTCGGGGTTCCAGTGGGTGATGACGTGGGAAGCCATGGTGGTTCCTCGGTGGGTTTGATGAAGAAAAGAGCGGCCGCGCCCCTCGGCGAAGAGGGAGGTTGATCAGCGGGCGAACGACCGCGAAAGGGGTGAAGCGGGAGCGTCTGGGCCCATCACGGGCGTCTTGCGCACCTCGGTCCAGTACATCCAGATCAGCGAGACCCAGACCACGCCGTACATCAGCATGAAGGCGCTGGAGCGGATGCCGGTCAGGTCCATCAGCACGCCGAACAGGATGGGCAGCACGAAGCCGCCCAGGCCGCCGGCCAGGCCCACGATGCCGCTGATGGCGCCGATGTTGTGCGGGTAGTCGTCGCTGATGTACTTGAAGACGCTGGCCTTGCCGAAGGCCCAGCAGATGCCCAGGGCGAACATCAGCGCGGTGAAGGCGTAGACGTTGAGGCCGATGTGGAACGTGCGCACGCCGTTGACCGTGAGGATGCTCATGTCGGTCTGCGGGTAGCTCAGCAGGAACAGGCAGATCCAGCTGATCCACATCACCCACCAGGTGACGCTGTGGGCGCCGTACTTGTCCGACAGCACGCCGCCGATGGCGCGCAGCACGCCGCCCGGCAGGCTGAAGCAGGCGGCC
>CAYREA010000490.1:0-2123 GCA_964423075.1 uncultured Rubrivivax sp. | reverse complement strand
CGTCGTAGCTGATGATCAGCGTGTCCTTGTCGAACATCGCGCTCTGGAAGCGCGCATAGGGGCACATGTACTTGCACACCTGCTCGCGCATGAAGCCGGCATTGCCGTAGGTGGCAAAACCGTAGAACAGCACCCAGAACCACTCCCAGGGCCCCAGGCCCAGCGTGGCCACCGAGACCACCAGGGTCTGGATGGGCGTGAAGTAGCCGACGAAGGTAATGCCCGTCCAAAGGCCGATGGCGCCCCAGGCCAGGTGCTTGCCGCCCTTGCGCAGCACCTTTTCCACCGACCAGGGCGCCTTGTCGAGCTTCATGCGGCGCATGCGATCGCCTTCGAGGTGGCGCTCCACCCACATGAAGATCTCGGTGTAGACGGTCTGCGGGCAGGCGTAGCCGCACCACAGGCGCCCGGCCACGGCGGTGAACAGGAACAGCGCGTAGGCGCTGACGATCAGGAGGCCCGTCAGGTAGATGAAGTCCTGCGGGTACAGCACCAGGCCGAAGATGTAGAAGCGGCGCGCACCCAGGTCGAACAGCACGGCTTGGCGGCCGTTCCATTCGAGCCAGGGCAGGCCGTAGAAGACCAGTTGCGTGAACCACACCAGCGCCCAGCGCCAGCCGGCGAACCAGCCGCTGACGGCGCGGGCGTAGATCTTGTCCTGCTTCTGGTACAGCGAGACGACGGACACGCGCACGTCGGTCGCGGTGTCGGTTCCTGCGCCGGTGCCCGTTTCGCTCAAATTCGGCTTTCCTTGTGTGGCCGCAGGCGGCTCACTTCGCGGCGACGCGCGTGGCCTGCGACAGGTTCCACACGTAGGCGCTCAGCACATGCACCTGTTCCGGCGTCAGCAGCCGGCCCTGCGCCGGCATGGCGTTGGTCTTGCCGGTGGTGACGATGCTGGTGATGGCCTGTTCGCCCCAGCCGTGCAGCCAGATCTTGTCAGTCAGGTTGGGTGCGCCCAGCGCCGGGTTGCCCTTGCCGTCGGCGCCGTGGCAGGCGGCGCAGGCGGCGAACTTGCCCTTGCCCAGTTCGGCGGCCAGGTTGTTGTGCGCGCTGCCCGACAGGCTCAGCACGTAGTTGGCCACGTTCTTCAGGTCCTCGGCGTTGCCCACGGCGGCAGCCATCGGCGGCATCATCCCGATGCGGCCCTCGACGATGACCTTCGCGATGTACTCGGGCGAGCCGGCACCCAGCCAGTCGTTGTCGGTGAGGTTCGGGAAGCCCTTGCTGCCGCGCCCGTCGCTGCCATGGCATTGCGAGCAGGTGTTCAGGAACAGGCGTTGGCCGATGCCCATGGCCACCTCGTCCTTGGCCAGGTCTTCGGCCTTCATGGCCGTGTACTTGGCGTAGACCGGGGCCATCGCCAGGCGCGCCTTGTCCTGCTCGGCTTCGTACTGGCCGACGCTGGTCCACTTCAGCGTGCCGGGGTTGGTGCCCAGGCCCGGGTAGAAGGCCAGGTAAACGGCCGCGAACACGACGGTGAGGATGAACAGCCACATCCACCAGCGCGGCAGCGGGTTGTTCAGCTCGCGCAGGTCTTCGTCCCACACGTGGCCGGTGGTGTTGTCATTGGCCATCACCTTGCGCTTGCTGGCGACGCCCAGCAGCACCAGGCACAGCACCAGGCCCAGCACGGTGACGACGGCGACGAAGATCGCCCAGCCCCCATTGACGAAATCACTCACGACCGATCTCCTTGATTGTTGACGGCGGCCTCGTCCTCCTCGAAAGGCAGGCGGGCGGCGGCTTCGTGGTCGGCCGAACGGCGGCGGCTCCAGGTGTGAACCATCAGAGCGATGAACAGGACCAGGCTGGCCAGGGTGACCGCGACGCGAAAGTCATTGACGTCCATGTGATGCCCTCGTCTGCTTCACTTGCGGGCGGTGCCCATCACCTGCAGGTAGGCGATCAGCGCCTCCATCTCGGTGCGGCCCTTCACGTCTTCGGCGGCCTTGGCGATCTCTTCGTCGCTGTAGGGCACACCCACCATGCGCAGCGCCTTCATGCGCGGCGCCATGCTGTCGGGCGCCACGGCCGCCGTCACCAGCCAGGGGTAGGCCGGCATGTTGGACTCGGGCACCAGGTCGCGCGGGTTGATCAGGTGGATGCGGTGCCACTCGTCG
>CAYREA010000489.1:0-2129 GCA_964423075.1 uncultured Rubrivivax sp. | reverse complement strand
CACGACCTGCGCACGCCGCTGGCGCGCCTGCGCCTGGAAACCGAGATGAGCGTGGAGGACGACGAGGCCAAGCGCAACATGGCGATGGACATCGACCAGCTTGACGCCATCATCGACAAGTTCATGGACTACGCCCGCCCCGGCGAGACGCAGCTCAAGCCCGTCAACGTGGCCCAGCTGATCGACCGCGAGGCCGCGGTGTTCCGCGACCCGACGCAGATCAAGATCACCGCCCGCGTCGTGCCCGACCTGGTGGTGATGGCCGACGAGGTGGAGCTCGGCCGTGTGTTCCTGAACCTGTTCGAGAACGCGCGCCGCTACGGGCGGGGAACCTACACCGGCGTGGCCGAGGTGCACCTCACCTACCAGAAGACGGGGCCCTGGGCCATCGTCAGCGTGCGCGACAACGGCCCCGGCGTGGCGCCCGAGAAGCTGCCGCAACTCACCACGCCCTTCTTCCGCGGCGACGCCGCACGCACCGCGGCCACCGGCGCGGGCCTGGGCCTGGCCATCGTCGACAAGGCCATGCACCGCATGGGCGGCAGCCTGGAACTGGCCAACGCGCCCGACGGCGGCCTGGTGGCCCACCTGCGCCTGCGCCGCGCGCAGGCCGAAGACCTGGAACGCGACCAGCCCAGCACGCGCCCGCAGCGCCGCTCGACGATCTGAGGCTCAGCCGGCGCTGCGTGCCAGCAGGCACACGGCGCGCGTCTCGATGGCGCGGCCCTCGCCCACCGGGCCCATCTTCTCGGCCGTCTTGGCTTTCACGTTCACCGCGTCCACCGTCAGCCCCAGCGTGGCCGCGATGCGCTCGCGCATGGCGTTGATGTGCGGCGCCATCTTCGGGGCCTGCGCGACGATGGTGCTGTCGACGTTGACGATGCTCCAGCCCGCCGCGGCCACACGCTGGGCCGCGGTCTTCAGCAGCAGCACCGAGTCGGCGCCCTTGAAGGCGGCGTCGGTGTCGGGGAAGTGGCGGCCGATGTCGCCCAGGCCGGCGGCACCGAACAGCGCGTCGGTGATGGCATGCAGCAGCGCGTCGGCATCGCTGTGGCCGAGCAGGCCGTGCGTGTGCGGGATCGTCACGCCGCCCAGCACCAGCGGGCGGCCGCCGACGAGCTGGTGCGTGTCCCAGCCTTCACCGACGCGCATGAGGGGCAGGTTCATCGGGTCTCCAGAAGGCGTTCGGCGAGCGCGAAATCGGCCGGCCAGGTGAGCTTGAGATTCTCCAGTGCGCCGGGCACGAGTCGCGGCGCCAGTCCGAGAGCCTCGACGGCGCTCGATTCGTCGGTCACGCCCGGCCCGGCCTCGCGCAGCGCGCGCTCCAGCAGGCCCAGGCGGAACATCTGCGGCGTCTGTGCCGCCCACTTGTGCGCGCGCGGCACGGTCGCGACGACGCGGCCGCCCTGCTCGGCCTTCAGCGTGTCGGCCAGCGGCAGCGCGAGCAGGCCCCCCACCGGATCGTCCAGGCAGGCGTCGATCAGGGCGTCGATCCAGGCCGGCCGCACCAGGCAGCGCGCGGCATCGTGCACCAGCACCCAGTCGTGGTCCTGCACCCCGCAGGCGCGAAGCTCGGCCAGGCCGTTCGCCACCGTCGCCGCCCGCGTCTCGCCACCACGACGCGCGACCCAGCCGGCGAAACCCGGCACCTGCGCCTCGAACGCCGTGTCCTCGGGCGACAACACCACCATCGTGTTCTCGACCCGCGCCACGCCGGCCAGCGCGGCCAGCGTGTGGCCCACCACCGGAAGCGCGCCGACGCGCGCGTACTGCTTCGGGCCGTCCGCGCCGGCACGCGTTCCGACACCGGCACAGGGCACGAGGGCAAAGCAGCGCGAAGCGTCGGTCATCGGTGAATTCTAGAATCCGCCCCTTCATGCACCTGCCTTCCATCGCCCCGGGCAAGCGCTTCACGCTGCCGCGCCCGACCGGCTCCGCCGACGCCCTGCTTCTGGCCCGCCTCGCGAAGGAGCGTGCCGCCGAGAAGCGCCTGCTCGCCATCGTCGCGGCCGAACCCGCCGACGCGCAGCGCCTGGCCGACGAACTGCCCTTCTTCGAGCCCGGCCTCGGCGTCGCGCTGTTCCCCGACTGGGAGACCCTGCCCTACGACACCTTCAGCCCGCACCAGG
>CAYREA010000488.1:0-2129 GCA_964423075.1 uncultured Rubrivivax sp. | reverse complement strand
TCATGGACAGCTTCATGATCTACACCGAGCCCTTCGTGCTGACCGGCGGCGGGCCGGGCAATGCGACGACGTTCCTCAGCCAGTACCTCACGCAGAAGGCCGTGGGGCAGTTCGACCTGGGGCCGGCGGCGGCCTTCTCGCTGATCTACTTTCTGATCATCCTGCTGCTGTGCTTCATCCTCTACAACTGGATGCAGCGCGTGGGCACCGGCACGGCCGAGGGTGAGCAGCCATGAAGGCCCGCTACGTCCTGCTCACGCTCTACATCGTGTTTGCGCTGCTGCCCATCTACTGGATGGTCAACATGAGCTTCAAGACCAACCAGGAGATCCTGTCGGCCTTCACCCTGCTGCCGCAGCAGGCGACCCTGGACAACTACGTCCGCATCTTCACCGACCGCAGCTGGTATTCGGGCTACATCAACAGCCTGATCTACGTGGCCATCAACACGGTGATCTCGGTGAGCGTGGCGCTGCCCGCGGCCTACGCCTTTTCCCGCTACAGCTTCCTGGGCGACAAGCACGTCTTCTTCTGGCTGCTGACCAACCGCATGACGCCACCCGCGGTGTTCCTGCTGCCCTTCTTCCAGCTCTACACCACCGTGGGGCTGATGGACACGCACCTGGCGGTGGCGCTGGCGCACCTGGTGTTCAACGTGCCGCTGGCGGTGTGGATCCTGGAAGGTTTCATGAGCGGCATCCCGCGCGAGATCGATGAAACCGCCTACATCGACGGCTACTCCTTCCCGCGTTTCTTCGTCACCATCTTCCTGCCGCTCATCAAGGCCGGCGTCGGCGTGGCGGCCTTCTTCTGCTTCATGTTCAGCTGGGTCGAACTGCTGCTGGCGCGCACGCTCACCAGCGTGAACGCCAAGCCCATCGTGGCGACCATGACGCGCACCGTCAGCGCCTCGGGCATGGACTGGGCCACACTGGCGGCCGCCGGCGTGCTGACCATCGTTCCCGGCGCCATCGTCATCTGGTTCGTGCGGCACTACATCGCGAAGGGCTTCGCGATGGGGAGAGTCTGATGCTCGCGTGGATGGTGTGGACCACCCCCGTCACCGTGTTCTTCATCGGCATCGCGCTGCTGCTCGCCGGCATGACGCTGTGGGAACTGAAGTCGCCCACGCTGCTGCGCAAGGGTTTCCTGCCGCTGGCCACCACGCGTGGCGACCGGCTCTTCATCGGCCTGCTCACGGCCGCCTACATCAACCTGGCCTTCGTCGGCCTGGCCGGCCACTTCATGAACTGGTTCGGCTTGGCGCAGGAGCCCAGCGTGTGGATCAGCTTCGTGCTGTCGCTCGCGGTAATGGTGCTGATCATGCGGCGCGGCTGAGCACGCCTTCTTCATGTCGAATCCGGCCCGACGCCACCCCGGGGCCGTGTTCTGAAGATCCGGGGTGGCAAGAGCACAAGAGGAGACTGACGATGAAACTGCGCCATACCGCGCTGGCCCTGGCCGCACTGCTGGCAGCCACGGGCTGCGGCAAGAAGGAAGAGGCCCCAGCGGCTGCCGCATCGGCCGCCGCCGCGGCGCCTGCCGGCGACGCCGCCAAGAAGTGGATCGACAGCGAGTTCCAGCCCAGCACGCTGAGCAAGGACCAGCAGGCCGCCGAGCTGAAGTGGTTTGCCGAGGCCGCCGCCAAGCTCAAGGCCAAGGGCGTCACCGAGATCAGCGTGGTCAGCGAGACCATCACCACGCACGAGTACGAGGCCAAGACCCTGGCCAAGGCCTTCGGCGAGATCACCGGCATCACGGTCAAGCACGATCTCATCCAAGAGGGCGACGTGGTCGAGAAGCTGCAGACCAGCATGCAGAGCGGCAAGAGCATCTACGACGGCTGGATCAGCGATTCCGACCTGATCGGCACGCACTACCGCTACGGCAAGATCATGAATCTCACCGACTACATGGCCGGTGCGGGCAAGGAGTACACCAACCCCGGCCTGGACATCAAGGACTTCATCGGCACGAGTTTCACCACCGCGCCCGACGGCAAGCTCTACCAACTGCCTGACCAGCAGTTCGCGAACCTGTACTGGTTCCGCGCCGACTTGTTCGACCGTGCCGACCTGAAGGAGAAGTTCAAGAAGAAGTACGGCTACGACCTGGGCGTGCCGCTGAAC
>CAYREA010000487.1:0-2137 GCA_964423075.1 uncultured Rubrivivax sp. | reverse complement strand
GACGACGCCGCCGCGCGCCGCGAGCTGCTGCTGCTGGCGCCGTCCATCCTGGTGCCCTGCCTCACGCACGAGGGCATCAAGAGCTGGAACGTGATGGCCATCGCCTACTACCTGGACGAGGTCTGCCCCGCCGCCAGGCTGCTGCCGGCCGAGCGCGCGGCGCGCGCGCATTGCCGTTCGATCTGCGGCGAGATGAATTCGGGTTTCACCAACCTGCGTTCCTCGCTGCCGATGAACCTGAAAGCCAAGCACCCCGGCTTCAAGGTCTGGGCCGGCGCGCTGCCCGACATCGAGCGGGTCACCGAGATCTGGCGCGAATGCCTGGCCCGCTACGGTGGGCCCTATCTCTTCGGTGAACACCGCAGCATGGCCGACGCGATGTTCGCCCCCGTGGCCACGCGCTTTGTCACCTACGACGTGAAGCTCGACGCCGCCAGCGCCGCCTACGTCAAGACCGTGATGGCCCTGCCCGAGATGAAGGAATGGATCGCCGCGGCCCGCAGCGAGCCCGACGACATCCAGGAACTGGACATGGACTTCTGAGACCTCACCAGCCCTTGGGTTCGGGCACCGCGCAGGGCGCCGGCATGTCCACGCTGCCGAAGTCGGCCGGGCCGACGATCTCGATGTACTCCATGTCGGGCGAGTAGTCGAAGAGGTAGTGCACGATGCCCGGGCGCTGGTGCACGCAGTCGCCGGCCTCGACCAGCGTTTCCTGCTCGCCGTACATGAAGCGCGCCCAGCCCTTGGTCATGATCACGATGTGGAACTCTGCCTCGTGGCGGTGCCATCCGGTGCCCTTCTCCGGTGCCATGTTGGCCTTCACCAGCTGCGCGATCACGCGGCCGTGCGTGGCGGCTTCGATGCCGAGGTCCTTGTAGAGAAAGAAGTCGCGCAGGCCGCCGCTGCGCCAGGCGGTGTCGGCGGGTTTGGTGTGTGCGAACTGGGTTTGGGTGCGCTCCAACATGGGGTGGCCTCCGGCAGCGTTGACGATGCGGCGGTGCAGCATGCATGGAACGTTCCAATCGCCGCGCCCGGCGGCGGGTGTCTTCAGCGCTGTTCGAAGCGGAAGACAGCCACGCTGGCGCGCAGGTTCGGCCAGCGGCGCACCACCTCGCCGCCTTGCAGGCCGAAGCTGTCGGTCACCGCCAGGCCGCAGCGCTGCGCCAGCACTTCGAAGTCGGCGTAGGTGCCGAAGCGGACGTTGGGCGTGTCGTACCACTCGTAGGGCAGCACACGCGTCACCGGCATGCGGCCGGTGGCCACGCGCAGGCGGTTGGGCCAGTGCGCGAAGTTGGGGAAGCTCACGATGCCGATGCGCCCTACACGCGCCGTCTCGCGCAGCATCTTCTCGGTGTTGCGCAGGTGCTGGAGTGTGTCCAGCTGCAGCACCACGTCGAAGCTGCGGTCGTCGAAGAGCGCGAGGCCGTCTTCCAGGTTGAGCTGGATCACGTCGATGCCGCGCTGCACGCAGGCCTGCACGTTGGCGTCGGCCAGTTCGATGCCGTAGCCGCTGCAGCCCTTGTGGTCGCGCAGGTGGGCCAGCAGCTCGCCGCTGCCGCAGCCCAGGTCGAGCACGCGGCTGCCGCGCGGCACGAGGTCGGCGATCAGCTCCAGGTCCTTCCTCTCGCTCACAGCTCGGCTCCGATGCGCTCGAAGTAAGCGCGCATCACACCGTGATAACGCGGGTCGTCCAGCAGGAAGGCGTCGTGACCGTGCGGCGCGGCAATCTCGGCGTAGCTCACGCGGGCGCGGTTGGCCACCAGGGCCTTTACGATCTCGCGGCTGCGTGCCGGCGAGAAGCGCCAGTCGGTGGTGAAGCTCACCAGCAGGAAGTGGTGGTTCTGCGCGACGGCGAAGGCGCGCGCGAGATCACCGCCGTGTTCGGCCGCAGGGTCGAAGTAGTCGAGCGCGCGCGTGATCAGCAGGTAGGTGTTGGCGTCGAAGTATTCGCTGAACTTGTCGCCTTGGTGGCGCAGGTAGCTCTCGATCTGGAACTCCACGTCCTGCGTGCTGTAGCCCAGGGCCGCGGCCTTGAGTTCGCGGCCGAACTTGGAATCCATCGCGTCTTCGGCGAGGTACGTGATGTGGCCGATCATGCGCGCCACGCGCAGGCCGCGCTTGGGCACCACGCCGT
>CAYREA010000486.1:0-2138 GCA_964423075.1 uncultured Rubrivivax sp. | reverse complement strand
TCATCACGGCCTGCACCTGCTCGAGGTTGTTGACGTTGAAGGCGGGGATGCCGTAGCGGTGCTCGGCGGCGTGGTCCAGCAGCTGGCGCATGGATACGAGGGGCATGTCTGTCTCCGAAGGCGGTGATGTGGAACCGGTGCACCCGGCTTCGTAACCGGGCTGAAACTGGCTCGATTCTAGGAGTGCGGGTGGCAGCCGGAAACGAACTGGGCCCTGTTCCCGCCGCTTTTCGTGCTCAAGTCCGCCGCCCACGGTTGGACACTGGCTGCCCGGCTGTCGACTGTCTCAGCCCCAACCCTGCAGCCACCGAGCAACACCCATGGCCCGCATCGATCTTGCCCCGCTGACCCAGTGGATCACCGAAGCCGTCGTGCGCCACGGCGAACACCTGCCGGCGCACCTGATGGAGCGCCTGTCCATCAGCCGCCGCCGTGCCGTGAGCATCCTGGGCAAACTGGTGGCCATGCAGTGGCTGCAGTCGCTGGGCACGCCGCGCAAACCGCTCTACCGCCCGGGGCCGCTGCGCCAGGTGGTGCGCCGCTATGTGCTTTCCGGCCTGCAGGAAGACCTGCCCTGGCGGCTGGACTTCGCCCCCCACTTCGAGCTGCCCGCCAACGTGGTGCGCATGGCGCAGCACGCCTTCACCGAGCTGCTCAACAACGCCATCGACCACAGTGGCGGCAGCAGCGTCACCGTGTCGATGCGGCAGACGCCCATGCAGCTGCAGCTGCTGATCTCCGACGACGGCTGCGGCGTCTTCCAGCGCATCGAACAGAGCTTTCAGATCAACGATCCGGCGCTGGCCATGCTGGAACTGAGCAAGGGCAAGCTGACCAGCGCGCCCGATCGCCACAGTGGCCACGGCCTGTTCTTCACCAGCCGGCTGGCCGACGTGTTCGACCTGCACGCCAACCAGGCCGCGTTCCAGAGCCGGGCCTGGGAAGCGCGCCGCTGGCGCAGCGGCAAGCCCAATGCCGCGTCCACGCGCGCGGGCACGAGCGTCTACCTGGCGATCACGCTGGACACGCCGCGCACGCTGGACGCCGTGCTGCGCGCCCACAGCACCGACGCCGCCGGCTACGCCTTCGAACGCACCAGCGTTCCGCTGCACCTCATCGCCGGCAGCAGCCAGGCCCTGGCCTCGCGCGCCGACGCCAAGCGCGTGGCTGCACGCCTGGCGAACTTCCGCGCCGCCGAGATCGACTTCGAAGGCATCAGCGACATCGGCCATGGTTTTGCCGACGAGCTATTCCGTGTCTTCCAGCGCGAGAACCCCACGCTGCAGCTGATGCCGCTGCACATGGCGCCGCAGGTGGCCGCCGTGGTGGCCGCGGTGCACGCGGCCGCCTGAGGCGCCTTCAGCGCACCTGGCAGACCTTCAGCATGTTGGTGCCGCCGGGGTAGCCCATGGGCTCGCCGCAGGTGATGGCGTAGGTGTCGCCGGGCTTGAGCACGCCCTTTTCCACCAGCAGCGCTTCGGCCTTGGCCAGCGCCTCGTCGCGGTCGGTGAACTTGGGCATCAGCAGCGGGCGCACGTTGCGGTACAGCGTCATGCGGCGCTGGCTGCCCACCTGGGAGGTGAGGCCGTAGATCGGCACCTTGATGTTGTGCCGGCTCATCCACAGCGCCGTGCTGCCCGATTCGGTGAGCGCCAGGATGGCCTTGCAGCCCAGGTGATGGGCGGTGAAGAGCGCGCCCATCGCGATGCTCTGGTCGATGCGGCCGAAGCGCTTGTTGGAGAAGTCGGCGTCGAGCATCACGTCTTCGGCGCGCTCGGCTTCCAGCGCGATCTGCGCCATCTGCTCCACCGTTTCCACCGGGTACTTGCCGGCGGCGGTCTCGGCGCTCAGCATCACGGCGTCGGTGCCATCGAGCACCGCGTTGGCCACGTCGCTGACCTCGGCGCGCGTGGGCACCGGCGCCAGGATCATGCTTTCCATCATCTGCGTGGCGGTGATCACCACCTTGTCCAGCTCGCGGGCGAGCCGGATCATGCGTTTCTGCAGCGCCGGCACGGCGGCGTTGCCCACTTCCACCGCCAGATCGCCGCGCGCCACCATGATGCCGTCGCTGGCGCGCAGGATCGATTCCAGGTGCGGGATGGCCTCGCTGCGCTCGATCTTGGCGATCAGCAGCG
>CAYREA010000485.1:0-2164 GCA_964423075.1 uncultured Rubrivivax sp. | reverse complement strand
CATGCCGCGTTTCTTCGGCCACAAGCAGGGCGTCGACGCGCTGGTGCGCGCCGTCAACACCTTTGCCGACCGTGGCGTGCAGTACCTGACCGTCTTCGCCTTCTCGTCCGAGAACTGGAAGCGCCCCAGCGAAGAGGTCTCCGGCCTGATGAGCCTGGTGCTGGTGGCTGTGTCCAAGTACCTCACCAAGCTCGCCGGCGACGGTGTGCGCATCCGCATCGTCGGCGACCGTTCTGCCGTGTCCGACAAGCTGCGCCAGGCCTGGGAACACGCCGAGACGCTGACGCAGAACAACCGTCGCATCACGCTGTCGGTGGCCTTCAACTACGGCGGCCGCTGGGACGTGGTGCAGGCCTGCCGCCAGGCCATCAGCCAGGGCGTGAAGCCCGAAGACCTGGACGAAAACTGGCTCGCCAGCCACATGGCGCTGAGCTTCGCGCCA
Source organism: uncultured Rubrivivax sp. (assembly GCA_964423075.1). Taxonomy (GTDB): domain Bacteria; phylum Pseudomonadota; class Gammaproteobacteria; order Burkholderiales; family Burkholderiaceae_C; genus Rubrivivax. Next base: position 1,722 of record CAYREA010000485.1, on the reverse strand, counting down.
GACCCCGATCTCTTCATTCGCACCGGCGGCGAGATGCGCATCAGCAACTTCCTGCTCTGGCAGGCGGCGTACTCGGAACTCTTCTTCACCGAATGCCTGTGGCCCGATTTCGGCGCTTCCGAGATCGATGCGGCGCTCGACGCCTATGCCCGGCGCGACCGCCGGTTCGGCACCATCCGCCCCAACGAAGTGTTGCCTGAAGGGCGTTGAGCGCAGCCATGCTGGGGCAGCGTGTCATCACCGCGCTCGTGCTCGTCGGCCTGCTGCTCGGCACGCTGCTCACAGCCAACCCGTGGCCGTTCGCGCTGCTGACGCTGGCGCTGATGGCCGCCGGCGGCTGGGAATGGGGCCGGCTCAACGAGGCCGGCAGTGGCCTCGCCGTGGGCATGGGCGTGCTCGTGGCCCTGGGTGGCGGCGCCGCGCTCGTGGTGGGCTGGAACCAGCATGCGCCGGCGGCGCTGTGGTGGGTGGTGGCCGTTTTGTGGGTGGTGGCCGCCGCCGTGGGCTTGCGCAGCGGTCCGGCGGCCTGGCCGCAGCTGCCGCGCGTGGCGCGCTGGGTGGTGGGACTGATCGCGCTGTGGGCGGCCTGGCTGGCGTTGGCGCAGGCGCGCGGCATCGGCATCAACTTCATGCTGTCGATGTTGTGCCTGGTGTGGATGGCCGACGTCGCGGCTTACTTCGGCGGCCGCCGTTTCGGCCGCCGCAAGCTGGCGCCCTCGATCAGCCCCGGCAAGAGCTGGGAAGGTGTGTGGTCGGGCCTCGCGGGCGTGGCATTGCTGGCTGCCTTCTGGATGTGGCTCGACAGCCTGGGCGGTTTCGACGGCCCGAGCCTCTATTCCCAGCTGCTTAGCGACCTGGGTTTCGGCGGCCTGGCCCTGGCGCTGCTGGCGTTGTGCGGGTTGAGCGTGGTGGGTGATCTCATCGAATCGCTGGTCAAGCGCGCCGCGGGCGCCAAGGACAGCAGCCGGCTGCTGCCCGGCCACGGCGGCGTGCTCGACCGTGTCGACGCGCTGCTGCCCGTGCTGCCTGCCGCGCTGGCCCTCACGGCACTGGGAGGCCTGCGATGAGCGACGGCGTGCAGCGCCTGGCCATCCTCGGCTCCACCGGTTCGGTGGGCACCAGCACGCTGGACGTGGTGGCGCGGCACCCCGACCGTTTCCAGGTGGTCGGGCTCACGTCCTACCAGCGCACCGATCTGCTGGTGGAACAGTGCCAGCGTTTCCGCCCGCGCGTGGCCGTGGTGCCCGATCAGACCCGGGCCGCCACGGTGCGCGCCGAACTTGCGGCGCGGGGCCTGGCCACCGAGGTGCGCGTGGGTGCCGAAGCGCTCAGCGAACTGGCTTCGGCCAGCGACGTCGACAGCGTGATGGCCGCCATCGTCGGCGCCGCCGGCCTGCCGCCCTGTCTGGCCGCGGCCCGCGCCGGCAAGCGCCTGCTTTTGGCCAACAAGGAAGCCCTGGTCGTTGGCGGTGCGCTCTTCATGCGAGCCGTGCGCGAAGGTGGCGCCACGCTGCTGCCCATCGACAGCGAACACTCGGCCATCTTCCAGTGCCTGCCCGAAGACCGCAGCGCCTGGGCCGCGCGCATCGACCACATCGTGCTCACCGCCAGCGGCGGCCCCTTCCGCCAGCGCGACCCGGAAACGCTACACGGCGTGACGCCCGAGCAGGCCGTGGCGCACCCGAACTGGGTGATGGGCCGCAAGATCTCGGTCGACTCGGC
>CAYREA010000484.1:0-2177 GCA_964423075.1 uncultured Rubrivivax sp. | reverse complement strand
GCTGGCACATGGGCACGCATGCGCTGGCGCTGGGCGGCGCGGTGCTGGCCTACCGGCTGTCGCAACACGCCGCTGGCCGTGCCGGTTTCGCCTTCGGCGGCTGGAAGATCGAGGTGCTGGCCGCCTACACGAGTGGCCTGGTGCTGCTGGGTGTGGCGCTGTGGCTGGCCTGGGAAGGGGTGGACACGCTGCGCCACCCGCGCCCGGTGCAGTACGGCGAGGCGCTGGTGGTTGCCGTCATCGGCCTGGTGGTGAACTTGGCCAGCGTGTGGCTGCTGGCGCGCGGCGGCTCTGCGGGTCATCACGGGCACCACGGGCATGAGCACCATCAACACGACCACGACCACGACCACGGTCACGACCACAACTTCAGCGCTGCCTACCTGCACGTGATCGCCGACGCCTTCACCAGCGTGCTGGCCATCGCCGCGCTGGCCGGCGGCGTGTGGTTCGGCCTGAACTGGCTCGACCCGGCGGTGGCCCTGCTGGGCGCGGCGGTCATCGGGCAATGGGCGTTGGGCGTGCTGAAGTCCAGCGCGCTGGCGCTGGTGGACGCCACCGAAGATCCCACCCTGGCGCAGCGCGTGCGCGAACTCATCCAGGCCGACGGTGACGCCGAGGTGGCCGACCTGCATGTCTGGCAGGTGGGTGCCAGGGCCTGGTGCGCGGCGATTTCGGTGGTGGCCGATGCCCCTTTGCCCGCCGCGGCCTATCGCCAGCGCCTGGCCCCGCTGGAACTGTTGCGGCATGTGACGGTGGAAGTGCACGCATGCCCGGGTGCCGTCGGTGCGGTACCGAACCCCTCACCTTGACACCCCGCAGACGCGGGGGTTCGTGTCAAAAAGATGACCGGCATTGGTCTTGCGTGAGGGATGCTACGCGTCTGGCCGGTCAGGCCCGCGGCGCACGTTGCCCGGCACGACGGTTTCGACCTTTGACCTTCTTCAAGGAGTACCGATGAACTTCAAGAAAGCCTGCCTCGCTGCGGCACTGTCCCTGGCGGCCCTGGGCAGTGCCCATGCCGACACCTGGATCTGGTCCTACACCGGTCCGGACATCTCCGCTTCGGGCACCTTCACCACCGCCGGCAACGCCCTGACGCCCGAGCCCATCCTCAGTATCACGGGCTTCCGCAACGGCCAGGCCATCACCGGCATCGTGCCGCTGGACAGTGACGAGAACTTCTTCTACGACAACCTGTTCACCATCGCCAGCCCGAACTTCAGCGACGGCGGCTTCCTGTACAGCATCGCTGGCGGCCTGAACACCAACGTGTACTTCTTCGAAGGCAGCTACAACGAGGTGTATGTCGACGGCCTGGAAGCCTTCGACACGCCCATCACCTGGTCTGTCACTGCCGCGCCCGTGCCCGAGCCCGCCACTGCCGCGCTGGCCCTGCTGGGTGGCATGGGCCTGCTGGGTTTGCGCCTGCGCCGCCGCCAGTCGGCCTGATGTCCCTTTAGGAGCCTGCGTCGCTCAGGCGACGCGATGCACCGGAAGGCGCCGCTACCATGCGGCGCCTTTTTCTTTTTCCGCACACCGAAAGCACACCATGGCCGCACCCATCGCCAGCCTCGTCAACCACCAGGTGCGCCTGGCCGCTCGCCCGGCCGGCCTGCCCAAGGCCAGCGACTGGCAGTTCACCGAAGAGCCGGTGGCCGAGCCGGGCGACGGCGGGGTGCTCGTGAAGGTGCTGGCGCTGAGCCTGGACCCGGCCATGCGCGGCTGGATGAACGAAGGCAAGAGCTACATCCCGCCGGTGGGCATCGGCGAGGTGATGCGGGCCGGCGGCATCGGCCAGGTCATCGCGTCGAAGAACCCCGCCTTCGCCGTCGGCGACTCCGTCACCGGCAGCCCCGGCGTGCAGGAATACTGGGCTGTGCCGGCCGACCAGTTCAAGCGCAGCGGCCTGGCGAAGATCGACCTGCGCCTGGGCAGCGTCACGCAATGGCTCAACGTGCTGGGCATGCCCGGCATGACCGGCTACTTCGGCCTGATGGACGTGGGCCAGCCCAAGGCGGGCGAGACGGTGGTGGTCTCGGGCGCCGCCGGCGCCGTGGGCCAGACCGTGGGGCAGATGGCCAAGATCAAGGGCTGCCGCGCCGTGGGCATCGCCGGCGGGCCGGCCAAGTGCGAGTGGGTGGTGAAGGAACTCGGCTTCGACGCCTGCATCGACT
>CAYREA010000483.1:0-2183 GCA_964423075.1 uncultured Rubrivivax sp. | reverse complement strand
ACGGCCTGTCCAAGAACTACCGCAGCTGCGGCTACCGCGCCGGCTGGATGGTGGTGTCGGGCGACAAGCGCCACGCCAAGGACTACATCGAAGGCCTGAATATGCTGGCCAGCATGCGCCTGTGCGCCAATACGCCGGGGCAGATGGCCATCCAGACGGCACTCGGTGGCTACCAGAGCATCAAGGACCTGGTGGCCCCCGGCGGGCGCCTGTGCCGCCAGCGCGACCTGGCCTACGAGCTCTTGAGCCAGATCCCGGGTGTGAGCGTGGTCAAGCCCAAGGCGGCGCTGTACATGTTCCCGCGCCTGGACCCCAAGGTCTACCCGATCGCCGACGACCAGCAGTTCGCCTACGACCTGCTGGCCGACGAGAAGGTGCTGATCGTGCAGGGCACCGGCTTCAACTGGCCGGAACACGACCACTTCCGCCTGGTCTTCCTGCCCAACACCGACGACCTCACCGAGGCTGTCGGCCGCATCGACCGTTTCCTGGCCCACTACCGAAAGCGTCACTCCCAATGAACCCGATCCAGGTCGGCCTGCTCGGCATCGGCACCGTCGGCAGCGGCACCTTCAAGGTGCTGCAGCGCAACCAGCAAGAGATCACGCGCCGCGCCGGCCGCGGCATCGCCATCACCATGGTGGCCGACCTGGACACCGCGCGCGCCAAGGCCGTGGTCGGCGACGCGGCCGAGGTGGTGGCCGACGCGCGCCAGGTCATCAACAACCCTGCCATCGACATCGTGGTCGAGCTGATCGGCGGCTACGGCATTGCCAGGACCCTGGTGCTGGAGGCCATCGCCGCCGGCAAGCACGTGGTCACCGCCAACAAGGCCCTGCTGGCGGTGCACGGCAGCGAGATTTTCGCTGCCGCCCGTGCCAAGGGCGTGATGGTGGCCTTCGAGGCCGCGGTGGCCGGTGGCATCCCCATCATCAAGGCGCTGCGCGAGGGGCTCACGGCCAACCGCATCCTGTGGGTGGCCGGCATCATCAACGGCACCACCAACTTCATACTGTCCGAGATGCGCAGCAAGGGCCTGGACTTCGGCGTGGTGCTGAAGGAGGCGCAGCGTCTGGGCTATGCGGAAGCCGACCCCACCTTCGACATCGAAGGCATCGACGCCGCGCACAAGGCCACGATCATGTCGGCCATCGCCTTCGGCGTGCCGGTGCAGTTCGACAAGGCCTATGTGGAAGGCATCACCGGGCTGCAGGCGGTGGACATCCGCTATGCCGAACAACTCGGCTACCGCATCAAGCTACTGGGCATCTCCAAGATGCGCGAGCACGGCATCGAGCTGCGGGTGCATCCCACGTTGATCCCGTCCACGCGCCTGATCGCCAACGTCGAAGGCGCGATGAACGCGGTGGTGGTGCAGGGCGACGCCGTCGGCAACACGCTCTACTACGGCAAGGGCGCAGGCAGCGAGCCCACGGCCAGCGCCGTGATCGCTGACCTGGTGGACATCACGCGCCTGCACACGGCCGACCCCGACCACCGCGTGCCGCACCTGGCCTTCCAGCCCGGCCAGCTGGTGGACACGCCCATCCTGCCCATCGCCGAGGTGGTGACGGCCTTCTACCTGCGCCTGGTGGTGGCCGACAAGGCCGGCGTGCTGGCACGCATCACCGGCATCCTGGCCGAACACGACATCAGCATCGACGCGGTGCTGCAGCGCGAAAGCGCCGAGGGCGAGAAGCAGACCGACCTGATCATCCTGACGCACGACACCGTGGAAGGCCGCATGCAGGCGGCGCTGGCGCAGATGCAGGCGCTGCCGACGGTGCTGGCGCCCATCGTGCGCATCCGCAAGGAAGAGCTGAATTGAAGTACGTCAGCACGCGCGGCGACACCACCCAGCGTGGCTTCTCCGACATCCTGCTGGAAGGCTTGGCGCCCGACGGCGGCCTCTATCTGCCCACGCACTACCCGAAGGTGGACGCGGCGACGCTCGCGCGCTGGCGCGGCCTGCCGTATGCGCAGCTGGCCTTCGAGATCCTGTCGCTCTTCATCGACGACATCACGCGCACCGACCTGAAGCGCCTGTGCGAGGTCACCTACACCGAAGCGGTCTTCGGCACGCCGCAGATCACACCGCTGAAGAAGCTCGATGACGGCCTCTTCCTGCAAGCCCTGTCCAACGGCCCCACGCTGGCCTTCAAGGACATGGCCATGCAGCTGCT
>CAYREA010000482.1:0-2187 GCA_964423075.1 uncultured Rubrivivax sp. | reverse complement strand
GGCCGGCGTTGTTGGGCAGCTTCTTGTCCAGCGTGATGGTGTCGCCCACCTTGGCGGCCTGCAGCTCCTTGATGCCGCAGATGACGAAGCCCACCTCGCCGGCCCTGAGCGTGTCGCGCGCCACGCTCTTGGGCGTGAACACGCCCATCTGCTCGACGCCGTACACCGAGTCGGTGGCCATCAGCCGGATGCGCTCGCCCTTGGAGAGGCTGCCGTCGACCACGCGCACCAGCATGACGACGCCGACGTAGTTGTCGAACCAGCTGTCGATGATCATCGCGCGCGGCGGGCCGTCCGGGTTGCCGCGCGGCGCCGGCATGCGGGCGATCACGGCTTCGAGGATGTCGTCCAGGCCCATGCCGGTCTTGGCCGAACAGGGAATGGCGTCGGTGGCGTCGATGCCGATCACGTCCTCGATCTCGCTCTTGGCGTTCTCGGGGTCGGCCTGCGGCAGGTCCATCTTGTTGAGCACCGGCACCACCGTGACGCCGAGGTCGAGCGCGGTGTAGCAGTTGGCCACCGTCTGCGCTTCCACGCCTTGCGATGCATCCACCACCAGCAGCGCGCCTTCGCAGGCCGAGAGGGACCGGCTCACTTCATAAGAGAAGTCGACGTGGCCCGGCGTGTCGATCAGGTTGAGCTGGTAGACCTGACCATCGCGCGCCGTGTATTCCAGCGCCGCGGTCTGCGCCTTGATGGTGATGCCGCGCTCGCGCTCGATGTCCATCGAGTCGAGCACCTGCGCTTCCATCTCGCGGTCGCTCAGGCCGCCGCAGCGCTGGATGATGCGATCCGCCAGCGTGCTCTTGCCGTGGTCGATGTGGGCAATGATCGAGAAATTGCGGATGTGGTTCATGAGATCACGCGTGCCGCGCAGTGCAGAAAGCGGCGCAGCCGCTTAGGCGTTGGCTCACATCGGGCAGCGATGTGAAGGCGCTGTGCGCCGGGCCGAGGCCAAGCTAAAAAAAAGGCGCGTCCAAATGGATGACGCGCCTTCCAACAGAACGTTTGGCAACTGCTTGTTGGGCGTTCATTGTAGCCAAAAGAACCGGCCGGGAACCCGCGTCATTGCTTGATTTCCGGTCGTTGCAGCGATCAGACAAGACTATCTTGTGCACAGTTTATACACAGGACCGGACGGCTCCTGTGGACGGCTGTGGCAGGCGTCACTTTGTGCCGGCTAGAACCCGTCGGCCAGGGTAAAGATGCAGATCCAAGGCTCGATTCTAGACGCCGGCGCCGCTAATCGATTGAAGTCGCGAAATGAAGTGACAGGTCACTAACTTTGACCGCCTCAGACTCGGTTCGAGGGCATGAACCGTGCCACCAGCGAAGGTTTTGTTGGTTCCATGATGTGGAAAGACCCGGTGCGGCAGTCAACTTGCCGCCCGGGTCGCCGGGGTCGCCGCCGCTCTATTTGGCGGGCCGGATGATCACGTAGTTGGTCCAGTCGCCGCGCCGTACCAGCACGCTGATCGGCTTGCCCTTGTCGGCCTTCGCGGCCGCCGCGGCGAACTGCTTGGAATCGGCCACCTCGGCGTTGTCGATGGACAGGATGACGTCGCCCTCGCGCATGCCGGCGCGTGCCGCGGCGCCGTCCACCGCGTCCACGCGCACACCGCCGCGCAGGCGCAGTTCCTTCTTCTGGGCATCGCCCAGGTCCGACACCGTCAGGCCCAGCGCCGTCTTGGCGCTCTGCGGGGCCGGCGAGGGCTCGCTGGCGGCACGGCGCACCGGCTTGTCGGCCTCGAACTCGCCCACCGTCACCGCGATGTCCTTGTTCGCGCCACGGCGGAACACCTGCAGCGTGCTCTTGCTACCCGGCTTGATGTTGCCGATGAGGCGCGGCAGGTCGCCCGAGCGCTCCACCGCCTTGCCATCGACCTTGGTGATGACGTCGCCGGCCTCGATGCCGGCCTTGTCGGCCGGGCCGTCCTTCTCGACGCGCACCACCGACGCACCGCGCGCCGCGCCCAGGCCGATGGACTCGGCCACTTCCTTGGCGACGGCACCGATCTCCACGCCGATGCGGCCGCGGATCACGCGCCCGTTGGTGCGCAGCTGCTCGGACACGCGCTGCGCTTCGTCGATGGGGATCGCGAAGCTGATGCCCATGAAGCCGCCCGAGCGGCTGTAGATCTGCGAGTTGATGCCCACCACCTCGCCGCGCAGGTTGAGCAGCGGGCC
>CAYREA010000481.1:0-2188 GCA_964423075.1 uncultured Rubrivivax sp. | reverse complement strand
GCCGCGCCTGCTGCACGAGCAGGGCCTGGACGAGCTGATCTGCATGAAGCTGCAGTTGCTCACGCGGCCCGCCGACCTGAAGCGCTGGGACACGCTGGTGAACGAGGTCGAGCACCCGCAGGCGACGGTGAAGATCGCCATGTGCGGCAAGTACACCGACCTGTCGGACAGTTACAAGTCGCTCAACGAGGCGTTGCGCCACGCGGGCATCCACAACCACGCCAAGGTGGAGATCGAGTACGTCGACGCCGAGTCGCTGACTTCCGCAACGGTGCCGCAGCTGGCGGGCTTCGACGCCATCCTGGTGCCCGGCGGCTTCGGCAAGCGCGGCATCGAAGGCAAGATCGTCGCCGCCCAGTTCGCGCGCGAGCACCGCATTCCCTACCTGGGCATCTGCCTGGGCATGCAGGTGGCCACCATCGAATACGCGCGCCACGTGGCCGGGCTCGCCGACGCCAACAGCACCGAGTTCGAACCCGATTCGCCGCACCCCGTGATCGCCCTCATCGAGGAGTGGCAGGACCGCGACGGCTCCATCCAGAAGCGCAGCACCAGCAGCGATCTCGGCGGCACGATGCGCCTGGGCGCGCAGAGCAGCGATGTGAAGCCCGGCACGCTGGCACACCAGATCTACGGCCCGGTGGTGACCGAACGCCACCGCCACCGCTACGAAGCGAACGTCAACTATCTTGATCGGTTGCAGCAGGCCGGCCTCGTGATCAGCGCGCTGACGCAGCGCGAGAAGCTCACCGAGATCGTCGAACTGCCGCGCGACATGCACCCCTGGTTCATGGGCGTGCAATTCCACCCCGAGTTCAAGAGCACGCCCTGGGGTGGGCACCCGCTGTTCGCGAGTTTCGTGAAGGCGGCGCTCGAACATCAGGCGCGTCGCCTGGAACCTGTGAAGGCGGTGGCATGAAGCTGTGTGGATTCGACGTCGGCATCGACAAGCCCTTCTTCCTGATCGCCGGGCCCTGCGTGGTCGAGAGCGAGCAGCTGCAGATGGACACCGCCGGGCACCTGAAGGAGATCACTTCGGCGCTGGGCATCCCCTTCATCTTCAAGAGCAGCTACGACAAGGCCAACCGCAGCAGCGACAGCGGCTTCCGGGGCCTGGGCACCGAACGCGGCCTGGAGATCCTGGCGACGGTACGGCGTGAGTTGCAGGTACCTGTCATCACCGACGTGCATGACGAAGCCCAGGTGGCCGCGGCGGCCGCCGTGGTCGATGTCCTGCAGACGCCGGCCTTGCTGAGCCGGCAGACCGACTTCATCCAGGCGGTGGCGCGCAGCGGCAAGCCGGTGAACATCAAGAAGGGCCAGTTCATGGCCCCGGGCGACATGAAGAACGTCATCCACAAGGCCCGTTCCGCCGCGCGCGCGGCCGGCCTGGAGGAAGACAACTTCATGGCCTGCGAGCGTGGCGTGAGCTTCGGCTACAACAACCTCGTGTCGGACATGCGCAGCCTGGCCATCATGCGCGACACGAACGCGCCCGTGGTCTTCGACGCCACGCACAGCGTGCAGCTGCCCGGCGGCAACGGCACCAGCTCCGGCGGCGTGCGCGAGTTCGTGCCGGTGCTGGCGCGGGCCGCCATCGCCGCGGGCATCGCCGGCGTCTTCATGGAAACCCACCCGGACCCGCGCAACGCGCTGTGCGACGGCCCCAACGCCGTGCCGCTGAAGCACATGAAGGCGCTGCTGGAGCAGCTGCTCGCTCTGGACCGCGTGGTCAAGGCGCATCCGCTGCTCGAAAACGACTTCTCCTGCTGAAGAACCCGCCATGACGGTCCCTGCGTACCTCATCGTCTCCATGCACATCACCGACATGGAGCAGTACAAGCAGTACATGGCCGAGGCGCCGGCCACGATCAAGGCCTTCGGCGGCGAGTACGTCGTGCGCGGCGGCCGCCACGAGACGCTGGAAGGCGACTGGAACCCGCACCGCGTGGCGATGCTGCGCTTCCCCAGCTACGAGCAGGCCAAGGCCTTCTACGAGAACGGCGACTACGTGGCTCGCGTCAAGCCGCTGCGCCAGGGCGCCACCGCCTACTTCAACATGGTGCTGGTCGAGGGCGTCTCCGCCCCCGTCTGAACGCACCTTCGATTCACACCACCCACGAGACTTCGAACATGAGCGCCATCGTCGACATCGTCGGCCGCGAGATCCTGGACAGCCGCGGCAACC
>CAYREA010000480.1:0-2205 GCA_964423075.1 uncultured Rubrivivax sp. | reverse complement strand
GGCGTTGGCGCCGGGGTCGATGGGGAAGAACAGTCCCGTGTCGCGGATCTCGCGGTTGAGCTGCTCGCGCGTGACGCCGGCTTCCACCGTCACCGTCAGGTCCTCGGCGTTGAGGGCGACGATGCGGTTCATGCGCGACAGGTCGATGCTCACGCCGCCCTGCACGGCCAGCAGGTGGCCTTCCAGCGACGAGCCCACGCCGAAGGGGATGACGGGCACCGCATGCGCGGCGGCCTGCGTCACGACGAAGGCCACCTCGTCGGTGCTTTCGCAGAACACCACGGCCTCGGGCGGCGCGGCGTCGTACACCGATTCACCGCGGCCATGCTGTTCGCGCACCGCGGCCGAGCTGCTGCAGCGCTCGCCGAAACGCTGCTGCAGCGCGGCCAGCATGGCAGGGGGCACAGGGCGTATCGGGGCCGCGGGCAGCACATGGCCGGGCAGGGGTGCGTTCATGGTCTTGTCTCCGTGAGGCCCGCATCGTAGGCCAGCCGCCGCGCCTGGGCTGCGCGAAGCCCGCACGGTCAATAGTTGACACAACTGTCAAATGTTGGCATCGTGCGCAGCCATAGCAACCCAGGACTTCATGATGAAACCCACCCCGCCCGGCTGGCCCCGTATCTCGTCCGGCGTCTACTACCGCGACGCCGCGTCCGTGATCGACTGGCTGTGCGAGGCCTTCGGCTTCGAGCTGCGGCTGAAGGTGGAAGGTGAAGGCGGGCGTGTCGAACACAGTGAGCTCACCTACGGCGACGGCGTCATCATGGTGTGCGAGCCGCGCTTCGGCGACACGCGCCGCTTCGACACCGACTGCATCAGCCCGCAGGCTGCCGGTGGCAACACCCAGAGCCTGATGGTCTATGTCGACGACGTCGACGCACACTGCGCCCTGGCGCGCAGCAAGGGCGCCAAGGTCGTTGCCGAACCCGAGCTGCACGACTACGGCGACGACTACTGGGCCGACCGCAGCTACGGCTGCGTCGACCCCCAAGGCCATCTCTGGTGGTTCAGCCAGCGCATCCGTGGTTGAGCCCGCCGACGCCGCGCTGGGCGCGGCCTTCTCCGCCCTGGCCGACCCCACGCGCCGCGCCGTCGTGCGCCTGCTGGCGCGCGGCCCGCACCGTGCCGGCGAGCTGGCAGCGCAGCTCGGCATGACGCCGCCCTCGCTCAGCCGCCACCTGCGCGTGCTGAAGCAGGGCGGGTTGATCGCCGACGACGAGCCCGAGCACGACGCCCGCGTGCGCCTGTACCACCTGCAGCCGCAGGCGCTGGCGCCGCTGCACCGCTGGCTGGCCGAGCTGGAGGCCTTCTGGGGCGACCAGCTGCAGGCCTTCAAGGCCCATGCCGAAGCCCGCGCCACACCGAGGAAGAAACGATGAGCGCCGGCGACGAGGCGCGTGCCACCGTCAGCGTGGCACTGGCACCGGAAGACGCCTTCCGCGTCTTCACCCAGGAGGTGAACCTGTGGTGGCGGCGCGGTCGGCGCTTCCGCAACGCGCCGGGTGACGCCGGCATCGTCTGCATCGAGCCCGGCCCCGGCGGGCGCCTGTTCGAGTCCTTCGACACGCCCGATGGCGAACGCGTCGTCGAGATGGGCCGCACACGTGTGTGGGACCCGCCGCGCCGCCTGGTGCTGGGCTGGCGCGCCGTCAACTTCGCGCCGCACGAAGAGACCGAGGTCGAGGTGCTGTTCAAGGCCGTCGGCGCATCCACCCACGTCACCGTGGTGCACCGCGGCTGGGCCGCGATCCGCGCCGACCACCCGGTGCGCCACGGCCAGGCCGTACCCGCTTTCCTGCGCATGATGGGCCTGTGGTGGGGTGACCAGCTGACGGCACTGCGCCTGCGCGCCGCCGGTGTTCCAATGGCGGCCCCACCGCCCGAAGCCGATTCATGAGCAACCGCCTGACCCAGATCGCCACCCGCACCGGAGACGACGGCAGCACCGGCCTGGGCGACGGCACGCGCGTGCCCAAGAGCCACCTGCGCGTGATGGCGATGGGCGACGTCGACGAGCTGAACTCGGGCCTGGGCGTGCTGCTGGCCGAGCCGCTGCCGGCCGACGTGCGCGAGCTGCTGGTGGTGATCCAGCACGAGCTCTTCAACCTGGGCGGTGAACTCTCCATCCCCGGCTACGAACTGCTCAAGGCCCCCGACTCAAGTCCAAAAATTGTTTCAGCCGTTCACGCAGGCAGACACTTCGAC
>CAYREA010000479.1:0-2230 GCA_964423075.1 uncultured Rubrivivax sp. | reverse complement strand
GAGGCCGGCATGTGCTTCGTCAACAGCCAGAACGTGCGCGACCTGCGCCAGCCCTTCGGCGGCACCAAGGCCAGCGGCGTGGGGCGCGAGGGCGGCACCTGGAGCTATGAGGTGTTCCTGGAGCCGAAGAACGTAGCCGTGAGCCTGGGCGGGCATCCGATCCCGCGCTGGGGCGTGTAGCGATGGGCCGGCTCGCTCTGGCCGCGAAGGTGACGCATGTGCCTTCGATGTATTTGAGCGAGTTGCCCGGCCCGCGTTTCGGCACGCGCGCCGACGCCATCGAGGGCCACCGCGAGATATCGCGCCGCTGCCGTGAACTGGGTGTGGACACGCTGGTCGTGTTCGACACCCACTGGCTCGTCAACGCCGGCTACCACCTGAACTGCGCGGCACGATTCTCCGGCACCTACACCAGCAACGAGCTGCCGCACTTCATCAGCAACCTGCCCTACGACATACCCGGCAATCCCGAACTGGGCCAGCTGCTGGCGCGCACGGCGTGCGAGATGGGCGTCGAAACCCTGGCCCACCCGGCCACGACCCTGGGCCCCGAGTACGGCACCATCGTGCCCATGCGCTACATGAACGCCGACCGGCACTTCAAGTGCGTGTCGGTGTCGGCGCTGTGCATGGCGCACTACCTCGACGACAGCGCGCGCCTGGGCTGGGCGCTGCGCCGCGCGGTGGAAGAACACTACGACGGCACGGTGGCCTTCCTGGCCAGCGGTTCGCTTTCGCACCGCTTTGCGCAGAACGGCCAGGCGCCGGACTACGCCTTCCGCATCTGGAGCCCCTTCCTGGAAAAGCTCGACCAGCAGGTGCTGCGCATGTGGCAAGGCGCCGAGTGGGCCGACTTCTGCGGCATGCTGCCCGAGTACGCCGCCAAGGGCCACGGCGAGGGCTTCATGCACGACACGGCCATGCTGCTGGGCGCCCTGGGCTGGAGTGGCTACGATGCGCCGGTGGAAGTCATCACGCCCTACTTCGGCGCCTCGGGCACGGGGCAAGTCAACGCCGTGTTCCCGGTGACGCCGCAGAGCGGCGTTGCGGTGCCGGCCGCGGTGGCCAGTGCCGGTGGCCGCGGCGGGTCTCGCCTGTAGAGCCATGCCGCACCTCGTCATCCTCTACACGCCGAACCTCGAACACGAGCTTGAGTGGGGCGCGACCTGCCGCGCCTTGTGCGACGCCATGCTCGCGGTGCGCGACGAGAACGGCGCTCCCGTCTATCCCACCGGCGGCACGCGGGTCTTCGCGATTCCCGCTGCGCACCACGCCGTGGCCGATGGCAGCCACGACGCGGCCTTCGTCTACTTCAACATCCGCATGGCCCAGGGCCGCAGCGTAGCCACGAAACAGGCGGCCGGCGAGGCGGTCACAGCGGCCGTGCAGGCGCTCTTCGCGCCCGTGCTGGCGCGCCGCGCCGTGGGCCTGACGGTGCAGATCGACGAAGGCCACGAGGTCTTCGACGCCAAGGTCGGCAACCTGCACGCGCTGTTCGCGAAGCCCTGATCCATGCTCGACGACGCCACGATCCAGGCCCTGGCGCGCGAGCTCTACATGGCGCGCAAGAGCCGCACGCAGCTGCGCCACTTCAGCGGCAGCTTCCCCGCCATGACGGTGGACGACGGCTACGCCGTGCAGCGCGCCTGGGTGCAACTGGAACAGGCCGACGGCCGGGTGGTGAAGGGCCGCAAGATCGGCCTGACCTCGCGCGCCATGCAGCAGGCCAGCCAGATCGACGAACCCGACTTCGCGCCGCTGATGGACGACATGTTCTTCGCCGGCGGCGGCGACATCCCCTTCGAGCGCTTCATCGCGCCGCGTGTCGAGGTCGAACTCGCCTTCATCCTCGGCCGCGATCTGAAGGGCCCCGGCGTCACGCTGTACGACGTGCTGGCCGCCACCGAACTGGTGAGCCCGGCCATCGAGATCATCGACGCACGCATCGAGCAGTTCGACCGCGACACGAAGCAGATGCGCAAGGTGCAGGACACCATCAGCGACTTCGCCGCCAACGCCGGCATCGTGCTCGGCGGCCGCCCGGTGCGGCCGGCCGATGTCGACCTGCGCTGGTGCGGCGCGCTGCTGCACAAGAACGGCGTCGTCGAGGAGACGGGCCTCGCCGCCGGCGTGCTGAACCATCCCGGCAACGGCATCGCCTGGCTGGCGAACAGGATCGCGCCCTACGGCGAACACCTCGGCGCCGGCGACATCGTGCTCGCCGGCTCCT
>CAYREA010000478.1:0-2231 GCA_964423075.1 uncultured Rubrivivax sp. | reverse complement strand
GCGCAGCTGCCGCAGATGCCGGCGCGGCAGACGAAGTCGAACTGCAGCGACGGGTCCTGCGTCTCGCGCAGTTCGCTCAGCGCCATGTAGAGCGTCATGCCCTCGGCTTCCTGCAGGGCGTAGGTCTGCAGGTGCGGGCGGTCGGCCTTGTCGTGTGGGTTGTAGCGCAGCACCTGGATCTGCAGCGTGCGCGTGGGGCGGGCTTCGGCGCTGGCGCGGGCGTTGGCCGGCAGCGGCCGGCGGCCGCAGCCGCAGGCGGGGTCGGCACAGCCGGCCTGGCCGGGTTGTTCGAGGTTCTTGAGTTCGGTGGGGGCGTTCATGGTGGGTTCCGTGTGCGGGGCTCAGGCCGCGGCAGCCATCTGTGGCAGCGCTTCGTCGATGCGTTCGTTGTGGCCGCGCAGGCGCTCGGGCAGCAGGTGTTCATAGGGCAGCAAAGCGGCCTGCACGGCGTAGCGGTTGGCGCCCGCCAGCGTGCTGCGCAGCGCGGCCACCTCGGCGCTGCGGCGGGCGGTGTCGGGGTGGTCGACGTAGTCGCGTGCGCCGTAGCCGCGCCAGCCGGGCGGCAGTTCCATGCGCATCACGTCGAGGGGTTCGTAGGCCAGCGTCGGCAGCGTGTGTGCGGGGTCGCGCCAGGTCGCCAGGGTGCGCTTGAGCCAGGCACCGTCGTCGCGGCGCGGGTAATCCTGGCGGTAGTGCGCGCCGCGGCTTTCGGTGCGCACCAGCGCGCCATAAGCGACCGTCAGCGCCACCTTCAGCATCTTCTGCGTGCGGTAGGCGGCCACCAGCTCGGGGTTGGCGCCGTCGGCCTTGTAGGGCACGCCGATGTGGCGGCTGCGCTTGAGCAACTGCTGCAGCTCGTCCACCGCCTGCGCCAGCTTGTCGCCGTGGCGGAAGATGCCGACCTTCTCGGTCATGATGGCCTGCATGGCGGCGCGCAGCTCGGTGGCGCGCTCGGCGCCGCTGCCGAGGATGAGCCCGGCGAGCATGGCCTGTTCACGCTGCAGCGCTTCCTTCACCAGGCCCAGCGGCACGTTCAGGTCTTCGTGGTCGCAGAAGTCGGCAATCCGCTCCCCGACGATCATGCCGGCCACCACCGTCTCGGCCACCGAGTTGCCGCCCAGGCGGTTGAAGCCGTGCATGTCCCAGCAGGCGGCCTCGCCGGCGGCGAACAGGCCCTTGAGCGTGGGGCTCTGGCCGCTGGGCATGGTGCGCACGCCGCCCATCGTGTAGTGCTGCGCCGGGCGCACGGGGATCCAGTCCTTCACCGGGTCGACACCCATGAAGTGCTGGCAGATCTCGTAGACCTCGCGCAGGTTGTGCTGGATGTGGTGCGCGCCCAGCTGCGTGATGTCCAGCCACAGGTGCGGGCCGAAGCGGCTCTGCGCCCCCAGGCCCTTGGCGATGTGCTCTTCCATGCGCCGGCTCACCACGTCGCGGCTGGCCAGCTCCTTCTTCTCGGGCTCGACATCGGGCATGAAGCGGTGGCCCTTCACGTCGCGCAGCAAACCGCCGTCGCCGCGGCAGCCTTCGGTGACCAGGATGCCCGCCGGGAAGATGCCGGTGGGGTGGAACTGCACCGCTTCCATGTTGCCGAGCGAGACGACGCCGGTCTCCAGCGCGATGGCGTGGCCGATGCCTTCGCAGATGGTGGCGTTGGTGGTCACGCGGTACAGGCGCCCGGCACCGCCGGCGGCGATGGCCGTGGCCTTGGCGACGTAGGCGACGAGCTGGCCCGTGACCAGGTTGCGCACGATGGCGCCGTAACAGCGCACGCCGTCGTGGATGAGCGCAATCGCTTCCGTGCGTTCGTGGATCGTGATGCCGTCGCC
This sequence comes from uncultured Rubrivivax sp., assembly GCA_964423075.1. Lineage (GTDB taxonomy): Bacteria > Pseudomonadota > Gammaproteobacteria > Burkholderiales > Burkholderiaceae_C > Rubrivivax. The sequence goes on along the minus strand of CAYREA010000478.1, from coordinate 402 downwards.
GATGGCGTGGTCGCCCACGGCCTGCAGCATGGCGTGGCCGGTGCCGTCGCTCACGTAGCAGGTGCGCCACTTCTTCGTGCCGCCGAAGTCGCGCTGCGCCACGGTGCCGTGCGCCGCTGCCTTCTCGGTGATGGTGACCTTGCGGCCGTTGATCACGACCTCGCGGTCGCCCTGGCGCACACGGCTCCAGGGCACGCCCCAGGCGGCCAGTTCGCGCACGGCCTTGGGCGCCGTGTTGACGAACATGCGCACCACGTCCTGGTCGGCACCCCAGTCGCTGCCGCGCACGGTGTCTTCGAAGTGCACGTCCTCGTTGTCGCCTTCGCCCTTGATGACATTGCCCAGGCTGGCCTGCATGCCGCCCTGCGCGGCCTTGCTGTGCGAGCGCTTGGGCGGCACCAG
>CAYREA010000477.1:0-2234 GCA_964423075.1 uncultured Rubrivivax sp. | reverse complement strand
GGCTCGTCCACGATCAGGATCGGCCGCGTCTGCCGCACCAGGTCGATGGGCTTCTCGCCGCCCGTCTTCTCGCTGGCGCGGTACATGACGTTCTTGCTCCTCTCGCGGCGCAACGCCTCGTCGGCCTCTTCCGCAGCGGCTTCCTGTTCGTCGCCGAACTTGTTGATGGCGCCGACCGTGATCACCATGACCTGGATGTTCGGGCTGGTGGCGAAGTTGCGCACCTGCCCGAGCTTGGCCGAGTCGTACTGGAAGAACTCGTAACCCTTGGCGCCCGGATACAGCGCCTCGAAGTGCTCGCGGGTGATCTGCAGCGTCTTGTTCACGCCCTCCTTGATGGCGACAGACGGCACCACGACCACGAACTTGGTGAAGCCATAGCGACGGTTCAGCTCGAACACCGTGCGCAGGTACACGTAGGTCTTGCCCGTGCCCGTTTCCATCTCCACCGTGAAGTCGGGCGACAGCTTCGTGGTCGACGGCACGCCGTTGCGCAGCTGCACGCTGCGCAGGTTGCCTTCGATCTCGTCGTCCAGCAGCGTCAGCCGGTTGCCGATGCCACCCTGTTCGGTGGCCAACATGCCTTCCAGCGCGCCTTGCGCGGCGGCCGTGTCGCTGCCAGGCCGGGCGGCACGCACCGTTACCGTGAACTCGGTGCGGCAGACCTCCTGCCCTCGGAACAAGTCACACACCGCCTCGATGGCGGCTTGCTGGTACGGCAGGTCAGCCTCAAAGTGCAATCTCACGCGGCTGCCTCCCCGGCCCGCATCGGCGCTATCCACCCCTGCTGCGACAACACCTTCAGCGCAATGCCGATCTGCCGCGGCGTGAACTGCCGCTTGCGCTCGTTCCAGGCATAGGTGCGCTCCACCACGTCCGCCGGGCTCTGGGCCTGGCTCTCGTGCCGAGCCACCCAATGCACCGTGGCCAGCAACTCCAGGCCGAAGGGTGTCTCGAAGCCTTCCACCAGCCGGCCCACACGGTCGAAGCGCTCGCGCGTGCTCGCATTGGCTTCCAGGAAGGCATTGGCATCGTCCACCGCGCCGGGCACCAGCGTCAGCGGCTTGTCGGGCGCATCGCCGCCGTCGGCATACCCTGCCACCAGGTGCCCCTCGATGGCGAGCAGCACATGCCGCAGGTTCTCGGCATAGGGACCATAAGGCGCCTTCACGTACTTCAACCGCAGCGGCTCGCCGGCCTCCTGCATGAAGTACATCAGCTTGTGCACTTCCAGCAGCGTGATCGTCGGATCGAGCAGGCCGCGGATGTAGCGGCCCATCAGCTCCACTAGCGCCGCACGGCCCGCCGTCATCGTGGGCACCTCGCGGCTGTGCTGCATCACGTCGGACGCCGGCGCGCCCTTGGGTTCATAGATGCGCACGCGCACGTCGGGCAGCTCGCTCAAGGCGGCCTCAATGCGGGGCCGAACGTCGCCCCACTCCAGCCCGCCCAGGCCGCTGCCCAGCGGAGGAATGGCCACCGACCGGATGCCGCGCGCGCGAATCTCGCTCACCAGCGCCGTCAGGCCCGAATCGATGTCCTCCATGCGGCTCTTGCCCTTCCAGTGCCGCTTGGTGGGGAAGTTGATGATGAAGCGCGGTGTCGTCAGCTGGCCCACCTCGTACACAAACATGCGGCCGGGTTGCACCTCTTCGCGCTTGCAGGCCGCCTCGTAGGCCTTGAAGTTCTCGGGCCAGGCGTTCTTGAACTGCAGCGCGATGCCGCGGCCCATGATGCCCACGCAGTTGACGGTGTTGACGATCGCGTCGGAATCGTCCTTCAAGATGTCGCCGCTGGTCAGTTCGATCATTGCGGTCTCCTTGTCAGTAGTACCAGGCCGGCAGCACGGCCACCGGGGGCCGGTGCCCGCCCACGGGCATGGCGTGCGCCACCTGGGCATTGATCGCCCCAGAGTACACGCCGATGCGCTCGATCAAGTGCCACGGGAAGCTCTGCTCCACCAGGAACTCGGCCTGCTTGCGTTCCTTCACAGCCGGCCATTGCGTTGTGGCCACGGCGGTCCAGTCAATCTGGTCAAGCTGGGCCAGATCGGCCCGATCCTCGAAGTAGTACGAGCCCGCGTTGGACAGCGTGAAAGCCCAACGCCTGCCGTTGGCCTGCGCCCACGCCACGGCGTCATACAAGTCGGCTTCCAGATGCACGATCGGCTCCTGCCCGCCCTTGTAGGTCAGCTCGGGGTTGCGCCTGTGGATCAGGAACAGCATCACCGAGCG
>CAYREA010000476.1:0-2240 GCA_964423075.1 uncultured Rubrivivax sp. | reverse complement strand
ACCGGCCCGATCAACGAACTCGAGCAGCGGATCCTGGAGTCCATGCCCGCCATTGAGCGCTGGTTCCGGCTCGAATGGATGGAGCACACGCCGCCGTTCTACACGTCGGCCGACCTGCGCAATGCCGGCTTCAAGCTGGCGCCGGTGGACACGCAGCTGTTCCCGGACACCTTCAACAACCTCACGCCTGAGATGCTGCCGCTGGCGGTGCAGGCGGCGATGGCAGCCATCGAGAAGATCTGCCCCGAGGCCAAGAATCTGCTGCTGGTGCCCGACGCGCGCCTGCGCGACAGCTTCTACCTGCAGAACCTGCAGCGCCTGGTGGAGGTCTTCACCCAGGCCGGCCTGAACGTGCGCCTGGGCTCGCTGGATGCGGAGCTCACCGGCCCCACGCCGCTGGCGCTGCCCGAAGGCGGCGAGCTGATCCTGGAGCCGCTGCTGCGCAAGCGTGGCCGATTGGGGCTGAAGGACTTCGACCCCTGCACCATCCTGCTCAACAACGACCTCACGGCGGGCGTGCCGCGCTCGCTGCAGCACCTGCACGAGCAGTACCTGCTGCCGCCGCTGCACGCCGGCTGGTCGGTGCGGCGCAAGAGCCGCCACTTCCAGAGCTACGAGGAAGTGGCCAAGAAATTCGCCAAGCTGCTGGGCATGGACCCGTGGCTGATCAACCCCATGCACGCGCCTTGCGGCGAAGCGCGCCTGGACACGCCCGCGGGCGTGGAGGCGCTGCGCGGCCATGTCGATGCCCTGCTGACCAAGGTGCGGCGCAAGTACAAGGAATACGGCATCAACGAGAAGCCCTTCGTCGTGGTCAAGGCCGACAACGTGGCCGGGGCCGGCATCCTGACGGTGCGCGACGTGAAGGAACTGGACGACGTGCAGGGCCTGCTGCGCACGCGCACAGGCCTCGTGCGCGAGGGCGAGACGCTCAGCGAGCTCATCGTGCAGGAAGGCGTGGCCACGGCCGAGCGCATCCATGACGCCGTGGCCGAGCCGGTGGTGGTGATGATCGACCGCTACGTCGTCGGCGGCTTCTACCGCGTGCACGCCGAACGTGCGGCCGACGAGAACCTGTGCGCCCCGGGCTCGCGCTACGTGCCGCTGGCCTTCGCCGGCAGCACGCAGCTGCCCAGGCCGGGCGCCAAGCCCGGCGCCAGCGCGCCCAACCGCTTCTACATGTACGGCGTCATCGGCCGCCTGGCCATGCTGGCGGCGGCCTACGAGCTGGAGGCCACCGACCCCGAGGCCGAGAGCTACGACTGAGCGCAGCCTGCCCGGGCCTGCGGCCGGACGGGCAAAGGCACCGTGGTCACGCCGACAGTGCAGAATGCGCGGCTGACCCGCCCATGAGCGCCGACCGAGACCCCAAGACCCCCGGAGCGCTGGCCGCGCTGACCCTGGCTGCCATCGGCGTCGTCTATGGCGACATCGGCACCAGCCCGCTGTACGCGATGAAGGAAGTCTTCGCGCACGGCCGCGTGCCGCTGACGCCGGAGAACATCCTCGGCATCCTCTCGCTCTTCTTCTGGACGCTGACGGTCATCGTCTCGTTCAAGTACGTGGTGCTGATCCTGCGCGCCGACAACCACGGCGAGGGGGGTCTCATCGCCATGCTGGCGCTGGCCTCGCAGGCCGTGAAGGACAGGCCCGCACTGCGCCGCCGGCTGCTGCTGGTGGGCATCTTCGGCACCGCCATCTTCTTCGGCGACGGCGTCATCACGCCGGCGGTGAGCGTGCTGGGCGCCGTCGAGGGCCTGGAAGTGGCGGCACCGGCGCTGCATCGCTACGTGGTGCCGCTGAGCCTGATCATCATCACGGTGCTGTTCGCAGGCCAGCGCTTCGGTACCGCGACCGTCGGTCGCGCCTTCGGGCCGGTGACGCTGCTGTGGTTCGTGGTGCTGGCGGCGCTGGGCGTGCCGCACATCGTGGCGCACCCGCAGGTGCTGGTGGCGCTGTCGCCGCACCACGCCCTGGGCTTCCTCGTGGCGCACCCGGGCATGGCCTTCGCCGCGCTGGGCGCGGTGGTGCTGTGCGTCACCGGCGCCGAGGCGCTGTACGCCGATCTCGGCCACTTCGGCAAGAAGCCCATCCGTCTGGCCTGGTTCGCGGTGGTCATGCCGGCGCTGCTGCTGAACTACTTCGGCCAGGGCGCGATGCTGCTGGTCCCTCCCGCGAAAGCCAAGAACCCGTTCTACGTGATGGCGCCGGAGTGGGCGCTGTTACCGCTGAGCGGCCTG
>CAYREA010000475.1:0-2247 GCA_964423075.1 uncultured Rubrivivax sp. | reverse complement strand
CTTCGACATGGAAGCCGGCATCGACGTGCACGACTTCGCCGGTGATCGCCGATGCATAGGGACTGGCGAGCAGCAGTGCCACGCGGCCGACTTCGCAGCCGTCCACGGTACGCCGCTGCGGCGACCGGCGCGCGGCCTCGTCGAGCAGTTCGTCGAAGTGGGTGATGCCCGAAGCGGCCCGGGTGCGGACCGGCCCCGCGGAGACCGCGTTGACGCGGATGCCGGCTGGCCCGAGCTCGTGCGCGAGATAGCGCACCGAGGCCTCCAAGGCGGCCTTCACCGGTCCCATCACGTTGTAGTGCTCGACCACCTTCTCGGCGCCGTAGTAGCTCACCGTGGTGACGCTGCCGCCATCGCGCATGAGCGGCTCGGCCAGGCGCGCCATGCGGATCAACGAGTGGCACGACACCAGCATCGCCTCGGCGAACCCGGCGGCCGAGCAGTCGGTGAGGCGGCCCTGCAGGTCTTCCTTGCGCGCCGATGCGATCGAGTGGAAGACGAAGTCGATCTTCCCCCAGCGTTCGCGCAGCGCGTCGAACACCGCTTCAAGTTGCCCGTCCTGCAGCACGTTGCACGGCAGGAGCTGCGCTTGCACCTCCTCCGCGAGCGGCGCGACGAAGGACCGAGCCTTCTCGTTGTAGTAGGTCATAGCCAGCTCGGCGCCGGCGCTGCGGAAGTGGCGCGCCGCAGACCAGGCCAGACTGTCGGCGTTGGCCACGCCGACCACGAGGCCCTTGCGGCCCGCCAGATCAATCACTTCCATGAAGTCCTCCTTGCTTGGTCGATGCGAAAGCCCCGCGGGCGGTCAGCGCGGGCCGTCCCCGCCGCCGCCGCTGTCGGCGCGGACCACGAGGTACAGCAGCACGACGCACAGCCCAAGCAGCGCGTGCAGCCCCCAGCCGAGCACGTGGGCCCGGTGCTCGAGCACCAGCAGCAACAGCGCGACGCCGGCGAAGATCCAGAAGATCCACATCGGCCAGGCGCGGCCTGATTCAGTGCCGGATTGCTTCCTCGGGGTGGTCATGGCCCGTCCCTCAGCGCTCGTTGCGGTGCGGTGACCACGCCTGGACCGCAAACTCGATCTCGTCGGTGCGCTGCGGCAGCCGCACCCAGACCCGGAAGCGGTACGGACCCTCCTTGGCCACGCCGAAGACCTGGCCGTAGCTGGCCTGGTCGTTGACCTTCATCGGCAGCAGGTACTTCGCTGGCTCGTCGACGATGCCGGTTTCGCTGAGCTGCGCGCGCACGACCGCGTCCTCGATGCGACGGCCGTTCGCGCTGTCGTAGAGCGCCACGACGAGGTGGTGCACCTGGCCGCCGCCCTTGGGCGGACCGCCGTGCAGCTCGGCCAGCGCATGCTTGTCCGCCACGACAGCGGCCGGCACGAGCCCCCAGTAGAGGGTGACGCCGGACCGCTCCAATCGGCTCTGGGCCTGCGCCGGGCTCAGCATCACGGCCAGCAACAACATCAGCCACGCGGTTGCCGCGAAACGCCGGCATGTCGCCGGCAGCGGGATGGTTCTCATGGGGGCTCCTCGTGATGGTCGGTCGGCCGGTCAGCGGGCATAGAGCTGCTGGAACACCGCCTCGGCCCACAGGTCGCGGCTCGTGCGCCACGACTCCCAGGCCTGAGCGCACGCGTCCGCACCCACGCGCTCCAGCTGGTACCAGGGGTTGGCCGTGCGATCCGGGTCGTGCGCACCCCACTGGTCGAGCCACTGCTGCGTCCACGGCAGCCAGGTCAGGGCCGGCATCGCCTTTTCCGACCAGACCTGCCGGCTGACCCGCATCGGATGCAGCTCGCGCAGCGCGCGTGCCGTTTCCGGCGTGACCGCCATGCGGACCCATGGCGAGACCCATTGCGCGTAGGCACGCTCGGCGGACTCGGACAGCGCCTGCACCTGGTCGAATCCCGCCGGGTTGGCGTCGAACGGCAGATCTTCGAGGCGGCGTGCTTCGAAGCGGGCGCCGGTGGCTGCGTCGCCCGTGGCGGCATCGTCGAGCACCATCTCGTAGAGGCCGGGCGCCAGGTCCTGGATCGTTCCGGCGTGGTGCAGGATGGCGCGGTGCTCGCGCCGCGCCACGCCCGCCGATACGAAGATGCCGAGGTGGCCCACCTGCTTGTGCAGCAAGTAGACGACACGCTGGCCGGCAGCCACCAGGTCCTCGGTCGTGGCAAACACTTCCTTGAGCCAGCCCAGCGCCTGGTGCGGTGGCGTGATGTTGTCGCCGTAAGAGCTGAAGATC
>CAYREA010000474.1:0-2259 GCA_964423075.1 uncultured Rubrivivax sp. | reverse complement strand
CTTGCCCTTCAGGCGCTCGTAGCACTCCACGCCCTTGTCGGTGGCGTAGCCCGTCTCGCACTCCTCGAAGGTGATCTTCACGCCGTTGATGCCGCCATCACGCGCGTTGATCATCTTGATGTAGTCCTGCTTGCCGTTGGCCCAGGGCGTGCCGTTGGGCGCATAGGGCCCCGTGCGGTACACCAGCAGCGGGAAGAACTGCTCCTTGGCCTGCGCGAACACGGCGCCGCTGCCCACCAGCGTTGCCGCCGCCACGATCATCGGGATGAACTTCATGTCTTGTCTCCGGGGTGAACAACTGCTTAATGGGGGAAAGGCCAAAGCCGCAGCTTCTCCTTGGCCGTGGACCACAGCCGCGCGATGCCGTGCGGCTCCTTGATGAGGAAGAAGACGATCAGCGCGCCGAAGATCATGGTCGTCAGGTGCGCGGCGAGTGCCGTGTCGATGGGGATGCCCAGGGCACGCGGCACGTTGTCCAGCAGGATGGGCAGCACCACGATGAAAGCGGCGCCGAAGAAGCTGCCCATGATCGAACCGAGGCCACCGATGATGATCATGAAGAGCAGGTCGAAGCTGCGATTGATGTTGAAGGCCGCCGGCTCCCAGCTGCCCAGGTGCACGAAGGCCCACAACGCACCCGCCACGCCGACGATGAAGCTGCTCACCGCGAAGGCCGTGAGCTTGGCGTACACGGGGCGGATGCCGATGACGGCGGCGGCCACGTCCATGTCGCGGATGGCCATCCACTCGCGCCCGATGTGGCCGCGCACCAGGTTCTTGGCCAGCACCGCGAACACGATCAGGAAGCCCAGGCAGAACAGGTACTTGGCCTGCGGCGATTCGATGGGCAGGCCGAACATCTGCAGGCTGGCCACGCTGACCGAGCCCGAGCTCGAATCGTTGGTCACCCACTTCAGGCGCAGGCAGGCCCAGTCGACGAAGAACTGCGCCGCCAGGGTGGCCACAGCCAGGTACAGGCCCTTGATGCGCAGGGAAGGGATGCCGAAGGCCACGCCCACCACCGTGGCCGCCACGCCGCCGAGGATGAGCGACACGATCAGCGGCATGCCCTCGATGCGCGCCTGCACGTTGTAGGCCGCGTAGGCGCCCACCGCCATGAAGGCGCCGGTGCCCAGCGAGATCTGGCCGCAGTAGCCCACCAGGATGTTCAGGCCGAGTGCGGCCAGCGACAGGATGAGGAAGGGTATGAAGATGGCGCGGAACAGGTACTCGCTGGCGAACAGCGGCACCAGCACCAGCACCACCGTCAGCAGCAGGCCGATGAAGATGCGATCCTGCTTGATCGGGAAGACCTGCTGGTCGGCCCGGTACGAGGTCTTGAACTGGCCGTTTTCGCGGTAGAGCATCTTCAGACCCGATCAATGATCTTCTCGCCGAAGAGGCCTTGCGGCCGCACCAGCAGGAAACCGAGCGCCAGCACGTACGCGAACCAGATCTCGATGCCGCCGCCCACCATCGGCCCGATGTAGGCCTCGGACAGCTTCTCGCCCACCCCAATGATCAAACCGCCGATCACGGCGCCCGGCACGCTGGTGAGCCCGCCCAGGATGACCACCGGCAAGGCCTTCAAGGCCACCAGCGAGAGCGAGAACTGCACACCCAGCTTGCTGCCCCAGATGATGCCGGCCACCAGCGCGACAAAACCCGCCACGCTCCAGACGATGACCCAGATGCGCGCCAGCGGAATGCCGATGCTCTGCGCGGCCTGGTGGTCGTCGGCCACCGCGCGCAGGGCGCGGCCGGTGGCGGTCTTCTGGAAGAAGAGGCTCAGGCCCGCCACCAGCGCCGCGGCGATCAGCGCCGCGTACAGCTCTTCCTTGTTGACCAGGATGCCGCCCGGGAAGGTGCTTTCGAACATGAAGATCGGGTCCTTGGGCAGGCCGATGTCGATCTTGTAGATGTCGTTGCCGAACACGGTCTGGCCGAAGCCGTCCAGGAAGTAGGCGATGCCCAGGGTGGCCATCAGCAGCGTCACGCCTTCCTGGTTGACGAGCTTGCTCAGCACCAGCCGTTCGATGATCCAGGCCACGCCGACCATGATCACCATGGCCACGCCGAAGGCCAGGACGTTGGCCAGCACCTTGCTCTCGAAGCCCAGCCACTCCGGCAGCCACATCGCGAAGCGCGCCATCGCCAGCGCCGCAAACAGCACCATCGCGCCCTGCGCGAAGTTGAAGACGCCACTGGCCTTGAAGATCAGCACGAAGCCGAGCGCCACCAGCGAATACAGCATGCCCG
>CAYREA010000473.1:0-2260 GCA_964423075.1 uncultured Rubrivivax sp. | reverse complement strand
TGTCCACGATCTGGATCATGCGGTCGTAGGCCATGCGCGTGGGGCCGATCACGCCCAGCGTGCCCACCACGCGCCCGTCCACCTCGTAGGGCGCCGTCACCACGCTCAGTTCCTCGAAAGGCACGACACGGCTTTCGCCGCCGATGTAGATGCGCACGCCCTCGGCGCGGCTGCTCACGTCGAGCAGGCGCATCAGCTCGGTCTTCTGCTCGAACACGTCGAACAGGCGCCGCAGGCTGCCCATGTCGTTGCCGAAGTCCTGCACCGTCAGCAGGTTGCGTTCGCCCGAGACCACCACGTTGTCGGTGCTCTCGGCCAGCACCTCGCTGCCGGCCTGCACCGCGGCCTGCATCAGGGTGGCGATCTCCACGCGCAATACGTCGATCTCGCGCTTGAGCTTCTCGCGCACCTCTTCGATGGTGAGGCCGGCGTAGTGGGCGTTGAGGAAGTTGGTGGCCTCGATCAGCTCGCTCTGCTGGTAGTCGCGCGCGGTGAAGATCACACGGTTCTGCACGTCGCCGTCGGGTGCCACCAGGATCACCAGCACGCGCTTGTCGCCCAGGCGCAGGAATTCGATGTGGTGGAAGACGCTGGCCTTGCGCGGCGCCGTCACCACGCCCACGAAGCTGGACAGGCTGGACAAGAGGCTCGCCGCCTGCGCGATCACGCGCTGCGGCTGGTCGGGCTGCAGCTGCGCGGTGGCCGCGGCCACGTCGGGCGAGGCGTGCTGAAGATCGTCCAGCGCGAAGGGCCGCGCGGTGAGCATGGTGTCGACGAAGAGCCGGTAGCCGCGCGCCGTGGGGATGCGCCCGGCGCTGGTGTGCGGACTGGCGATCAGGCCCAGCTCTTCCAGGTCGGCCATCACATTGCGGATGGTGGCGGGCGACAGGTCCAGCCCCGAGGTGCGCGACAGCGTGCGCGAGCCCACGGGCGTGCCGTCGGCGATGTAGCGCTCCACCAGGGTTTTCAGCAGAGTACGCGCGCGGTCATCGAGCATGGTCTCGCATTGTAAGAACGCCCCAGCCGGCGGGTCTGTTCGGTGGGGGCCCTATGGTGTAATGCGCCGCATGCCAAGCGGCTTTCGTCACGCTGTGATCGTGGGCAAGTACCAGGCGCGGGGCATACGCCCGGTGCTGGAGGAGATCGCCTATTTCCTGGTCGATCGCGGGCTGGAAGTCAGCTTCGAGCGCGACACCGCCTCGGCCACCGGCGTCACCGGCTTCGAATCGCTGTCGCCCGCGGACATGGCCAAGGTCTGCGACATCGCCGTGGTGGTGGGCGGCGACGGCACCATGCTCGGCATCGCGCGCGAACTGTCGCGCTACGGCGTGCCGCTGGTGGGCATCAACCAGGGGCGCCTGGGTTTCATCACCGACGTGCCCATCGGCCAGTACAAGGAAGCGCTGGCCCCCATGCTGGCCGGCGACTACGAGGAAGAACAGCGCAGCATGCTGGAAGGCGACGTCTGGCGCGACGGCGAACGCATCTTCGAAGGCCTGTCGCTGAACGACGTGGTGGTCAGCCGCGGCGCCACCGCCAGCATGGTGGAACTGCGTGTCGACGTCGACGACGAGTTCGTCGCCAACATCCGCGCCGACGGCCTGATCGTCGGCACGCCCACCGGCAGCACGGCCTATGCGCTGTCGGCCGGCGGGCCCATCCTGCACCCGGCCATCGGCGGCTGGGTGGTGGTGCCCATCGCCAGCCACACGCTCAGCAACCGCCCCATCGTGCTGCCGGATCGCGGCGAGATCCGCATCGGCATCGTCGCCGGCAAGGACGTGTCAGCCAACTTCGACATGCACACCCTGGCCAGCCTGATGCACGGCGACCAGGTGCGGGTGCGGCGCTCGGCGCACAAGGTGCGTTTCCTGCATCCGCGCGGCTGGAGCTACTACGCCACGCTGCGGCGCAAGCTGCGCTGGTACGAAGGCGTGGTCTGAGATGTTGCGCCGCCTGACCCTGCGCGACGTGGTCATCGTCGCCGAACTCGAGATCGAACTCGGGCGCGGCTTCACCGTGCTCACCGGAGAAACCGGCGCCGGCAAGTCCATCCTCATCGACGCGCTGCAACTCGCCCTGGGTCAGCGCGCCGACGCAAGCATGGTGCGCGAAGGCGCGGCGCGCGCCGAGGTGAGCGCCGAATTCGACAGCCCGCCGGCCCTGGCCGCCTGGCTGGACGAAGCCGGCTTCGCCACCGACGACACGCTGCTGCTGCGCCGCACGGTCGACGCGCAGGGCAAGAGCCGCGCCTGGATCA
>CAYREA010000472.1:0-2267 GCA_964423075.1 uncultured Rubrivivax sp. | reverse complement strand
AGCGCGCGTTGTCGGTGCCGTGCACGTGCTGGCTGACGCCCATGCCCCAGAGGATCATCGAGGCGCGTGAGCTGGCATACAGCCGCGCCACCTCGCGCAGCGTCTCGGCCGGGATGCCGCAGATCGGCGCCATCAACTCGGGCGAATAGGCCTCGACGTTCTTGCGCAGTTCGTCATAGCCGATGGTGCGGCTGGCGATGAAGGCCTCGTCGACCAGGCCTTCGTGCACGATGACGTGCATCAGCGCATTGAGCATCGCCACGTCGGTGTCGGCGCGGAACTGCAGGAAGCGGTGCGCCAGGCGCGACAGGTCGCTGCGGCGCGGGTCGCAGACGATGAGCTTGGTGCCCGCGCGCACCGCGTTCTTGATGAAGCTGGCCGCCACCGGGTGGTTCACCGAGGGGTTGGCGCCGATGACGATGACCACCTCGGCCTGCGTCACGTCCATCACCGGGTTGCTCACCGCGCCCGAGCCTATGCCTTCCAGCAGCGCCACCACCGAAGACGCATGGCACAGCCGCGTGCAGTGGTCGACGTTGTTGCTGCCGAAGCCGGTGCGCACCAGCTTCTGGAAGAGATAGGCCTCTTCGTTGCTGCCCTTGGCCGAGCCGAAACCGGCCAGCGCGGCGCTGCCGTGGGTGTCGCGGATCTGCTTCAACGTGCCGCCGGCAAAGGCCAGTGCCTCGTCCCAACTGGCTTCACGGAACACGTCCATGATGCGGTCGGGGTCCATCACGAAGTCGCCGTTCTTGGGCGGCGCATCCTTGCGGCGGATCAGCGGCTTGGTCAGGCGCTGCGGGTGGTGCGCGTAGTCAAAACCGTAGCGGCCCTTGACACACAGGCGGCCGTGGTTGGCCGGGCCGTCGCGGCCTTCGACGAAGAGGATCTTGTCGTCCTTGACGTTGTAGGTGAGCTGGCAGCCCACGCCGCAGAATGGGCAGATCGACTTCACCTGCTTGTCGGGCAGCGGCAGCGCCGCTTCGCGCGCCGGCATCAGCGCGCCCGTGGGGCAGGCCTGCACACATTCGCCGCAGGCCACGCAGGTGGACGCCGCCATGGCGTCGTCCATGTCGAACACGATCTTGGCCTGCTCACCGCGGAAGGCCAGGCCGATGACGTCGTTCACCTGCTCGTCGCGGCAGGCGCGCAGGCAGCGTGTGCACTGGATGCAGGCGTCGAGGTTGACGGCGATCGCGGGGTGCGACAGGTCGCTGGCCACCACCTCGCGCGCGGCGAAGCGCGGCTTGCCGACGCCCAGCTTGCCGGCCCATTCCATCAGCTCGTTGTTTCGCGTGAACGGCGACTGGCCCGCCGCGGCGCCGGGCTGGTCGGCCAGCAGCAGCTCCACCACCAGCTTCTGCGAGCGGCGCGCGCGTTCGCTGTCGGTCTTGACCACCATGCCGGCGGTGGGCGCGCGGCAGCACGAAGCGGCCAGCGTGCGTTCGCCGTCGACTTCCACCACGCAGGAACGGCAGTTGCCTGCCGGCTCCAGGCCCGGCTTGTGGCACAGGTGCGGTACATCGATGCCCTGTTCTGCCGCCACTTCGAAAAGCGTCTGGCCGGCGCGCGCGGCCACCTTGCGGCCGTCGAGCGTGAACTCGATGGCCGGGGCTTGCGGCAGCAGGGCCTTGTGGTTCACCCCGGCGTTCATGCGAGTTCCTGCGGAAAGTACTTCACGACGCAATCGATGGGGTTGGGCGCGGCCTGGCCCAGGCCGCAGATCGACGCATCGCGCATCACGGCCGACAGCTCGGCCAGCAGAGGCAGGTCCCACTTCGGCTTCTCGATCAGGTCGGAGGCCTTGGCGGTGCCGTTGCGGCAGGGCGTGCACTGGCCGCAGCTCTCGTGCTTGAAGAAGCGCAGCATGTTGCGCGCGGCGTCGACAGCCGTGTCCTGGTCGGACAGCACGATCACCGCGGCCGAGCCGATGAAGCAGCCGTGCGGCTGCAGCGTGTCGAAGTCGAGCGGGATGTCGCCCATGGTGGCCGGCAGGATACCCCCCGAGGCGCCACCCGGCAGGTAGGCATAAAAAGCGTGCCCGTCCTGCATGCCGCCGCAGTACTCGTTGATCAGCTCGGTGATGGTGATGCCGGCCGGCGCCAGCTTCACGCCCGGCCGCGCCACGCGGCCCGACACCGAGAAGGAACGCAGGCCCTTGCGGCCATGGCGGCCTTGGGTGGCGAACCACTCGGCGCCCTTGTCGACGAGGGTGCGCACCCAGTACAGCGTCTCGAAGTTGTGCTCCAGCGTCGGCCGGCCGAACAGGC
>CAYREA010000471.1:0-2270 GCA_964423075.1 uncultured Rubrivivax sp. | reverse complement strand
GGAACATCAGCGTGCCCTTGGCCGACATTTCCTTCAGGCGGTGCACGCCGGTGGTGGTCTCTTCGGTCACGCCGATGATCTGCGCGCCCTTGCGGCTGTACCAGGTGGCGTCGGTCTTGAGCTTGGCCTTGATGGCGGCGAAGAGGATCTCTTCTTCCTCGCTGGCCGGCTTGTCCAGCACCGACAGGTCCTTCTCGGCCTTCTTGCCCAGGTGCATCAGCAGCGTGGCGTCGCCGCCGTCGTCCAGGATCATGTTCGGGCCTTCGCCCTTGGCGTCCTTGGGGCCGAACTCGAAGATGCGGTGCGTGTAGTCCCAGTAGTCGACGAGGGTTTCGCCCTTGTAGGCGAACACCGGGGTGCCCTTGACCACCAGCGCGGCGGCGGCGTGGTCTTGCGTGCTGAAGATGTTGCACGAGGCCCAGCGCACGTCGGCGCCCAGGGCCTGCAGCGTTTCCACCAGCACGGCGGTCTGGATGGTCATGTGCAGCGAACCGGTGATGCGCGCGCCCTTCAGGGGCTGCTTGGCCGCGAATTCCTCGCGGATGGCCATCAGGCCGGGCATCTCGGTTTCGGCGATCTTGATTTCCTTGCGGCCCCAATCGGCCAGGGAAAGATCGGCAACGGCGTACTGGTCGTTGTGCAGGGGTTTCAGAACGGCATTCATCGTCGGGCTCCAACAGTTGAGGAACCTGTACGAGGGACGTAGGGAGTTCTTGATCTCACCCACGAAGGTCTCGTGCAGGTGAGCGCTGTTGCAATGATGTTTTCCGAGCCTGGCCTTCAGGACGAAGGTTGCAACGCTCCTCGGAAGCCCGGAAGTATAAACACGGGCCAACCCAGCCGGCATCGCCCCACCGTGAACCCCGACACATCCGAGACCCTGCCAGACGGCCTGCCTGCACGACTGAACGTGGTGGAGATCAATCCGTACGCGCCGCGCCCCTTCGTCTTCAGCGAACTGGCGCTGTGTCTGCGCGACGCGCTGCGCCGCGTCGGCGTGGCCAGCGAGCACCTGCTCAACCGCAGCGTGCCGGGCGTGCCGAGCATCGTCTTCGTGCCCACCGACGGCTGGGAGGCCTTCGTGGCCGGCCTCGACCCGCGCGAGACCGTGCTCTTCAACATGGAGCAGCTCGGCAGCGACGCACCCTGGACGCGCCACGGCTACACCGACGCGCTGCGCCGCTGGATGGTGGCTGACTACAACGCGTCGAACGTGGCCTGGCTCAAGCGCAGCAATGGCGAAACCCAACGCGTGCACGAGATCCCCATCGTGCCCGGCCCTTCGGTGGCCTTCGCGGCGCCCGGCCTGGCCGACCCGCTGGTGGACGTGCTGTTCTACGGCACCATGAACCCGCGCCGCGAGCAGCTGGTGGCCAGCCTGCGCGAGGCCGGCCTGAACGTCGAGGCCGTGGCCGGCTCCTTCGGCTGGGAGCTGACACCGGCCATCCTGCGCGCCCGCCTCGTGCTGCACCTGCACTTCTACGAGACGAAGCTGTTCCCGGTGGCGCGCATCCTGCAGCCGGTGGTGCAGGGCGTGCCCATCGTCTGCGAGACCTCGGTATGTTCGCCGCTGGCCGACTGGTCGGCCGGCTCGGGCATCGTGTTCGCCGAAACCGATCGGCTGGTGGCCGCCTGCCAGGAACTTCTGGCCGACCCGGCACGCCAGCTGCGCAGCGTGCAGCGCAGCCTGCGCTTTGCGCAGCAGGTGGACCTGGCGGGCCCGCTGCGGGCGCTGTGGGCGGAACTCCAGCGAGCTGGGTGATGCGGATCAGGCGCCGCTGCTGCCCGGCGAGAACTCCTCGGCCAGGCCGCTGATCAGCGAGGCGCGGCCCACCAGCAGCCCGTCCACCGTGCCGATCACGGCCGGATCCTTGTTGGTGTAGGGCAGGCGCTGCAGCAGGTAGCGCATGGCGTTCAGGCGTGCGCGCTTCTTGCAATCGCTCTTGATCACGGTCCAGGCCGCGTCGGAGGTGTCGGTGTGCAGGAACATGCCTTCCTTGGCGCGCGTGTAGTCGTCCCACTTGTCCAGGCTGGCCATGTCGATGGGCGACAGCTTCCACTGCTTGAGCGGATGCGCCTTGCGCTCCTTGAAGCGGCGGCGCTGCTCGTCGCGGCTGACCGAGAACCAGAACTTGAAGAGGCGCACGCCCGAGCGCACCAGGTGGCGCTCGAACTCCGGCGCCTGACGCAGGAACTCGTCGTACTCGTTGTCGTTGCAGAAGCCCATCACGCGCTCGACGCCGGCGCGGTTGTACCAGCTGCGGTCGAAC
>CAYREA010000470.1:0-2271 GCA_964423075.1 uncultured Rubrivivax sp. | reverse complement strand
CGCTCGGCGAGGACATCGGCCGCCTGATCCACGAAGGCCCGAAGGAAGCGCTGGAGCTCACCACCAACACGCAGCCGGTGATGCTCACCGCCGCCATCGCCTGCCTGCAGGCCTGGCGGACTGAAGGCGGCGCCGAGCCGGCGGCCGTGGCCGGCCACTCGCTGGGCGAGTACAGCGCGCTGGTGGCCGCCGGCGCGCTGACGCTGGCCGAAGCGCTGCCGCTGGTGCGCTTCCGGGCGCAGGCCATGCAGCAGGCCGTGCCGGTGGGCGTGGGCGCGATGGCCGCCATCCTGGGCCTGGACGCTGCCGCCGTGCGCGAAGGTTGCGCCGCCGCGGCCACCGAAAGCGGCGGCGTGGTGGAGCCGGCCAACTTCAACGACCCCAAGCAGACCGTCATCGCCGGCAGCAAGGCGGCCGTGGACCTGGCCTGCGAGAAGCTCAAGGCGATGGGCGCGAAGCGCGCGCTGCCGCTGGCCGTGTCGGCGCCTTTCCACTCGTCGCTGATGAAGCCGGCCGCCGAGGCGCTGCGCGAAAAGCTCGCCGCCGTGAACCTGGTCTCGCCGCGCATCCCGGTGGTCAACAACATCGACGTGGCGGTGCAGACCGACCCCGACGCCATCCGCGACGCACTCTACCGCCAGGCCTTCGGGCCCGTGCGCTGGGTGGAGGTGACGCAGGCGCTGCGCGCCCGCGGCCTCACCCATGTCTTCGAATGCGGCCCCGGCAAAGTGCTGGCGGGGCTGGTGAAGCGCGTGGAGGCCGACATCGTGTCGACCACGGTGCTCGACCCCGCGAGCCTCAAGGCCGCGCAGGAGCTGCTGGCATGAGTGAAGCCCAGGTCGCCCTGGTCACGGGCGCCTCGCGCGGCATCGGCCGCGCCATCGCTGCCGGGCTGGCCGCGGCCGGCTACCGCGTCACCGGCACCGCCACCAGCGAAGCCGGCGCGGCCGCCATCACCGAAGCGCTGTCGGCGCACGAAGGCTGTGAAGGCATCGTGCTGGACGTCACCGACGCCGCCGCGCTTGACGCCGCCATCGACCGCCTGGTGAAGACCCGCGGCGGCCTGCACGTGCTCGTCAACAACGCCGGCATCACGCGCGACACGCTGTCCATGCGCATGAGCGACGACGACTGGGACGCCGTGCTGGGCACCAATCTGAAGGCCGTCTTCCGCGCCTGCCGCGCCGCCACGCGCCCGATGATGAAGCAGCGCTACGGCCGCATCATCAACATCACCTCGGTGGTCGGCGCCATCGGCAACGCCGGCCAGGTGAACTACGCCGCCGCCAAGGCGGGCGTGGCCGGCCTCACGCGTTCGCTGGCGCGCGAACTCGGCGGCCGCAGCATCACCGTCAACTGCGTGGCCCCCGGCTTCATCGCCACCGACATGACCCACGGCCTGCCCGACGCGGTGAAGACCGCCATGCTGGCGCAGATCCCCGTCGGTCGCCTGGGCGCGGCCGAAGAAGTGGCGCATGCCGTCGTCTTCCTGGCCAGCCGCGAGGCGGCCTACATCACCGGTACTGAACTGCACGTCAACGGCGGCATGCACATGGGCTGAATCCGCGTGCCGCGGCGCCGGTTTCCGGCGCTGGCCCCGCCGGTAGAATCGCCGGCTGTTTGAACTGTCCCGCCTCCTGGAGGAGTCAATGAGCGATATCGAAGCGCGAGTCAAGAAGATCATTGCCGAACAACTCGGCGTGCCCGAACCCGACGTCACCAACGAGAAGGCCTTCGTGGCCGACCTCGGTGCCGATTCGCTGGACACCGTGGAACTGGTGATGGCGCTCGAGGACGAGTTCGGCATCGAGATTCCCGACGAGGAAGCCGAGAAGATCACCACCGTGCAGCTGGCGATCGACTACGCCACGAACCACCAGAAGGGCTGATCGGGCATGAGCCGACGCCGCGTCGTCGTCACCGGCCTGGGGCTTGTCAGCCCGGTCGGTAACTCCGTCGCCGAGGGCTGGGCGAACCTGCTCGCGGGCCGGAGTGGCATCGACCTCATCACGCGATTCGACGCCTCGGGTTTCGCCTGCCGCTTCGCCGGCGAGGTGAAGGGCTTCAAGATCGAGGACTACATCCCGGCCAAGGAGGCGCGCCACATGGACGCCTTCATCCACTACGGGATGGCGGCGTCGATCCAGGCCGTGCAGGATGCCGGCCTGCCCTTCGGCGACGCGCTCACCGAAGAGACGGCTGAGCGCATCGGCTGCATGGTGGGCTCGGGCATCGGCGGCCTGCCGATGATCGAGAACACCGACGGCGAGT
>CAYREA010000469.1:0-2281 GCA_964423075.1 uncultured Rubrivivax sp. | reverse complement strand
TCGGTGGCCACGTTGCCGGTGGCGCCCTTGGCATAGGGGCAGCCGCCGAGGCCGGCGATGCTGGTGTCGAAGACGTGCACGCCCAGGTCGAGGCAGGCCAGGATGTTGGCCAGCGCCTGGCCGTAGGTGTCGTGAAAATGCCCGCTCACTTCAGACGTTTGGAAGTGCCTCAGCGCGCGCTCCAGCGCGGCCTGCGCGCGCCGCGGCGTGCCCACGCCGATGGTGTCGGCCACGCCGCAGTGGTCCACGCCGATGGCCTTCATCAGCAGCACCACACGTTCCACCTCGTCGGGCGTGACCTCGCCCTGGTAGGGGCAGCCCAGAGCGCAGCTGATGGCGGCACGCACCTTCACGCCGGCCTCGTGCGCGGCCGCCACCACGGGGCGGAAGCGCTCGATGCTCTCTTCGATGCTGCAGTTGATGTTCTTCTGGCTGAAGGCCTCGCTGGCGGCACCGAACACCACCACCTCGTGCGGCTGCGTGGCCAGCGCGGCTTCCAGGCCTTTCATGTTGGGCGTGAGCACCGAGTAGCGCACCCCGGGCTGGCGCTGGATGGCGGCCATCACGGCGGCGTTGTCGGCCATCTGCGGCACCCATTTGGGGCTGACGAAGCTGGTGGCCTCGATCTCGCGGCAGCCGGCCGCCTGCAGGCGGTGGATGAGTTCGACCTTCTGCGCCGTGCTCACCGGATGGGCTTCGTTCTGCAGCCCGTCGCGCGGGCCGACCTCGACGATGGTTACAAATTGTGGTTTCATGAGCGATAGGCTCCTCGCGCTGGGCGCTGCGCAGGCGGGAGAGGTTACAAGAGAGCCTCAAGCCCGGTTGCCCGAGGTTTCAATTCAGCCTTGTTGGGGATTCATCCGCACCCGGGCCGCCGTCAAACTGTCACTCGAAACATGAACGCCCGCCGCTGCCTCAAGATCGCCCAGCGCATGGACACGCTGCTGGCCCGTGAACTGGGCGAGGGCATCGATGCCGAACGCATGCTGGCCGACGCGCTGTACGCGCGCGACGTGCTGCTGGTGTGCGACGCCCTGCGCGACCACGAGCTGGCCACCCTGTCGCCGCGTTTCCGCCGCGCCATGGCGGCCGAGCCCGACGCCGACGACGCGCCGCGGCGCAGCGGCTTTTCGCCGTCCAACTTCCTCAGTTCGCTGTTCGGCGGCAATTCCACCCTGGAAGCCACCGCCGACACGCCGCCGCCCGAACGCCGCGGCTGGTTCGGCCGCTCGCGCAACGCCTCGAAGTAGCGCGGCCTTCACTTCGGTGTGGCCACCAGGCGCAGCAGTTCGCCGCCTTCGGCCACCTGGTCGCCCACGCCGTACAGCAGCTCTTCCACCACGCCGTCGTGCGGCGCGTGGATGGTGTGCTCCATCTTCATCGCCTCCATCACCGCCAGCGCCTGGCCGCGCGTCACGCGCTCGCCCACCGCGGCCATGAAGCCGATGACCTTGCCCGGCATCGGCGCCGTGAGGCGGCCTTCGGCACCTGCGCCGTCGGCGGCGTGGGCCAGCGGGTCGAACTCGGCCAGCAGCGCGCTGCCGTGTTCGGTGAAGACGGCGTAGCGCTCGCCGTGCGCGTAGACGCTGGCGCTGAAGCGCGATGCGCCGAGCTGCACGTCGTGCCGCCCGCTACCGAGTGCGCGCGCGCTGAAGGTGTGGCCCTGGCCGGCCACGCGCAGGCGCGTGGCGCCGTCGTGCAGGCGCTCCAGCTGCAGCGGCAGGGGCTGGCCGTCGCGCTCCAGGTTCACGCGCCGCAGCGCGCCCCCGTGCAGGCGCCAGCCGTCACGGCGTGACCAGGGGTCGGCACCTTCCAGCGTGGCTTCCTCGGCCACGATGTGCGCGGCCACGGCCGCCGCTGCAAGCTCGGGCGCCAGCGGCGGCGCTTCGAACAGCGCGGCGTGTTCGCGCTGGATCAGCGCGGTGTCGAGGTCGGCCGTCGAGAACGCGTGGCTGCCCACCACGCGCCGCAGGAAGGCCACGTTGGTGGCCGGCCCCATCAGGTGCGTGTCGCGCAGCGCCGCCGCCAGCCGCGCCAGCGCCTGCGCGCGGTTCTCGCCCCAGACGATGAGCTTGGCGATCATCGGGTCGTAGAACGGGCTGATGGCATCACCTTCGCGGATGCCGCTGTCCACGCGCGGCAGGCTGTCGCTGCGTTCGAAGGCCACGTGCGCCGGCCAGCGCGCCACGTGCAGGGTGCCGGTGGCGGGCAGGAAGTCGGCGTCGGGGTTCTCGGCGCAGATGCGCGCCTCGATGGCATGGCCGTGGATGTGCAGTTGCTC
>CAYREA010000468.1:0-2301 GCA_964423075.1 uncultured Rubrivivax sp. | reverse complement strand
CGAAGCTGAACAGGAACATCAGCGCCAGGCCCCACAAGCCCATCAGCAGCACCAGGCTGATGGCGGTCTTGCGCCCCTTCAGCACCGTCATGCTGATGTTGAAGAGGAAGCCCAGCGCGACGACCACGATGCCGACCTTGGTGGGCAGCGGCTGCTCGAGGAACTCGCGCCCCATCGTCGCCAGGAAGTCGTTGCCGGTCATCTGCGCCAGCGTGGCGTAGGGCACCAGCAAGTAGCCCAGGATGGTGGCGGCCCCGGCGGCCAGGTACACCCAGAACAGGATCCTGGCGAACAGCGGGCTGTAGAGCTCGGTCTCGGCTTCTTCGGGAACGAGGTAGTAGGCCGAGCCCATGAAGCCCATCAGCAGCCACACGATGAGCAGGTTGGTGTGCACCATGCGGGCGATGTTGAACGGTATGGCCGGGAACATCAGGTCGCCGATCAGGTACTGCAACCCGAGGGTCAGGCCAAAGACGATCTGGCCCACGAAGAGGCCGATGGCAGCGATGAAGTACAGCCGGGCGACCGACTGCGACGGGTATTTCAGGGTGGCGGTTTTCATGTGCTTTCCTCAGCCCTCGATGTTCGGCGGCCACTTCTCGGTGTTGATGCTGTTGGTCCACTTCAGGAACTCGGTCAGGTCGTCGAGTTGCGACTCCGTGAAGTTGAACTGAGGCATCTGGCGCCGCCCCGGCGCATGCGTCGGTTGCGCCTTGATCCAGGCCTTGATGAAGTCGGGCCCGCGGCGCGCGTACACGTTGCCCAGCTCGGGGGCGAAGTAGGCCCCCTCGCCGAGCAAGGTGTGGCAGCCGATGCAGTTGCGGGTCTCCCACAGGTGCTTGCCGCGCACCACGGCCGGCGTCAGCTCGGCCACATTGCTGCGTGCCGGGATGCGCGATTCCGTGTCGAAGATGAGCACGGCGAACAACAGCACGAAGAACAAGGTGCCGCCGTAGAAGATGTTTCGCGCCATCTGGCTGGTGAAGCCACGGGCCATGGGAACCTCCGGTATCGGTGTAGTGCGAGTAGCCTACGGATCCACTCAGGAATTTCCTTGAACCCGTTCAAGAATGAGAAGGGTCAGCGCGCGCCACATGGAAGGGCGTGGCGCCTGCGGCCCATTGCGTGGTCCTGCTCCGGCCGATGCGCAATTCCAGCGGCACTTCGACGGCGAGGGCGCTTTCGCGATGGCCGGGCGCGGCCAGGGCCAAGGTGAGATGGCTCGCGTGGGCTTTCAGGCGCCGCGGCCCGGGCGTGCGCTTCGCCGCGGAGTTGGTGCAGCCACCACAGCAGGCAGCTTGCGGCCCGCAGGCCCCCGGTTGGACTTGGCGCTTGTCGTCGCCAGGCCTTGTGTCATGTCCGCCAGCGTGGCGCCGTCCAGGGCCTTGAAGTAGCCTGCCAGCGCTTCGTCGAAGAGGTGTTTCAGCCGGCAGGTCGGCGAGAGCATGCAGGCGTTGGTCGCCGCATCAAAACACTCCACCAGCCGGAAGTCGGTTTCGGTGGCGCGCACCACATCGCCGATGCGGATGGTCTCCGGCTCGGCCAACAGGCGCAGGCCACCCCCGCGGCCGCGCGTGGTTTCGAGCAGGCCCTGGCGCGCCAGGTCGTTGACGACCTTCATCAGGTGGTTCTTCGACAGCCCGTGCTGCTCGGCCAGTTCGCCGATCGTCACCAGACGGTCGCGGTGCGCTGCGCTGTACATCAGCACGCGCAGGGTGTAGTCGGTGTATTCGGACAGGCGCATGGCAATCCTTAAAGATGCACGCAGTGTATTGCTTTAAAGGCGGCCAGTAATTAACATGTACACATGCTGCATCTTTTGCTCGACAGCCCAGTTCGTAGGCCCCATGGATGGTGCGCGCGGTCATGACGAAGCCCATTCCCGCCATCCGCCTGGTCGCCACGGATGCCTCGCAGAATGCCGCCGCGCCCGCTTCCAGCGCCCAGTTCCCCTTGCCCGGCTGGCCGCTGTTTCGCCTCGGATTCCGGCCGTTCTACCTGGGTGCCGCCGCGTTCGCCCTGTTCGCGGTGCCGTACTGGATCGCCGGCCTGCTGGGCCTGGTGGCTCTGCCTGCGACGATGCCGCCGCTGCTGTGGCATGCCCACGAGATGCTCTACGGCTTTGCCGTGGCCGTGATCATCGGATTCCTGCTGACGGCGGGCAAGGCCTGGACGGGCCTGGCCACGCCGCGCGGCGCCACGCTGGCGGTGATGGCGGGGCTGTGGCTGGCAGCGCGGCTTTCGGCAGCGGGGGCGCCGTACGCGGTCTATGCCGTTCTGGACGTCGTGCTGCTGCCTTGG
>CAYREA010000467.1:0-2310 GCA_964423075.1 uncultured Rubrivivax sp. | reverse complement strand
GGTGATTTCGAGGGCCGTGCACATCCACCCCACGGTGAGCGAACTGGTGCCGACGTTGCTGCAGCAACTGAAGCCGGGCTGAGCAGGCAATATTCGAAGAGGCTTGGTCCATCACGTTGACCTTCCACCTCTGAACGAGGAGCTCAGCCTTTTGCTCGCGGGCTTCAGTACGCGCCTGGGCGAGCGAACGTGCCGGCGCGTAGTGGGGCTGTCAGCGGCGTGTTTTGGAGGCCTTGCCACGTCGACCCACGCTGCCACGCGGTTCGCGCTCGGCCTATCCGCTTGAGACTCGGAAAGGCAAGCCTGCGTCGATACGCATCCCATGGCACACGAGCCAGCGATGGGCTTCCACCTACCGCGAGTCGCTCTTCCAGGCCCAGGAGCCAGCGCTGCAGCTGATTCGTTGTGAGACATATAGATTACAGATTAAGTAGCGTATGCTTCTCACATGTGGAGTCTGCTCTTCCTGACCTTGCCCACCCAGCCAAACGCTGTGCGCCTGCGTGTGTGGCGAGCCCTGAAGGCGCTCGGCTGTGGCTCGATGCGTGATGGCGTCTATGTCCTGCCCCAAGCCCAGGCGGCCTTGTTTGATCCGCTGGTGTCCGAGGTCCGCGCTCACGGCGGCCAAGCCAGCGTGCTCGAGCTGTCGACGCATGACGAGGCCCAGCGTGCCGAGGTGCTGGCACTCTTCGACCGCGCCGAGGCCTACAGCCAGTGGCGAGAGGAGGCGCAGTCGCTGGCCACAGCGCTGCCGGCGCTCGAAGAGACCGAGGCCCGGCGGCGCTGGCGCAGCACTGCTGAGGCACTGCAGACCCTTCGGCGCATCGACTTTTACCCAGGTGCTGCCGCGGAGCAGGCGCAGGCCGAACTCGACACGCTGCGCCAGGAGCTCGATGCGCGATTCTCACGCGGTGAACCGGCGGCGCAGGCGCCGCACGGGCTCTCGCGCCTCGATCGGCGCAAGTTCCAGGGCAAGCGCTGGGCGACGCGGGCGCGCCCCTGGGTGGACCGGCTGGCGTGCGCCTGGCTGATCCGCCGATTCATCGATCCCGAGGCGCGCTTCGTCTGGCTGGCTGAACCTGCGGGGGCGACCCCCGCGCCGCGCGGCGCGCTGGGATTCGACTACGACGGCGCACGCTTCACGCACGTCGGCTCGCGTGTCAGCTTCGAGGTGCTGGTGGTCAGCTTTGGCCTGGACACGGACTCACGATTGCAGCGTATCGCGCGTGCCGTGCATTTTCTCGACATCGGTGGCATCCCGGTGCCGGAAGCGGCCGGGCTTGAGGCTGTGCTGTCCGGCCTGCGCGAGGTCCACGCCGACGATGACCACCTGACATTGGCGGCTGCGGCGGTGTTCGACGCGCTGTACGCCGCACCTGGACGAGCGACATGAGCAATGTCACGACACCCATCGCCGAGGCATCTGATGCTCCCACGGCCGCACCGGCCACGGTGAGCTTTGCCGAGGCCTTCCGCTTCTGGCTCAAGCTCGGCTTCATCAGCTTCGGTGGCCCGGCCGGGCAGATCGCGATCATGCACACCGAGCTCGTCGAGCGTCGGCGCTGGATCAGCGAACGGCGCTTCCTGCATGCGCTGAACTACTGCATGCTGTTGCCAGGGCCGGAAGCGCAGCAGCTCGCCACGTACATCGGCTGGCTGATGCACCGCACCTGGGGCGGCATCGTGGCGGGGGCACTGTTCGTGCTGCCGTCGCTCTTCATCCTGATCGCGCTCAGCTGGATCTACCTGCGTTTCGGCGACGTGCCGCTGGTGGCCGGCATCTTCTACGGCCTGAAGCCTGCCGTGACCGCGCTCGTGGTGCACGCGGCGCACCGCATCGGCACGCGGGCATTGAAGAACCGCTGGATGTGGGGCATTGCGGCGGCTTCGTTCATCGCGATCTTCGCCTTCGACACGCCGTTTCCGGCGATCGTGCTGGCGGCCGGGCTGATCGGCCACTTCGGAGCACGCCGCTGGCCGCAGGTGTTTGCGCTGGGCGGCGGACACGGCAGCGCCAAGGCCAGCTACGGACCGGCCCTGATCGACGACCACACGCCGGCGCCAGCGCACGCGCGCTTCTCCCGCAGCCAGCTCGCCAAGGTGCTGGCAGCGGGCCTCGGCCTGTGGCTGCTGGCGACGGCGGCGCTGGTCGCGACGAACGGCGTGCAGGGCACGCTGACGCAGATGGGGTGGTTCTTCACCAAGGCGGCGCTGCTCACCTTCGGTGGCGCTTATGCCGTGTTGCCCTACGTGTACCAGGGTGCGGTCGAGACCCACCAGTGGCTCAGCGGCCCGCAGATGATCGACGGC
>CAYREA010000466.1:0-2313 GCA_964423075.1 uncultured Rubrivivax sp. | reverse complement strand
GTCGACGACGCGCGGGTCGCACGGCGTGGTAGCGCCGTAGTCCATGTAGATGGGGAAGTGCGGGGTCATGGTTGGAAGGCGGTCGGGCTGGAACGGTTCGTCAATCTCACGGGCTCACTTGCTCAGGGCGCTGCCCAGGGCGAACACCGAATTCGGCGCCGTCACCTTGATGGGCTTGACCACCGGCTGGGTGGAGATGGCGCGCTTGATGGGCGTGGAGTCGACCGAGACGCCCTTGGCCAGCTGGTCTTCCACCAGCTTCTGCAGCGTGATGGAGTCGAGGTACTCGATCATCTTGGCGTTCAGGCTGGCCCACAGGTCGTGCGTCATGCACTTGCCGGAGTCCTCGCCCATGCAGCTTTCCTTGCCGCCGCAGCCGGTGGCATCGATGGGCTCGTCGACGGCGACGATGATGTCGGCCACCGTGATCTCGGCCGCGCCGCGGCCGAGGGAGTAACCGCCGCCGGGGCCGCGGGTGCTTTCCACCAGTTCGTGCCGGCGCAGCTTGCCGAAGAGTTGCTCCAGGTAGGACAAGGAAATCTGCTGGCGCTGGCTGATCGCGGCCAGGGCGACCGGGCCGTTGTTGGAACGCAGGGCGAGGTCGATCATCGCCGTGACGGCAAAACGGCCTTTGGTGGTGAGTCGCATGGGGTTCTCCTGGAGCGCGGGGCGCTGGCTTTGGCCCGCAGAAGGCTGAGGGACCGTGGGCACCGGCTTGTGGCCGGCCGACCGGGACTGTGACAGCTATGTCCCACTAAGTTGCTCAAGTATACGCTAACCCGAGTAATCCACTCAAGTTTACCCGGGGTGTCGCGGGGGTGCAGCGCGCAGCTCGGCCTGCAGCTGCGCCACCAGGCCATCGCAGGCGTCTTCCACCAGGTCCAGCACATGGTCGAAGCCGGCCGGGCCGCCGTAATAGGGGTCGGGCACGGCCGTCGTGCCCGGGTGCTGGCGCGCATGAGCCAGCAGCGGCTCGATGCGCGCCACAGCGCCCGGTGGGGCCTTGCGGCGCAGCCAGTCGAGGTTGTCCTCGTCCATCGCCAGCACGCGCTGGAACTGCATGAAGTCGTGCGGCAGCACGGGGCGGGCGCGCAGGCCGGCGATGTCATAGCCGCGTTGGGCGGCGTGGCGTATGGCGCGTGCGTCCGGCGCCTCGCCGCTGTGGTAACCGTGGGTGCCCGCCGAATCCACCTGCACCACGCCGTGCAGCCCCGCACGCTGAAGCTTGGCGCGCAACACGCCTTCGGCCGTGGGTGAACGACAGATGTTGCCCATGCAGACCATCAGCACGCGGATACGCGCAGCCTCGGCGGGTGCGGCGCTGTCGCCGCCCTGCAGCCAGCGGCCGATGCGCCCGATCATCGTGCGCCGCCCTGCGCCGGGATCAGCGGCACCACGTCGTGGCCGGCGCCGCCGAAGGCCTGCTCGCGCAGCAGCGCCAGCTGGTCGCGCACGCGCGCGGCCTTCTCGAATTCGAGGTTGCGCGCATGTTCGAGCATCTGCTTCTCGAGCAGCTTGATGCGCTTGCCCAGGTCCTTCTCGGACATGCCTTCGAGCTCGGCCGCGGCCTTGGCGGCCTTCAGGTCGTCCTTGGCGGTCTTGTCGGAAACGGCGCCGTCGATCATGTCGCGGATGCGCGTGGTCACGCTGCGCGGCGTGATGCCCATGGCCAGGTTGTGCGCGATCTGCTTGGTGCGCCGGCGCTCGGTTTCGCCGATGGCGGCCTTCATCGAATCGGTCATCTTGTCGGCATAGAGGATGGCCCTGCCGTTGATGTTGCGCGCTGCGCGGCCTATCGTCTGGATCAGGCTGCGCTCGGCGCGCAGGAAACCTTCCTTGTCGGCGTCGAGGATGGCCACCAGGCTCACCTCGGGCAGGTCCAGGCCTTCGCGCAGCAGGTTGATGCCCACCAGCACGTCGAAGGTGCCCAGGCGCAGGTCGCGCAGGATCTCCACCCGCTCCACGGTGTCGATGTCGCTGTGCAGGTAGCGCACCTTGACGCCGTTGTCCGACAGGTACTCCGTGAGCTGCTCGGCCATGCGCTTGGTGAGCGTGGTGATCAACACGCGCTCGTTCTTGACCACGCGCTCGTGGATCTCCTGCAGCACGTCGTCCACCTGCGTGGCGGCGGGGCGCACTTCCACCTCGGGGTCGACCAGGCCGGTGGGCCGCACCACCTGTTCCACCACCTGGCCGGCATGCTCCTTCTCGTAGGCCGCGGGCGTGGCCGAGACGAACACCGTCTGGCGCATCTTGCCCTCGAACTCCTCGAACTTCAGCGGCCGGTTGTCCAGCGCGCTGGGCAGGCGGAAG
>CAYREA010000465.1:0-2314 GCA_964423075.1 uncultured Rubrivivax sp. | reverse complement strand
GCGGCCGCATCAGCCCCGACTACATGTGCATGGACAGCACCATCCCGCGCAAGCGCCTGGCCGACATCCTGCTGGCCATCGGCCAGATGGAAGTGAAGTACGGCCTGAAGTGCTGCAACGTCTTCCACGCCGGCGACGGCAACCTGCACCCGCTGATCCTGTTCGACGCCAATGACCCTGACCAGATGCACCGCTGCGAACTCTTCGGCGCCGACATCCTGGAGACCAGCGTCGCGATGGGCGGCACCGTCACCGGCGAACACGGCGTGGGGGTGGAAAAGCTCAGCAGCATGTGCGTGCAGTTCAGCCCGGGCGAACGCGAGCAGATGATGGCCCTCAAGCGCGCCTTCGATCCGGCCGAGGGCCTGAACCCGGGCAAGGTGATCCCCACGCTGCAGCGCTGCGCGGAGTACGGGAAGATGCATGTGAAGAAGGGGCTGCTGCCGTTTCCAGAGCTGGAGCGGTTCTGAATGGAGCAGGCGCTGGCTGGCCTTGTCGACCAGGTGCGGGCAGCCCGCGCCGCGAAGACCCCTCTCGACATCCACGGCGGCCGCACCAAGGCCTTCTACGGCGGTGTGCCCACGGGCCAGGCGCTGGACGTGCGGCCGCTGGCCGGCATCAGCAGCTACGAACCCAGCGAACTGGTGGTCACCGCGCGTGCCGGCACGCCGCTGGCTGAACTGGAAGCCGCGCTGGCCGAGAAGGGCCAGTGCCTGCCCTTCGAGCCGCCGCGTTTCGCAGCGGGTGGCACGGTGGGCGGCATGGTCGCCGCCGGCCTGGCCGGCCCGGCGCGGGTGTCGGTGGGCGGCGTGCGCGACTACGTGCTCGGCGCCACGCTGCTCAACGGCAGGGCCGAGGTGCTGAGCTTTGGTGGCCAGGTGATGAAGAACGTCGCCGGCTACGACGTGTCGCGCGCACTCGCCGGCTCGCTGGGCGTGCTGGGCGTGATCTGCGAGGTGTCGCTGAAGGTGCTGCCGCGCCCGCCCGCCACGCTGACCACGCGCATCGAGGCCGAGCAGGCCGCCGCCATCCGGCGCGTCAACGAATGGGGCGGACAGCCGCTGCCCATCAATGCCAGCGCCTGGTGGGACGGCATGCTGGTGCTGCGCCTGTCTGGCGCCACCGCGGCGGTGCGCGCGGCCTTTGACAAGATCGGCGGCGAGCTGATCGCCCCCGAGACCGCCGACGCGTTCTGGGGCGGCCTGCGCGACCACAGCGACGAGTTCTTCGTCGGCGCCGCCAAGGCCGTGGACGCCGGCGCAGGGCTGTGGCGCCTGTCGGTGCCGCCCACCACGCCGCCGCTGAAGCTGTCGGGCGAGCAATTGCTGGAATGGGGTGGGGCGCAGCGCTGGATCTGCACCAGCACGCCGGCCCATGTGCTGCGCGACCTGGCGGCCGCGGCGGGCGGCCACGCCGTGCTGTTCCGCAGCCGCGACAAGAGCGCCGGCGCCTTCGCACCGATGAAGCCGGCGCTGGAACACATCCAGCGCGAACTCATGCGCGCCTTCGACCCCGATGGCATCTTCAACCGCGGCCGCCTGCTGCCGGAGGCGCGATGAGCGATGTCATCGAGAGCATGCGCGACTACTACGCCCGCCGGGCGGCGGTCTACGAGCGGGTCTATCTCAAGCCCGAACGCCAGGCCGACCTGCGGGTGATGGAGGCGGCGCTGGTCGAGCCTTTCGCCGGCCGCCGCGTGCTCGAGATCGCCTGCGGCACCGGCTGGTGGACGCCCCACGGCGCGCGCCGCGCCGCATCCTGGCTGGCCACCGACCTCAACCCCGAGACCATGGACCTGGCGCGGGCCAAGCCCTTGCCGGCGTGCGTTCAGTTCGCCACCGTCGACGCCTACACCCTGAACGGGCTGGGCGACCAGACCTTCGACGCCGCCTTCGCCGGCTGCTGGTGGAGCCACGTGCCGCTGCAGCGCCTGCCCGGCTGGCTGGACACGCTGCACGAGCGCCTGACGCCGGGCGCGCGCGTGGTGATGCTGGACAACAGCTACGTGCAGACCAGCAGCACGCCGATCTCGCGCCAGGACGAAGCCGGCAACACCTTCCAGCAGCGCACGCTGGACGACGGCAGCGTGCACGAGGTGCTGAAGAACTTCCCCTCGTCCGAGCAGGCCATCGCCGCCGTCGGACCGTGCGCCCTCGATCCGATCTGGACCGCCTACGAGCACTACTGGGTGCTGAGCTACACCTTGAGCTGATGCAGACCAATCTCGCCCCCGAATTCAAGGGCACACGCGACGGCGAGGCCGCCGAGGCCATCCTGCGCAAGTGCGTGCACTGCGGTTTCTGCACCGCCACCT
>CAYREA010000464.1:0-2314 GCA_964423075.1 uncultured Rubrivivax sp. | reverse complement strand
GACAAGCCCGACGTGCGCTTCGTGGCCCACCTCGACCTGCCCAAGAACATCGAGGCCTACTACCAGGAAACCGGCCGCGGCGGCCGCGACGGCCTGCCCGCCGACGCCTGGATGACCTACGGCCTGGCCGACGTGGTGAACCAGCGCCGCATGATCGACGAGAGCGAGGCGGCCGAAGACTTCAAGCGCCTGCAGCGCAGCAAGCTCGACGCGCTGCTGGCCCTGAGCGAAGCGCACGACTGCCGGCGCGTGCGGCTGCTCACCTACTTCGGCCAGGCCAGCGAGCCCTGCGGCAACTGCGACAACTGCCTGAACGCGCCTGCCACCTGGGACGCCACCGAAGCCGCGCGCAAGGCGCTGAGCTGCATCTACCGATTCCGCCAGAACAACGGCCAGCGTTTCGGGGCCGGGCATCTCATCGACGTGCTGCGTGGCAAGGTCACCGACAAGGTCACCCAGTACGGGCACCAAAGCCTGTCCACCTTCGGCGTGGGCGCCGACGTGAGCGAAGCGCAGTGGCGCCTGGTGCTGCGCCAGCTCATCGCGCTGGGCCATGTGCACGCCGAGGGCGAATGGAACACGCTGGCGCTGAGCGAGAGCTCGCGCGAGGTGTTGCGCGGCGAAGTGCCGGTGCGCCTGCGTGTGTCGGCCGAACCCAAGGGCAAGGCACCGAAGGCCGCGCGGGTGCGCGCCACCTCCTCTTCAGGCGGCGCCACCAAACCGCCGCCGCTGCCACTGGACGAAGCCGCCACCCTGCGCTTCACCGCGCTGAAGGCCTGGCGCGCCGAGGTGGCCAAGGCGCACAACCTGCCGGCCTACATCGTGTTCCACGACGCCACGCTGGCCGAGATGGCACGCGAGATGCCTGGCTCGCTCGACGAGCTGGCCGGCATCAGCGGCGTCGGCAGCCGCAAGCTGGAAGCCTACGGCGCCGAGATCCTGCGCGTGCTCGAAGCGGCTCAGTAAGCCGCCAGCAGCTCCACCACCTTCACGGCGTTGGGCGTGCCCAGGCCGGTGACCAGGTCGTAGCCGGCCACGGCCGTGCAGCCCTTGCAGCTGCCGTTGCTGCCGGCCTTCACGTCCAGCAGCGAAGCCGTGTAGGCGCTGCTGGTGCCCGACAGCGCGCGGTACACCGGCGTGCCCAGCGCGCCCAGCGCGGCCTTGCCCTTGCCGGCGCGCACGGCGTTGGCGATGGCGATGATGCCTGCCCACTGCGGCGTGCCCACGCTGGTGCCGCCGGCCACGTACCAGCGGCCGTTCACCAGGATCAGCTGGCCGCTGTTGGGGTTGGCGTTGAAGCCCACATCCGGCAGCGCACGGCGCGCGGGCAGGCCCACCTGGCCGGTGATGGACGTCACCTTCAGCGCCGCCTGCCAGGCCGGCACCGCGGTGTAGGCGCTGATGCCGCCGCCCGAGCCGGCCCAGGCCGTTTCGCTGCGCGTGGCCCCGCTGGCCGCCAGCGTGGTGCCGCCCACCGCCAGCACCTTCGGCGACACCGCCGGCCATGACACCGCGCGCCCGCTGTCGCCGCTGGCCGCCAGGTAGCTGACGCCGGCGGCGGAGAAGGCGCTCTCGGTGCTGCCCTGGCCGCTGAATTCGTTGGCGCCCAGGCTCATGGACACCACGTTGGCGCCCAGCCGGCCCGCCAGCACCACGGCACCGAGGATGTCGTTGCCCGAGGCCGAAGCCGCCTGCACGAGGATGATGCGAGCCGCCGGCGCGATGGCGTGCGCCCACTCGATGTCCATCGCAGCCTCGGTGGCCCAGCCGGCGTTGTAGGCCGGCGCGCGCGTGGCGATGGTGCCGGCGGCGGTGGCGTTCACCACCGAGAAACTGCAGGCCGAGCCCGCGGCCGGCTTGGCCAGCGGCAGCTTGGCCGTGGTGGCGATGGTGGTCACTGCGCAGGGCGCCAGGCCGAACTTCTGCGAGAAGGTGGCCAGGTCGGTGGCGGCGGTGGGGTAGTTGTAGGCGCCGATGATGGCGATGGTCTGGCCCGAACCCTGGTAGGCGCCCTTGTTGGCGCTGCTGCTGGCGGGCAGCTTGTCCAGGCCATAGGCGGCGCGCATCTGGGCCGGCGTGTAGTACACGGCCGCAGCGGCCGCGCTGATGGTGGCGCTGCCCTCGCCGCGTGCGGACTGGATGCGCTGGCGCAGGCTCTCGGCATCTTCGCCGGCGGCCGGTACGCCCAGCAGCGTGCTACGGCCCGGGGCCTGCAGGGCCGATGAACCCGCGCCGTCGGCGTCGATGTCGCTGGGCTCCGGTGGCAGCGTGGGCGCCAGTTCGTACAGCGGCCGCAGCGCCGGCGCGGGCTCGG
>CAYREA010000463.1:0-2339 GCA_964423075.1 uncultured Rubrivivax sp. | reverse complement strand
TCTTGGCCAGGATGCGGCTGACCGTGGTCTTGCCGATGCCGCGCGTGCCGGTGAAGAGGTAGGCGTGGTGCAGGCGCTGCTGCGTCAGCGCGTTGCTCAGCGCCTGCACCACATGCTCCTGGCCCACCATCTGCGCAAAGCTGCGCGGGCGGTACTTGCGGGCCAGGACGACGTAGGACATGAAGTCGATTCTATGGGGCCGGGGATAATCGACTTCCATGACCGCCCCTGCCACAACCCCGCTGCGCTACGAGCAGGCGGGTGTCCAGTACGACCTGATCGATCCTCTCAAGGTGGCCGCCCAGCGCGCCGCCGCCGCCACCGCCGCGCAGCTGCCGCGCCACGGCTTCGCCGAGGTGGCCGAATCGCGCGGCGAATCGGCCTACGTGGTGGATGTCGGGCCCTTCTACATCGCCAGCATCGTCGAATGCCTGGGCACCAAGACCCTGGTGGCCGACGAGATGGCCCGGCTCACCGGCAGGAGCTGGTTCGCCGGCATCGCCCAGGACACCATCGCGATGGCGGTGAACGACCTCATCACCGTCGGCGCCACGCCGCTCGTCGTGCAGGCCTACTGGGCCGCCGGCGGCAGCGAGTGGTTTGCCGACGCGGACCGTGCACAAGCACTCGTGGCCGGCTGGAAAGCGGCCTGCGACATCTGCGGCGTGGCCTGGGGCGGCGGCGAGACGCCGGCGCTGGCCGGCATCGTCGAAGCCGGGCGCATCGACCTGGCGGCTTCCTGCACCGGCCTCATCAACCCCAAACCACGCCTGAGCCTGGGCCAAAACTTGGCCGCGGGGGACGCCATCGTGCTGCTGGCCAGCAGCGGCATCCATGCCAACGGCCTGAGCCTGGCGCGCAAGCTGGCCGAGCGGCTGCCGCAGGGTTACCTCACCGAAGTCGCGCCCGGCCTGGGCTACGGTGCAGCGCTGCTGGCGCCCACCACCCTGTACGCGCCCGTCACCGAAGCGCTGTGGGCCGCCGGCGTGCCGGTGCACTACGCCGCCAACATCACCGGCCACGGCTGGCGCAAGCTGCTGCGCCACCCGAAACCGTTCACCTACCGCATACACACCGTGCCGCCGGCGCCGCCGGTGCTGCAGTTCATCCAGCAGCAGGCCGGCCACGACGCGGCCGAGGCCTACGGCACGCTGAACATGGGTGCGGGCTTTGCACTCTTCGTGGCTGCCGACGACGCCGAACGCACGGTGCAGGTGGCGCGCGCGGCCGGCGTCGACGCCTGGATGGCCGGGCGTGTCGAAGAAGGCCCCAAGCAGCTCTTCATCGAGCCGCTGGACGTGCACTTCGGCGGCGAGTCGCTGCAGCTGCGCTGATCGCGCCGCCGGCTAGCGCCACGGGTCGCGGATCTCGGGCGACACCGCGCCTGTCCAGGGGTCGACGATGGCGCCGCCGATGCCGGCCGCCAGCGCCAGCGACGCTGCCTCCCACTCGGTCGGCAGCGTCTGGGTCGCGCCGTCCGAGTTCATGCCGCGCTGGCGGGCCCAGCATCCGACGTTGAACCAGATGTGGGGCCCGCAGCACGGCTTGTCGCGAAAGTGGCGGTGCGCGTAGATGCGGCGCAAGCTGGGGTTTGCGCCGCACAGGTGCGCCACCAGCTGCCGGCCGGCGGCGAGCTGCGCCGCCGGCGGGCGGGCGCCGCTGGCGCCGGGGTAGACGCCGACGAACTCGATGTCGATCGCGCGGTGATCGGTGCCCACGCTGTTGAGCGCCGCCGACAAGGGCCGCACATGAAGGACCCGCCCATCGACCATCACGATGTAGTTCGCGATCACCGAGTCGAAACGCTCGACGTCGCTGGAGAAGAAGTTCGCGTGGTGCAGGATGATCCCGTCGATCATCGACAGGCTGCGGCGCGCGCCCACGTTGCCGTGGCTGTAGATGTACCGTCCGTTGCGCGTGATCGTCACGCGCGAGGCTTCTGCCGTCCGGTCGATGATGATCATGGCCCCAGTCTCGGCAGGGCGGTGGCGCCGGTCCATCCCTAAGGCGACGCAGGCGCACCCGCAGGCCCTAGAATCCGTCCCCGACGGGCCTCCCCGCATGGAAGCGCGCCCAACCGGGTCAGGTGGGGAACCAAGCAGCCCTTAGCGTTGCAACCAGTGCCGGGGGTAAGGCTCGTCACCTGTCTTCAGGCCACCGACTTCCCGAATGCCGCCGCCGCCTGGTCGCGCAGCGCGCGCAACAGGGCCAGGTCGCCTTCGGCCAGCACGATCTCACCGGCCTTGTTCTTGTCGGCGTAGATCAGCCCGATGGGCTTGCCCTTCACCATCAGCGGCAGCAGCAGGAAGGTGGGCGCGTTGATGTTCTCGCGGTACCAG
>CAYREA010000462.1:0-2341 GCA_964423075.1 uncultured Rubrivivax sp. | reverse complement strand
TCTTCTTCTTCACCGGCAGGCCCAGCTTGCCGAACAGGATCTCGCCGATCTGCTTCGGGCTGCCCATGTTGAAGGGCTGGCCGGCGATGCCGTAGGCCTCTTGCTCCAGCGCGACCATGCGCTCGGCCAGCTGCTGGCTCTGGCGCGCCAGCACGGCGCTGTCGATCAGCACGCCGTGGCGTTCCACGCGCTGCAGCACCACGCTCACCGGCATCTCGATCTGCTCGTAGACGTGGCGCAGGCCGGCGTCGGCCTCGAGCTCCGGCCACAGGGTCTGGTGCACCTGCAGCGCCATCTCGCTGTCTTCGCCGGAGTACTCGGTGGCCTTGGTCACGTCCACCTGCGCGAAGGGAATCTGGTTGGCGCCCTTGCCGCACAGGTCTTCGTAGCTCAGGCCCTTGCGGCCCAGGTGGCGTTCGGCCAGGGCTTCCAGGCCGTGGCTGCGGTGGGCTTCCGTCACATAACTTTCCAGCATCGTGTCATGGCGGTAGCCGCGCACGGTGATGCCGGCGTTGGCGAAGACGTGCAGGTCGTACTTGATGTTCTGGCCCAGCTTGGCGCGGCTCGCGTCCTCCAGCCAGGGCTTGAGCCTGGACAGCACCTCGTCCATCGGCAGCTGCTCGGGCGCGTCGGGGTAGCTGTGCGCCAGCGGGATGTAGGCGGCGCGGCCCGGCTCGGTGGCGAAGCTGATGCCGACGATGCGGGCCTTCATGCCGTCCAGGCTGTCGGTCTCGGTGTCCAGGCCCACCAGCTCGGCGGCCTGGATCTTCTGCAGCCAGGCGTCGAAACGCTCCCAGGTGGTGATGCTCTCGTACTCGCGCGCCAGGTCCGCCATCGCCCCGGCGGGCCGGGCGTGGCTGACCTGGTTCAGGGCCTCGGCCGCGGGCGCGGCGCGCGGGCCTCCTTCGGCCTTGGCGTCCATCTCGCGCAGCCAGCTGCGAAAGCCGTAGCGCTGGTAGAAGTCGTGCAGGCCGCCGCGGTCTTCGGCGCGCAGCGCCAGGGTTTCGAGCGCCGGCCAGCCTTCGACGTGGCCGGCCAGGTCACAGTCGGTCACCACGGTGATGAGCTTGCGGCCGGTGGGCAGCCAGTCGAGCGCCTTGCGCAGGTTCTCGCCGGCCACGCCCTTGATGCCGGCGGCGGCGGCCACCACGCCGTCGAGGCTGCCGAAGTCGGCGATCCACTTGGCCGCGGTCTTGGGGCCCACCTTGTCGACGCCGGGCACGTTGTCCACCGTGTCGCCGATGAGCGTGAGGTAGTCGATGATGCGATCCGGCGGCACGCCGAACTTGGCCTTCACGCCTTCGATGTCCAGCAGCTCCGGCGGCTTGGCCATGGTGTTGATCAGCGTGACTTCGGCCGTCACCAACTGCGCCAGGTCCTTGTCGCCGGTGCTGATCAGCACCTTGTGGCCGCTGGCCGCCGCCACGCGCGCCAGCGTGCCGAT
This sequence comes from uncultured Rubrivivax sp., assembly GCA_964423075.1. Lineage (GTDB taxonomy): Bacteria > Pseudomonadota > Gammaproteobacteria > Burkholderiales > Burkholderiaceae_C > Rubrivivax. The sequence goes on along the minus strand of CAYREA010000462.1, from coordinate 897 downwards.
GGCGTCGTCGGCCTCGATGCCGGGCACTTCCAGCACCGGCCAGCCGAGCAGGCGCACGGCCTCGTGGATGGGCTCGATCTGCTGGCGCAGCGGGTCGGGCATGGGCGCACGCTGGGCCTTGTATTCCGGGTACCACTCGTCGCGGAAGGTGGGGCCCTTGGCGTCGAACACGCAGGCCGCGTGTTCGGCCGGGTAGCGCTCGCGCAGCCAGCGCATCATCGCGATGAAGCCGTGCACGGCCCCGGTGGGAAAGCCGTCGGGCGCGCGCAGGTCGGGCAGCGCGTGGTAGGCGCGGTAGAGGTAGCTGGAGCCGTCCACCAGCAGCAGGATCTTCTCGCTCATGCGGACATTGTGCGGGGGTTTGGCGCACGTCGGCCCGGGGCCGGTGGCACTGCGTAGAATCCCGGCCATGCCTTCGCCCCTGCGCCTTGCCGCCAGCCTCTGCCTGCCGTTCGTGGCCGGTGCCTGCCTGGCCCAGGCCGCCGTGCCGCCGCCACCCGCCCTGCGCACCCTGGCTCCCGCCCCGGCGGCTTCGGCCGCCTCGGCGCCTGGCCGGGCGGGGTCCACCACGACGGTGATCGAGGACGATGCCGTGCGCATCGAAGAGACCCGGCTGCGTGGCCAGGCCCAGCGCGTCACCGTGAAGAACAAGCTGCCCGGCGTAAAGGACTACGAGATCATCGTGCCCGCCGGCGGGAAGGACCCGTCCCAGGAACGTGGCGCCGCCGGCAAGCGCGCCTGGTCCTTCTTCAGCTTCTAGGCGCTGTGGCCGTCTACACCGAGGTCGGCTTCGACGAGGCCGACAGGCTCTGCCAGCGCCTGGGCCTGGGGCCGCTGACCGACCTGCAGGGCATCCGCTCGGGCATCGAGAACACCAACTACTACGCCACCACGGCG
>CAYREA010000461.1:0-2342 GCA_964423075.1 uncultured Rubrivivax sp. | reverse complement strand
ACCGAGCAGGTGCACGCCCATGTGCTGTGCCCGTACTTCGTGCCCACCGGCATCCACCAGAGCCACCGCAACCGGCCCGACGAGATGAAGGACGGCGCCAAGCCCACGCGCAGCCAGCTGGTGGCCCAGGCCATGGTGCAGCAGGCCGTCACACACGGCAAGCTGACGGCGGCCGATGTGGGCAGGCTGGTCTTTGAGGCGATGGACGCGAATCGCTTCTACGTCTTCAGCCACCCGAAGAGCCTGGCCGGCGTGCAGATGCGGCTGGAAGACATCGTCAACCTGCGCAACCCCACCGACCCCTTCGCCGCCAAGCCCGAGATCGGCCAGCAGTTGCGCGCCGCGCTGCGCTCGGCCGACTGAGACTCAGCAGCCCAGCGCCACCGCCTGCAGCGGGCGTTGTGTGGTGGCATCGGTGAGCACGAAGACCACGCGCCGCGGGTGTTCGGGCACGCCGCGCGTGATGGCGAGTTCGGCACGCTGGCCCTGCGCGGCGGCGAAAGCGGGCAGGGGCTTGTACAGGCGCACCACGTGGTCGTGGCGCAGCGTCTCGCCGGCGTTTTCGCCGGCCGCCACGCGGCTCTGGTGGCCGTCTTCGGTGACGGCCCAGTAGCCGGCCAGCTTGGGACTGGTGGCGTTGGATGTTGCCGCGATGGTCAGCTGCACACGATCACCTTCGCGTTCGAGCTTCAGCGCCGGCGCAGCCGAAGCCTTCGCTGCGGGTAGCTTGGGCCACACGCGCCAGTCCTTGCCCGCGGCGATCACCTGCGGCGTGTACACGCCCGATTGCCCGGCCAGACGCGCCAGTTCGTACTGCCGCGAGGTGGCCTCGGGCGATGCGTAGCGGTCCACCCAGCCCAGCCTGTCCCAGTAGTTGACGTGGAAGGCCAGCGGCAGCACGTCGCTGCGGCCTTTCAGCGTCGACAGCCAGCGGTCGGCCGGCGGGCAGGAGCTGCAGCCCTCCGAGGTGTAGAGCTCCACCACGGTGGGTGGCACGGCGGGTGACGTGGCCTGGCAGCTGTTTGCGCCGTGGGCGGCCAGCGCGAAGGGGGCCAGAGCAAACAAGGCGAGGTTCTTCATGGCGCGTCAGTCGTGTCGCGCGGGTGATGCTTACACGGCCGGCCAGCCTTTACCATCGGCGAGCCGGTGATGAGCCGGTACACGTCTTCAGGGCGGGGCGGAATTCCCCACCGGCGGTAAGCGGCGCAAGCCGTGAGCCCGCGAGCGCCCGGGCCGCAAGGCCCGGGGTCAGCAGATCTGGTGCAAAGCCAGGGCCGACGGTCACAGTCCGGATGAAAGAAGACGCGTGGTTCGGCTGCCGCATGGTCGCAAGGCCATGGGGCGGCGGGGCTGCGCATCCCTGAAACGCGCTTCGCCTATCTCTCAACTTGCGAGGAACGTTTCCATGTTCGACCTTACCCAAGAAGCCGCGGCGCCTGCCGCAAGCCCGCCACCCACACCCTCGTTGCAGGACCGCCTGGCCGCTGCGGCGCGCGCCATGCGCGATGGCCAACCGGTGCTGCTCACCGACGACGGTGACCGCGAGAACGAGGCCGACCTGATCGTCGCCGCCGAGTGCTTGAGCGAGCCGGTGATGGCGTTGCTGATCCGCGAGTGCAGCGGCATCGTCTGCCTGTGCCTGCCCGGCGAGACGGTCGACCGGCTGCAACTGCCGCCCATGGTGAAGGCCAATGGCAGCCGTTACGGCACGGCGTTCACGGTGTCCATCGAAGCCCGGCACGGCGTGAGCACCGGGGTCAGCGCGGCTGACCGCGTCACGACCGTGCGCGCGGCCACTGCCGCGGGTGCGAAGCCCGAAGACCTGGTCAGCCCCGGCCACGTCTTCCCGCTGCGCGCGGCGGAAGGCGGCGTGCTGGCGCGGCGCGGCCACACCGAAGGCGCCATCGAGCTGTGCGACCTGGCCGGCCTGCCACGCGCCGCCGTGTTGTGCGAGCTGATGAACCCCGACGGCAGCATGGCGCGGGGTGCACAGGTGCAGGCCTTTGCCGAACGTTCCGGCCTGCCCATCCTGTCGATCGACGACCTGGTGCAGTGGCGCCTGGGCCGGACGCGCGCGGGTGACTGAGCCGCGCGCTTTCGTCGCCGTCATCGGCGCCGGCCCCGCCGGCCTGATGGCGGCCGAGACGCTGGCCGCGGCCGGCCATGCCGTCGAGGTCTTCGACGCCATGCCCTCGGCCGGCCGCAAGTTCCTGCTGGCCGGCAAGGGCGGCCTGAACCTGACACATGGCGAGGCCTTCGAGCCCTTCGTGGGCCGTTATGCCGAGCGCGCAGCCACGCTGCGGCCGCTGCTGCAGGCCTTTGGCGCCGACGCCTTGCGCAGC
>CAYREA010000460.1:0-2351 GCA_964423075.1 uncultured Rubrivivax sp. | reverse complement strand
GCCGCGGCTTCGCCGTGGTGGCTTCCGAGGTGCGCAGCCTGGCGCAGCGCAGCGCCGAGGCGGCCAAGGAGATCAAGAACCTGATCGGCCGCAGCGTCGAGCAGGTGGAGCAGGGCACCCAGCTGGTGGACCAGGCCGGCAAGACCATGGGCGAGATCGTCGGCTCGATCCGGCGCGTCAGCGACATCGTGGCCGAGATCGCCTCGGCGAGCGTGCAGCAGAGCTCCGGCGTCGCCCAGGTGGGCCAGGCCGTCAATCAGATGGACCAGGCCACGCAGCAGAACGCCGCGCTGGTGGAGCAGAGCGCCGCCGCCGCCGACAGCCTGAGGGGGCAGGCCGGGAAACTGGTGCAGGCCGTGGCCGTGTTCAAGCTTGCGAGCGACGAAACGAAATCGAGGGTCGCCACGCCGGCTGCGGCCCAGCCCGTGGTCGAGCGTCGCAGCCCGAACCGGGCTACCAACGTCGCGCGCCCGGCCTTCAAGGCCAAGCCGGCACCGGCCGCCGCGCCGGCCGCTGCACCCGCCGCCGGCGCGCCCGCACGCACCGGCACCGACAACTGGGAGACTTTCTAGCCGCCCTCAGCGCAGCAGCAGGCGCCGTCCGAACGGCGCAGGCCGGTGCGCCGCGGCTTCGTGAACGGCCCACACCACTGGCCAGCGCGGCTGGAAGCTGGCCGGGCCGTCCAGGTCGGTGAGGAAGATGCCGATGTCGGGGTCGTGCCGGTCGGCTTCTTCCAGCAGCGGCGTGAAGTCGGTGCCGCCGCCACCGGTGAAGACGATGTCGCGCAGCTCGCTGCGGCCGGGCTCGAAGTGCGCGACGCGGCGCACGGCGTCGTCGCCGATCACCAGCACCAGCTGCGTTTCCAGCCGCCGCGTGAGGGCTTCGATCTCGCGCGCGAAGCGCTCCATCAGCGCGCTGTCGATCGAGCCCGAGACGTCGACCATCACCACCAGCCGCGGCACGTTGCGCGTGGCGCTGCGACCGGGTTCCCAGGGCAGGCGCCGGTGCGGGCCGGCACGGCCCTGGTTGGCCAGCCACGAACGTGAAGGCCGCGACCACGACAGCCCCGGCTGCGGCGCCAGCGCGCGCGCCAGCAGCGTGCGCAGCGCCTGTTCCCAGGGTGTGCGGGTGACGGGCAGGTCGGCCAGCAGCGTGCGCAGCATCGAGAACTCACCGTCGCCGGCGTGCGCGCGCTGGATGCGTTCGGCCCACTCGCGCTGGGCCTGCGCTTCCTGCTCGGGCTGGCCGCTTTCTGCCGGCTGCAGGTCGTGCGCCAGCTTCTGGCCCAGCGCGCGTGCGGCCGCGGCACGCGGGCCGTCCTTGCGCTGCTGCGGGCGCGCCGCGGGGCCGGGCGGCGGGCGGTCGTCGATGGCGCGGTAGAGGCGCTCGACGTCCCATTCGAGCAGCGCCACTTCGTCGGGCATGCTGACGTGCAAAGTGCTCGCCAGCAGGCGCTCCAGCCGTACCGCGCCGGCCGGCAGCGCCAGCCAGGCCAGGTGCGCCAGCGCACTGTTGACGATGGCGTCGGCGCAGGTGTTGAAGAGCACCAGGTCGACGTCGCCCAGCAGCTGGCGCAGTTCGACATAGCGCTGGGCATGGCGCAGCGCGACGTGCAGCACGCCGTGCGCCACCCAGCCGGTCTGCGCCGGCAAGGGCAGGGCTTCGAAGGCGCGGCCGTAACAGAGCGTGTGGCCATCGGTGGTCAGCAGCGGCAGTTCGGCTTCGGCGTCCCGGTGCGCCACCCACAGGGCCAGGCCACCGGTGGAGGGTGCGTACTCCACCATGCGCATCACCGCGCGCGTGCCGCGGTGGCCGCTGGGCTGTTCAGCCGCCATGGCCTTCGCGCCGGCGCCGTTCGCTGTAGCGGCCGTAGGCGGGGCTTTGCAGCACGGTGGCGTCCAGGCCGCGTTCCAGGGCCTTCTGCAGCAGCAGCTCCATCACCAGGGTCTGGGCCTCGCGCAGCGGCAGCGCCGGGGTGGGGGCCTCGGGCAGTTCTTCGACGATCTCGAGCGCGCGCGTGAGCGTGTCCGCCTCGTCGGCGGCGCCCAGCAGGCCGTAGACCAGGCCGTACAGGCTGTCGAGCGTGCGCGGCAGCAGCGCCAGCGTCTCGGCACCGGGCCTGGCGGCCAGCAGGCGCAGCACGTCGGCGCCGGCCTGGATCTCGCGCAGCACGCCGAAGAACTCGGCCGCGTTGGCGGCACCGATGCGCCCTTGCACGAAGCTGCGCTGCGCGGCTTCGGGCAGTTCCGACTGCAGCACGCGCGACACGTCTTCCCAGCCGCGTGGGCTGGCGCCCACCAGGTGGTCGGCGGCCAGCTGCGCCTGCGTGTCGTCGAGCTTGTCGGGGCGCA
>CAYREA010000459.1:0-2352 GCA_964423075.1 uncultured Rubrivivax sp. | reverse complement strand
GCGAGATCAGCTCGTGCAGCAACTGCGAGGCCTTCCAGGCGCGGCGCATGCAGGCGCGCTTCCGCAACGCGCAAGGCAAGCCGGAACTGGTGCACACGCTCAACGGCTCGGGCCTGGCCGTCGGCCGCACGCTCGTGGCCGTGATGGAGAACCACCAGCAGGCCGATGGCAGCGTGCGGATTCCTGCCGCGCTGCGCCCGTACCTGGGCGGGCTGGAGGCCCTGAAGGCCTGAAACGCTGGGCTAGAATGCCGGGCTCCGCTGACCCCGGAGACCGACCCAGGAGAGATGGCAGAGTGGTCGAATGCACCGGATTCGAAATCCGGCGTACAGGTTCTCCTGTACCGAGGGTTCGAATCCCTCTCTCTCCGCCATGTGCGGGAGCATCCTCCCAGCATCAGGCCCGGCGCTTGCCGATCTTGGCCACCGCCCCGGCCAGCGTGTCGGCCGTCAGATGGCTGTATCGCTGCGTGCTGCGGCTGTCGCGGTGCCCCAGCACCTTCCCCACGGTGTAGAGGTCCACGCCCGCGTTCACCATCTCGCTGGCCGCGCTGTGGCGCAGGTCGTGGATGGTGACGTGCTGCAGCCCCGCCTTCGCCCTGGCGACCTGCCACGCGCGCTGCACGGTGCTCTCCGGGGCCGTCAGCGGTAAGTGCTGCAGGAGGTGCCGGATCTTCGGGTGTGCGGGAATTGCCCGCCGGTCCCCGTTCTTGGTGTCGTGCAGCACCAGCGCCTGGCCGTCCGGCTGCACGGCGTACAACTCCCCCAGCCGCATCCCTGAGTAGAACGCCACGCGGATTGCGATCTGCGCCTGCCAGTTCGCGCAGGCCCGGCACACCTTCAGCATGTCCGCCCGGCCGATGTAGACCTGCCGCTCGTTCTTCACGCGGGGCATCTGCATGCGCGCGGTCGGGTCGTCGGCGGTGAGGCCGTGGGCCTTCCACGCCCACCGGCAGGCGGCCTTGAGCACGGCCAGCCGGTTCCGCACAGTCCCCGGCGCCGTGTCGGCCTTCTGCGCCACCTCGCGCGCCACCTCGGGCAGTGCGCTCATGGGCTTGCCGGTGTAGGCCCACATGATCGCGGCCAGGTGCTCGGCCGTGGCCTTGTAGCTCTTCAGGTGCGTCTTGTCGCGCAGGTAGAGCGCCACAGCCTCGTCGATCAGCGGTTCTCGCTGCTGGATGCCAGTCGCAACGGCGTAGAGCCGGGCCGATTCCTTGCGGTCGTAGGCGTCAGCCTGGGCTTGACTCCAGCCGCGCGGAAGTAGGCGGCTAAGCCGCTGTCGGCGACCTTCAACGCGACGGTCGAACTCGTAGCGCCAGCGCTTGTTGCGGGTGTCCCAGCGGATCGGCATGCGAGCTTGTAGGCGTCTACGTCGGATTGCTCAAAGCGTACAGCGCCACGGCCGGCGCCGACGCGGAAGCTAGGGATGGCGCCGGACGCCGCCAGGTCGTAGACGGCGCGGACGCTGAGGCCCAGCTGCGGTGCGACTTGGGCGGCGGTGAGCATCAGAACAGCGCCATTTGTTCCACCGCGCCACGAGGCACGGCGGACGGCTGGAACACCTCGACGGCCTCCGGCTCCGGCTGGCGTTCCACCAGCGGCTGCATGTCGTTCTCGCCCCAGCCGTGGCCGAAGCCTTCCGGCGCGCTGCTGAAGTCGTAGCGCAGCTGGTAGCGCCGGCCGTCGAAGTGCTCGTAGTCGTAGATCCGCAGCACCGTGGCGCTGCCCCAGCGCGTCTCGACGCGGTCGCCCACGGCGAATCGCGGCGGCGGCAGGTTGTGCGGCGGGTAGGCCTCCCACCAGCGGTCGGAGGATTGGCCCGGGAAGGGCCAGATGGGGGTGGCGCGGTCGGTCATCAGGCAGCCACCTTCCGACCGAGCTTGCGCATCGAGCCCTTGACGGCGCCAAGCGCCTTGCGCGCCCGCTTCCTCTCCTGCACGACCTGGTGCGCTGCCCAGCAGTGCGGGCACTCGGCTTCGCTGGGGTCCGGGTACTCGCGGCGGCCGTATTCGTCCTCGTCCGCGGAGTACCACTGCGACAGGTGCACCGCGTCGTTCATCGCGCGCTCGGTCGGAGCCGACGATGGCGGCCCGTCGTCCCCGAGGTCAAGCGGTTCTTCTTCCTTGCGGAAGCCGTTGATGCCTGGGCAGCCTTCGAGGGCGTCGCCGATGCGCTTGCGCGCGCCCTGGATGATGTCCTGCAGCCGGGCGTAGTCGCGGACCAGCGTCAGGGCCTTGTCTGCATCGGCGGCCATCAGAACAACCCTCCCTGCACCGGCCCCATGTCCGTTTTCGCCGGCTCATTTGCGGTGGCAAAACCGGAAGTCGCGTGCGTGGGGCACAGGTGCCGATCC
>CAYREA010000458.1:0-2363 GCA_964423075.1 uncultured Rubrivivax sp. | reverse complement strand
CCGCTGACCTCTTGCATGCCATGCAAGCGCTCTCCCAGCTGAGCTATACCCCCGGTTCGGGTACATCCATCGCTGTTCAAGCGAGTCTTAGATTCTAGAACATTTTTCAGATGCCCCGCAATCTTGCGAGCACGGCATCGCGCGGGAACAAGGCCAGCACGGCATCGATGGAAGGGGTCTGTGAACGACCGCACACCAGCACGCGCAGGGCCGGGGCGAGTTGGGGCATCTTGAGCTGGTGCTCGGCCAGCGTTTCCTTCATCGCAGCCGCGATGGCGGCCTTGTCCCACTCGATGGCCGCCAACTTGTCGCGCAAGGTGCGCAGGCCGGGCTTCACCGCTTCGGTGACGAAGCTGGCCAGGTCTTCATCGCGCGGCGTCACCGGCACGTAGAGCATCGCGGCCCAGTCGGCCAGTTCCACCACAGTGCTGCAGCGGTCCTTGAAGAGCGCGGCCGCGCGCTCCAGCAGGGGCAGGCCATGCGCGGGCACGCCGCGGCTCTTGAGCTGCCGCTGCACCATCGGCGCCAGTCGCGCGTCGCTGGCCTGCTTCATGTAGTGGGCGTTGACCCAGGCCAGCTTGGCCGGGTCCCACTGCGCCGGACTTTTCGCGAGGTGCGTACCGTCGAACCACTGCACCATCTGCTCGGGGGTGAAGAGTTCGTCGTCACCGTGGCTCCAGCCCAGGCGCGCCAGATAGTTCAGCATGGCCTCGGGCAGGTAGCCCATGTCCTGGTAGGCGGTGACGCTCACCGCGCCGCGCCGCTTGGACAGCTTCAGGCCGTCGTCGCCCAGGATGATGGGGCAGTGGCCGAACTTCGGCAGTGGCGCGCCCAGGGCCCGAAAGATGTTGATCTGCCAGGGCGTGTTGTTGATGTGCTCGTCGCCGCGGAACACGTGCGTGATGGCCATGTCCCAGTCGTCCACCACCACCGCGAAGTTGTAGGTGGGCACACCGTCGGCGCGCTGGATGATGAGATCGTCGATCTCTTCGTTGCTGATGCTGATGGGGCCCTTGACCAGGTCGTCCCAGAGCACGTTGCCGTAGGGCGGATTGGCAAAACGCACCACCGGCTGTACACCCTCGGGCACCGGCGGCAGCTGCTTGCCTGGCGCGGGGCGCCAGGTGCCGTCGTAGCGGCGTTTCTCGCCGCGCGCTTCCTGCGCGGCCTTCATTGCATCGAGCTGTTCGGGCGTGGCGTAGCAGCGGTAGGCGGTGCCGGCCGCAATCATCTGATCCACCACCGCGTGGTAACGCTCGAGCCGCTGCATCTGGTAGACCGGGCCTTCGTCGTAGCTGAGGCCCAGCCAGGCCATGCTGTCCAGGATCTGCTGCACGCTGTCCTGCGTGGAGCGGGCGACATCGGTGTCCTCGATGCGCAGCACGAACTGCCCGCCGAAGTGACGGGCATAGGCCCAGGAATACAGCGCGGTGCGCGCGGTGCCCAGGTGCAGGAAGCCGGTGGGCGATGGGGCGATGCGGGTACGAACAGTCATGCGAGTGTGGCCAGGCCGCGTTGCAGGTCGTCGGTGATGTCGTCGACGTGTTCCAGGCCAACCGACAGCCGCAGCAGGCCCTGGCCGATGCCCGAGGCCAGACGCTGCGCTTCAGTGAGGCGGCCGTGCGAGGTGGTGGCGGGATGCGTGATGATGGACTTGGTGTCGCCCAGGTTGGTGGCGATGCTCAGCACGCGCGTGCTGTCGACGACGTGGAAGGCCGCGGCGCGTGCCTGCTCGGGCGTACCGGCGCGCACGTCGAACGACACCACCGCGCCGCCCAGGCCCGACTGCTGCGCCATCGCCAGCGCGTGCTGCGGATGCGAAGCCAGTGCCGGGTAGTGCACACGCGCGACCGCCGGGTGGCCTTCCAGCCAGCGCGCCACCTGCAACGCGGCTTCGCTCTGCGCCTTCATGCGCAGCGCCAAGGTCTCCAGGCCCTTGAGCACCACCCAGGCGTTGAAGGGCGCCAGCGTCATGCCGGCCGTGCGCAGCGTGGGGCCGAAGACGTCGACGATGAGCCGGTTCGGGCCGCACAGCGCGCCGGCCATCACGCGGCCCTGGCCGTCGAGGAACTTGGTGCCGGCGTGCATGACGAGATCGGCGCCCAGGGCCAGCGGACGCTGCAGCGCCGGCGAGCAGAAGGTGTTGTCCACCGTGAGCAGCGCGCCGGCGTCATGCGCCAGGTCGGCCAGCGCGCGGATGTCGCACACGTCGGTGAGCGGATTCGTCGGCGTCTCGGCAAACAGCAGCCTCGTGCTCGGGCGCAGCGCGGCCCGCCACTCGCCGATGTCGGTCTGCGAGACGAAGCTGGTCTCGACGCCGAACTTGGCGAACTCCTTGCCGAACAGGCTCAGCGTGGAGCCGA
>CAYREA010000457.1:0-2366 GCA_964423075.1 uncultured Rubrivivax sp. | reverse complement strand
CTTCGGTGGTCGTCATCAGCTGGCCGCCCTGGGCGATGCCGGTCACCAGCATGGGCTGCAGGTTGGCGCGCGCGGCGTAGATGGCGGCGGTGTAGCCGGCGGGGCCGGAGCCCAGGATGAGGACGCGGGCGTGCTTGGCGGGGTAGGTGGTGGTGGTCATGGTTCGGGTGGTGTTGGCGGGTCCGGCGTCGCGTCGATCCGACGCCTGTCGGACAGATCGGGGCGGGCGGCGGACGGAACAAGTGATTCCGTCGGCACAATACGGCCATTCTTGCAGACCGTGCCCGGCACGCCGTCTGCAGGGCGTAGAAGACAACAAGAGGAGCCGAGCCGATGTCGATGCTGTCCAACCTGGACCTGATCCGCCGCGTACCGCTGTTCTCCATGCTCACCGCCGAACAGGCGCAGGCGATCGCCGACAGCGTCGTCAAGCGCCGCTTCCGCCGCGGTGAACTGGTGGTGGAGCAGGGCCGCAAGAGCAACGCGCTCTTCATCCTGCTCAACGGCCGCGCCCGTGTGCTCACCAGCGACACGCGCGGCCGCGAGGTCATCCTGGCGGTGCTCGAATCGGGCGACTACGTCGGCGAGATGAGCCTCATCGACAACGAACCCCACTCGGCCACCGTGCGCGCCGAGATCCAGACCGACATGCTGGTGCTGGCGCGCCAGGACTTCGCGCGCTGCCTGCCCGAGAACAGCACGCTGAGCTACGGCATCCTGCGCGGCCTGGTGAAGCGGCTGCGCAACGCCGACCGCCAGATCGAGAGCCTGGCCCTGCTCGACGTGTATGGGCGCGTCGCCCGCACCCTGCTCGACATGGCCGAGGAAGACCCGGACGGCGTGAAGATCATCCGACACAAGGTCAGCCGCCAGGACATGGCCAAGGTGGTGGGCGCCTCGCGCGAGATGGTCAGCCGGGTGATGAAAGACCTGGAAGAGCGCGGCGTCATCGAGACCCAGGAAAACGGCTCGGTGATCATCAAGGAACGCCTGTCGAACGACTGAGCGTGGCAGGGAAGGGCGCAGGCCTTCGGCCACAATCGCGCCCATGAGTTTTCCCCTCGGGTCCCTCACGGCTGAAGGTGCTGCGGCGCTGGCGGCCCCGCAAGGACAGGCCTCGCACTGGCGCCAGAAAGCCTGGCTGTTGGCGGGCGGCCTGCTGTGGCTGCTGTTCGTGCTGGCGATGGTGACGCACAGCGTCAATGACGCCGCCTTCAGCACCTCGGGCACCGGCGAGCCGCTGCACAACAAGGCCGGGCTGCTGGGCGCGCGCATCTCCGACATGGCGCTGTTCCTCTTCGGCTTCTCGGCCTGGTGGCTGGTGCCGGTGTCGCTGCGCGCCTGGTTGTCGGCACTGGCCACGCTGCTGCGCGGGCCGTCGCCCACGCCGCATCCGCCGCGGCTGCTGTTCTGGCTGGGGCTGGCGCTGCTGCTGGCGGCCAGCTGTGCGCTGGAATGGACCCGCCTGTACCGCTTCGAGCCGCTGCTGCCGGGCCACGCCGGCGGTGTGCTGGGCTGGGCGCTGGGCGCGCTGTCGGTGCGCTGGCTGGGCTTTGCGGGCTCGGGCGTGTTGTGGATTGCCTTGCTGGTCACCGGCTCGGCGCTGGCCTTGCGCTTCTCGTGGCTGCACGTGGCCGAGGCCATCGGTGAACGTTTGGACCGCCTGCGCGAGAACCGCCAGCATGTGCGCGAGGCCGAGGAAGACCGCCGCCTGGGTGAGCTGGCCGCGCGCGAACGCGAGGCCGTGGTCGACGTGCAGCGGCACGAGGTGGAAGAACACCTGCCGGTGGTGATCGAGCCCACGCTGGTGGAGGTGCCCAAGTCGCAGCGCGTGGCCAAGGAACGCCAGAAGCCGCTGTTCGCCGAACTGGTGGACACCAAGCTGCCGCAGGTGGACCTGCTCGACGCCGTTTCGGCCGCCGGCCGCCAGGAGACGGTGACGCCCGAATCGATCGAGATGACCTCGCGGTTGATCGAGAAGAAGCTCAAGGACTTCGGCGTCGAGGTGCGCGTGGTGGCCGCTTCGCCCGGCCCCGTGATCACGCGCTACGAGATCGAGCCCGCCACTGGCGTGAAAGGCTCGCAGGTGGTGGGCCTGGCGCGCGACCTGGCGCGATCGCTGTCGCTGGTGAGCATCCGCGTGGTCGAGGTGATCCCGGGCAAGAACTACATGGCGCTGGAGCTGCCCAACGCGCGGCGCCAGACCATCCGCCTGTCCGAGATCCTGGGCAGCGAGGTCTACAACGACTCGGCCTCGATGCTGACCATGGGCCTGGGCAAGGACATCGTCGGCAAGCCGGTCGTCGCCGACCTGGCCAAGATGCCGCACTGCCTGGTGGCCGGCACCACCGGCTCGGGCAAGAGCG
>CAYREA010000456.1:0-2382 GCA_964423075.1 uncultured Rubrivivax sp. | reverse complement strand
GGCTCGGTGTAGGGCTCCAGCCACTTGGCCTTGCCGAAGCGGCTCTGGAAGGTGACCAGCATCTGGCCCGGCGCCAGCTGCAGCCGCTGGGCCAGCAGGCGGGCCGTGACGTGGCACTGGCAGTGGTAGGGGTCGCCCAGGGTCAGCGAACGTTCGGGCACGCCGTGGAAGCTGAGCACCAGCTTGTCGGCGCGGCCGTTGGCGGCCCAGTGGGTGGTCAGCCGCTCGGCCAGTGCGTCGATGTAGCCCGGGTCGTCGTGGTACTCGCCGACGAAGCGCAGCTCGGGCTGGCGCCGTGCCTGCTGCGCCCACTGCATCACCGCATCGGCCACACTGGCCGTGGTGGCGGCGGCGTACTGCGGGTACATCGGCAGCACCAGCACGCGCGTGGCACCTTCGGCCCGCAGCTCATCCAGCACCGAGGCCACCGAGGGGTTGCCGTAACGCATGGCGTGGCGCACCAGCAGACTGTGCCCGGACGTGGCCAGTTCGGCGTCCAACGCCGCGGCCTGGCGCTTCGTCCACACCGCCAGCGGCGAACCCTCGGGTGTCCACACGCTCGCGTACTTGGCGGCTGAGCGGGCCGGCCGGGTGCGCAGGATGATGCCGTGCAGGATGGGCAGCCAGAGCAGGCGCGGGATCTCGACGACACGGGGGTCGCTCAGGAACTCGGCCAGGTAGCGGCGCAGCGCCGGAGCCTTGGGCTCGTCGGGCGAGCCCAGGTTCACCACCAGCACGGCGGTGCGTGCAGGCTGTCCATGGCGGAAGGGCGGCTCGGGCCGGAAGCTCATGCCGCCGGCCCTGCCTGGGCGCTGCGGCGCGACAGCTCGGCGAGCACGGTGGCTAGGTCCACGGGCTTGATCCAGCAGCCTTCGAAGCCGGCCTGGCGCGCCGGCTCGGCCACCAGGTCGGCCTCTTCGGCGGTGCACAGGAAGGCGGGCAAGGTGGGGGCCTCCAGGCGCTGGCGCAAGGCGCCCAGTAGCTCGTAGCCGTTGGTGTCGGGCAGGTGCAGGTCCACCACCAGCAGGTCGGGGCGCCAGCGCTGCACCACTTCCAGGGCCTCGGCGCCACTGGCCGCGCTTTCCACCTCGACACCGTCGGCGAAGCGGCAGGCCTCGACGAAGAGCAAGGTGTTGATGCGGTCGTCGTCGATGTACAGCAGACGCATGGTGAGCCGGCCCCGATTCAGCGCAGCGGCAGCAGCGGCTGGGGCTGGGTGTCGGCGAAGCGGATGACGTCGAAGCTGACGCAGGCCGAGGCCGGGTCGCTGGGGGAACTGCCCAGGCCGATGCTGCCGCTGCCGTGCAGGGTGCAGCTGCCGCGGCGCAGGCTGACGATCTCGCCGTCGTTGAAGCGCACGTAAGTGCCGTTGTAGCTGAGGTCGGTGAGCTGGAAGCTGCCGCCGTGCCAGTCGAGCCGCGCGTGCGAACGTGAGACACGGGAATCGTCGACGCAGAAGGCCGACTGCGGGCTGCGGCCCAGCACCACCGGCATCTGCTCGCTGGCGAAGACGCGGTGCTGGCCGCCCCAGATCAGGCGCAGGCCATCGGGTTCGGCCACCGACGACGTGATGTCGCCGCCGAACAGCGTGGCCGCGGGGTCGAAGCCGCCGCCGCGGCGGCCGCCCAGCACATGCACCTGCACCGGCTCGACCCGGCCGCGCAGCACCAGCTTGTCCAGGCTGCGGAAGCGCGACTGCATCTCGGCCGCCAGGCCCTGCATCACGTCGTGCGTGAGCAGGGTCTCGTTGTCGCCGGCGTGGTCGAGCAGGCGTGCGGCGACGTTGACGGCATCGCCGAAGCAGTCGCCCGACATCTCGACCACTTCGCCGCGGGCCATCGCCACCTGCAGGCGCAGCGCGCGCAGGCCGGCGGAGGCGCCGCGCTCGCCGGCGCGCGAGGCGATGGCTTCCAGCACGTCGTGCATCTGGATCGCGGCGGCCACGGCCTGGGCCGGTTCGTCGAACACCGACATCAGGCCGTCGCCCAGCGTCTTGACGACGTGGCCCTGGTGCGCCGTGACCGGCGTGCCCAGGGCGTTGACGCAATGCGTGACCACCGAGGTGGCCTCGGCATTGCCCAGGGTTTCGAACAGCCCCGTGCTGCCGCGCAGATCGGCAAACAGGACGGTGCGGTCGGAGATGCGCGTCATGGCCGGCGCCAGTGTAGTCGGCCCATTTCTACGGCCACTTCCCCCGAAAGGTGGCTCAGAGGTTGTCCAGGTAGGTGCGCAGCTTGTCCGAGCGGCTGGGGTGCTTGAGCTTGCGGATGGCCTTGGCCTCGATCTGGCGGATGCGCTCGCGCGTCACGTCGAACTGCTTGCCCACTTCTTCCAGCGTGTGGTCGGTGCTCATCTCGATGCCGAAGCGCATGCGCAGCACCT
>CAYREA010000455.1:0-2383 GCA_964423075.1 uncultured Rubrivivax sp. | reverse complement strand
ACGCCATTGCGGTCGACGATGAGGCCGCGGTTGGGAACGATGGGCACCACCGCGATGCGGTTGGCCTCGGCCTGCGTGGCCAGTTCCTCGTGGCGGAACACCTGCAGGTGCACCAGGCGCGCAGCCAGCAGCGAAAACGCGATGAAGACGAAGGCGGCGGCGGCCAGCACGCGGCCGCGGAAACGGCCGAGCTCGAATTCGAGGTCGCGGATCTCGGTCACAGCGGGCGATTCTGATCCGGATCGGGCGCGCGTCGCTGCGGAGCCAGCAGCAGCAACGTGGCCAAGGGCCACAGCAGCGCTTCGAGCACCGGCGCCAGCAGCAGGCTCCAGCCGGGGAACATGCCGCCGGCCAGCATGCGCACCGCCAGCGACAGCCCGTGCACGGCGAAAAACAGCGGCAGGATCTGCAGCGCCTGCTCCACCACGCCGAACCACAGCAGCCGCCGGTGCACGGTGATGGCCACGAAGCTCAGCACCGTGTAGGCCAGCGCATGCTGGCCCAGCAGCGCGCCCTGGTGCACGTCCATCAGCAGCCCGAACAGGAAGGCCCAGCCCACGCCCACGCGGCGCGGCTGGTGGACGTTCCAGAACGCCAGCGCCACCAGCAGCAGGTCAGGCATGGCGGGCTGACGGCCCAGCGGCAGCAGGTTGATGGCGAAGGCCGCCATCAGCGTGAAGAAGATGAAGAGCGGGTTGACCGGCAGCAGCAGCTGGTCGGAGCCACGCGGCATGATCATGGCGCGGCTCCCGACGCGCCGCGCTTGGGCGTCTTCAGCTGGCGCTCGCCGCGCACCGGCGCGTCGGCCGGCGCCGGCGCCGGGCGCGGCGGCAGCTGCGCGGCCAGCGGCTCCAGCACCAGCACATGGCGCACGCCGTCGGCGTTGGCCTCGGGCTTGAGCGCAATGCGCGCGAAGCCGCTCTCGACGCGCCGCTCGACGCTGATCACGCGCGCCACCGGCAAACCGGGCGGGTAGATGCCATCCAGCCCGCTGGTGTGCAGCAGGTCGCCCACCTGCACGTCGGCGTTGGCCGAGGTGAAGCGCAGCTCCATGCTGTCACGCCCGCCGAAGGCCGCGCCGCGCTGCTGGGTGCGGGTGTTCAGCACGGGGATGGCGGCGTCCTTGTCGGCCAGCAGCGTGACCTCGGCGGTGAGTGGATAGGCGTGTGTCACCTGGCCCAGCACACCGGCCTCGTTGATGACGGGCGAGCCCAGCACCACGCCGTGGCTGGTGCCGCGGTCGATGAACACCTTGCGCGAATACGGATCGGCGGCCTCGTACAGCACCTCGGCCGGCTTGCTGCGAACGGTGGTGGCGGCACGCAGGTCGAGCAGCGCCCGCAGCCGGGCGTTCTCCTGCGCCAGCTGCTCGCCGCGCTGCGAGCGCTCGGCCTGTGCGGCCAGTTTGGCGCTGAGCTCGCGTTCGGCAGCCTGGGCGGCGCGCAGGCCGCGCAGGTAGTCCTCGCCGCCTTCGGCCACCTCCAGCGGCAGGGCCACCACGCGCTGCACCGGCAACAGCGCGATGGCCAGCGAGGCGCGCACCGGCTCCACCACCTTGAAGCGCGAGTCGGCCACCATCAGGAACAGGGCCAGGGCCGAGAAGAAGACGAGCTTGGTCAGGGCCGACGTGCCCTGGCGGAAGAAGGGAGGCGGCGTGCGGTCGAGCGTGCCTAATGGCATGACGGCATGACAGCCTGGCAGCCGGCCGTCACTCGGAGGTGAAGATGGACCCGAGGCGCTCCATGCGTTCCAGCGCCATGCCGCAGCCGCGCACCACGCAGGTCAGCGGGTCTTCGGCCACCAGCACCGGCAGGCCGGTCTCTTCGGCCAGCAGGCGATCCAGGTCGCGCAGCAGGGCGCCGCCGCCGGTGAGCATCATGCCGCGCTCGGCGATGTCGGCGCCCAGTTCGGGCGGCGTCTGCTCGAGCGCGTTCTTCACCGCGCTGACCATCTGGTTGAGCGGGTCGGTCAGGGCTTCCAGGATCTCGTTGGAGCTGATGGTGAAGCTGCGCGGCACGCCCTCGCTGAGGTTGCGGCCCTTGACTTCCATCTCCTTGACCTCGCTGCCCGGGAAGGCGCTGCCAATCTGCTTCTTGATGGCCTCGGCCGTGGGCTCGCCGATCAGCATGCCGTAATTGCGGCGGATGTAGTTGATGATGGATTCATCGAACTTGTCGCCGCCCACCCGGATGCTGCCCTTGTAGACCATGCCGCCCAGGCTGATGACGCCCACTTCGGTGGTGCCGCCGCCGATGTCCACCACCATCGAGCCGCTGGCTTCGCTGACGGGCAGGCCGGCGCCGATGGCGGCGGCCATGGGTTCTTCGATCAGGTAGACGTCGGAAGCGCCGGCGCCCAGGGCGCTCTCGCGGATGGCGCGCCG
>CAYREA010000454.1:0-2389 GCA_964423075.1 uncultured Rubrivivax sp. | reverse complement strand
GATGCCGCGGTACTCGGTGAAGGTGGTGGCGCCGATGCACTTCATCGCGCCGCTGGACAAAGCCGGCTTGAGCAGGTTGCTGGCATCCAGCGTGCCGCCGCTGGCGGCGCCGGCGCCGATTAGCGTGTGGATCTCGTCGATGAAGAGGATCGCGTTGGGCTGGTCCTTCAGCTGCTTGAGCACGCCCTTCAGGCGCTGCTCGAAGTCGCCGCGGTACTTGGTGCCGGCCAGCAGCGCGCCCATGTCGAGTGCGTAGACGACGGAATCGGCCAGCACGTCGGGCACGTCCTTCTCGGTGATGCGCCAGGCCAGGCCCTCGGCGATGGCGGTCTTGCCGACACCGGCCTCACCCACCAGCAGCGGATTGTTCTTGCGCCGGCGGCACAGCACCTGGATGACGCGCTCGACCTCGTGCTCGCGGCCGATCAGCGGATCGATCTTGCCTTCGCGTGCCTGCTGGTTGAGGTTCTGGGTGAACTGCTCCAGCGGCGAACCCTTAGCGTCACCGCCCTCTTCCTTCTCGGCCTCGTTGTTGCCGGGGTTCTCATTGCTCTTGGTGGGCTCGGGCGGGTCGCTCTTCTTGATGCCGTGGGCGATGAAGTTCACCACGTCCAGGCGCGTCACGCCCTGCTGGTGCAGGTAGTAGACAGCGTGCGAGTCCTTCTCGCCGAAGATGGCCACCAGCACGTTGGCACCGGTGACTTCCTTCTTGCCGCTGCCCGTGCTCTGCACGTGCATGATGGCGCGCTGGATCACGCGCTGGAACCCCAGCGTGGGCTGCGTGTCCACCTCTTCGGAGCCACCCACCGTGGGCGTGTTCTCCTTGATGAAGGTGGACAGGCTCTTGCGCAGGTCCTCGATGTTCGCCGCGCAGGCGCGCAGCACCTCGGCAGCCGAGGGGTTGTCGAGCAGCGCCATCAGCAGGTGCTCGACGGTGATGAATTCGTGCCGCTGCTGGCGTGCTTCGACGAACGCCATGTGAAGACTGACTTCCAGCTCTTGCGCAATCATGCGGCCTCCATAATGCATTGAAGCGGGTGCCCCTCGCGGCGTGCCGCGGTGAGCACCAGTTCGACTTTCGTCGCGGCGACGTCCTTGGTGTAGACGCCGCAGATGCCGCGCCCTTCGTGGTGGATCTTCAGCATGATCAGCGTGGCGGTGTCCGGATCACGCTGGAAGTATTGCTGAAGCACCATGACGACGAACTCCATCGGCGTGTAGTCGTCGTTGAGCATGACCACCTGGTACAGCTGCGGTGGTTTGGTACGGGCTGCCTTGCGCTCGACCACCACGACGCCTTGGCCGTCGCCATCGCGACGCGGCCGGGCTGGCGGCACGGGGGGTTGTGACGGTGGATCGTCGGGCATGAGGCATTCTATCGAGTTGGGTCTTCGGCGCACGGGCGCACTCGGACATGCCCCACCGAGTTCACATGTTGTCCCGCGCGCCGTGACTTCAAGCCACGAACTGGACGCTTTTCGGGCCTGATTTCGCCGTGAAAGTCTGCCTAGACCTTGTCCAGCTTTCCCTACAGGAACCCTGCGTCGTCGCCTTGACACCCCAAGTTTGGCAGGCCGACAATTTCCTCCGTCAGCAGTCGATGCAGGAGCGCAACATGTCGCACGGTACGGTGAAGTGGTTCAACGACGCCAAGGGCTTTGGTTTCATCGAGCCCGAGGGCGGCGGAGCCGATGTCTTCGCCCATTTTTCGGCCGTTCAGATGGACGGTTTCCGCACCCTCAAGCAGGGCGGCAAGGTGACCTACGAACTGGTGCAAGGCCCCAAGGGCGACCTGGCCCAGAACATCCGCCCGGTGGGCGGCGAAGAAGCCGCAGCCCCCGTGGGCGAGGCCGAAGCAGCGCACTGAGCCCGCGACCATCGGAAACAACAAGGCCCGCGCGAGGCGGGCCTTGTCCGGTGGCGACGAGGCAGCGAAAAGCGCTGCCTTTGTGCCGGGCTCACATGTGGTCGATCATGACCTGGCCGAAGCCCGAGCATGAAACCTGCGTGGCGCCGTCCATCAGGCGCGCGAAGTCGTAGGTGACCTTCTTGCTGAGGATGGAGCGCTCCATCGAAGCGATGATCAGGTCGGCCGCTTCCACCCAGCCCATGTGGCGCAGCATCATCTCGGCCGAGAGGATCTCGGAACCCGGGTTGACGTAGTCCTTGCCGGCGTACTTCGGCGCGGTGCCGTGGGTGGCTTCGAACATGGCGACGGAGTCACTGAGGTTCGCGCCCGGGGCGATGCCGATGCCGCCGACCTGCGCCGCCAGGGCGTCGGAGACGTAGTCACCGTTCAGGTTGAGCGTGGCAATAACGCTGTATTCCGCCGGACGCAGCAGGATCTGCTGCAGGAAGGCGTCGGCGATGCTGTCCTTGACGACGATGT
>CAYREA010000453.1:0-2400 GCA_964423075.1 uncultured Rubrivivax sp. | reverse complement strand
AGAACCTCGACAAGCTGGGCGCCGAGCACGTGCGCCAGGTGCGCAAGGACTGCGCCAGCGTGATCCTGTGGTGCGCCGAGAAGGCCACGTGGATGGCCGGCGAAGGCATCCAGATCTTCGGCGGCAACGGCTACATCAACGAGTACCCGCTGGGCCGGCTGTGGCGCGACGCCAAGCTGTACGAGATCGGCGCCGGCACCAGCGAGATCCGCCGCATGCTGATCGGGCGCGAGCTGTTCGCGGAGACGATGTGAAGCTGCCGACGCTGGCCGGGCAGCGCTGCACGCTGCGGCCGCTGCGCCCGTCCGACGCCGCTTCGATGCAGCGCCACGCCGACGACCCCGAGCTCGCCTACAACCTCTTCGACGGCTTCCCGCAGCCCTACACACTGGCGCAGGCCGAGGCCTGGTGCGGCGGCCAGCACCTGGAACCCGAGTTCGCCCACGTGCTGGGCGTGGTGGTGGAGCGTGACGAGGTGGCCGGCTGCATCAGCATCACGCCGCAGCAGGGCCTGTGGGGTTCCAGTGCCATCGTGGGCTACTGGCTCGGCCGGGCCTACTGGCGGCGCGGCGTGATGGGCGAGGCGCTGACGCTGATGACCCGCTGGGCCTGGGACGCGCTGCCGCAGGTGGCGCGCCTGTGGATGCCCATTTTCGAGCGCAACCTCGGCTCGCAGGGCGTGGCACGCCACGCCGGCTACCAGCTCGAAGGGCGGCAGGCGCTGGCCATCCGCAAGGCCGGCCACGCCATCGACGCCGTCAGCTACGGCCTCACACGCCCCGGCGCGCAACCGGGTTCCTGGCCCTTGCCTAAACTGCCGCCATGAGCGAAGACCTGCAAGACGACGACGCGGACATCCGCGTGCTGCTGGACAACAACCGCCGCTGGGCCGCTGCCACCGAGCAGCGCGAGCCCGGCTTCTTCACCCGGCTGGCGCAGCAGCAGAGCCCCAAGTACATGTGGATAGGCTGCGCCGACAGCCGCGTGCCGGCCAACGAGATCACGGGGCTGGACCCGGGCGAGGTCTTCGTGCACCGCAACGTAGCCAACGTGGTGGTGCACTCCGACCTGAACGCCCTGTCCACCATCCAGTTCGCGGTGGAACACCTGAAGGTGCGGCACATCATCGTCGTCGGCCACTATGGCTGCGCCGGCGTGCGCGCCGCGATGCGCGGCATCCGCGTGGGCCTGGCCGACAACTGGCTGCGCCACGTGGCCGACGTGCGCCTGCGCCACCGCAAGCGCCTGCTCCACCTGCCGCCGGCCGAGCAGGAAAACGTGCTCTGCGAGATGAACGTCATCGAGCAGGTGGGCAACGTGGCGCTGTCCACCGTGCTGCAGGACGCCTGGGGCCGGGGCCAGAAGGTGTCCGTGCACGGCTGGGTCTACGGTTTGAAGGATGGCCTGGCCAAGGACCTGGGCGTGACGATGGACCGCGCCGAGACCGTCGTGGACGTGTTCGGTGCCGCGATCAAGCGCTACCCGCGCGGCGAGGTGCCCACCGCCTTTGGAGACCTGGACTGATGTTCCCCCATCAGCTGGCCGACAAGAACGCCTTCGCCATCGCCCAGGCGCTGATCGAAGGCTTCAACCGCCACTACCGCCTGTTCCGCGAGACCAGCGCCGCTGCCAAGCGCCGTTTCGAAGAGGCCGACTGGCACGGCCAGCAGCGCGCGCAGGCGCAGCGCATCGAGTTCTACGACCAGCGTGTCGATGAAGCCGTGCAGCGCCTGCGCAGCGCCTACAACATCGAATCGCTGTCGATGGACACCTGGCAGCAGGCCAAGCTGCACTACATCGGCCTGCTGGTCGACCACCACCAGCCCGAGCTCGCCGAGACCTTCTTCAATTCGGTGACGAGCAAGCTGCTGCACCGCAGCTACTTCCGCAACGACTTCATCTTCGTGCGCCCGGCCGTCAGCACCGAGTACATCGAGAACGACGAACCCGGCTCGCTGCCCACCTACCGCGCCTACTACCCCACCAAGGACAACCTGCGCGAGACCTGGGCGCGCATCGTGCACAACTTCAGGCTGCAGGGCGAGTTCGAGGACCTGGAGCGCGACGTCGAGAACGTGGTGCAGGCCATGATGTCCGAGCTGGGCGGGTTCCGCCTGCGCACCAACTTCCAGATCCAGGTGCTGGCCAGCCTCTTCTACCGCAACAAGGGCGCGTACCTCGTCGGCAAGATCATCAACGGCTTCACCGAGACGCCGGTGGCGCTGCCCATCCTGCACGGGCGCGACGGCCGCCTCTTCATCGACGCGGCCCTCTTCGGCGAAGACGACCTGCTGATGATCTTCAGCTACGCCCGCGCCTACTTCATGGTCGACATGGAGATCCCGTCGGCCTACGTGCAGTTCCTGCGCGGGCTGATGCCGCGCAAGCCGCGCGCCGAGC
>CAYREA010000452.1:0-2439 GCA_964423075.1 uncultured Rubrivivax sp. | reverse complement strand
GCCGCGGATGCCGCCCAGCGGGTTCTTGATCTCGTGCGCCAGGTTGCGCACCAGCTCCTTGTTGGCCTGGGCCAGGCCGTGGGTGCGCTCTTCACGGTCGAGCCGGATCTGCTGCTCGATCTCGATCATCTCCACCAGCACGCGGTCGGGCCATTCGGTCTGGGTGACGATCACGTGCACTGGCAGTTCGCCCGCACCGGTGGCCATGCGTTTCATGTGGGCGTCGAAGCGGCTGGTGGCCACCTCGTTGCGCGCCACCAGGCCCAGGGTGTCGCGCAGCTGGCCGGGCTCGGCCAGCCAGTCGAGCATGCTGCCGCGGCGCAGTGCGCGGCGCGAAAGGCCGACCACGTTCTCCAGCGCCGAGTTGGCCTGCAGGCAGCGGCCGTCCGGCGCCACCAGGGCCACCATGGTGGCGAGTTGATCGAAAGCGTCGAAGCCGCTCGCCGCGCCCGGTGCCGCTGCGCTCACTGCGGCAGTTTCGCCAGCTCGCGCCGGATGGCCGCGATGTCGCTTTCCTTGCGCGCGACGGCCGCCTTCATCTCGTTCAGGCGGTCGAGGTACTTCTGGTAGTTGCGTTCGTCGCCGCGCCGCTCGGGCTCACCTTCGTTGAGGTCCTTCTTCATCGCGGCGAGCTTCTCTTCCTCGCGCTTGAGTTCCTCGTTGAGGATGCGACGCGCGTCGCTGTCGCGCGAGCGCTGTTCGGCGGGGTCGACCTTCTCGCCGCCGCGCGCGGGGCCCGAGGCGGCCGGTGGTGGCGGCGTGCGCGGCTTGGTGGCCGGCACCACGGTGACGGGTGTGCCTTCGATGACGCGGCAGCCTTTTTCCTTGGCTTCGGTGGCCGACAGGGCGTCGGTGTAGAGCACGGGTGGCCCGGGGCAGCGGTAGACCGGCTTGGGTTCCTGGGCCAGGGCTGGCAGTACCGGGGCCAGCGCGGCGGCCAGTGCCAGCAGGTGCATGCGGGTCATGAGCGTCCAGCGTGAGTGCAGCGATGCGATGGGCGGATTGTCGCGCACCAAAAAGAACAAGGCGGGCCCGCGGGCCCGCCTTGTTGCATGGATGTACCGGCTGCTTACAGCGAGTAGTACATGTCGAACTCGACCGGGTGCGTGGCCATGCGGAAGCGCGTCACTTCCTGCATCTTCAGGTCGATGTAGGCGTCGATGTAGGCGTCGGTGAAGACACCGCCCTTGGTCAGGAAGCCGCGGCCCTTGTCCAGGTACTCCAGCGCCTGTTCGAGGCTGGCGCAGACGGTCGGGATCTTCGCGTCTTCTTCAGGCGGCAGGTGGTACAGATCCTTGGTGGCGGCTTCGCCCGGGTGGATCTTGTTCTCCACGCCGTCCAGGCCGGCCATCAACAGCGCGCTGAAGCCCAGGTAGGGGTTCATCAGGGGATCGGGGAAGCGCGCTTCCACACGGCGGCCCTTGGGGTTGGCCACATAGGGGATGCGGATCGAGGCCGAGCGGTTCTTGGCCGAGTAGGCCAGTTTCACCGGGGCTTCGAAGCCGGGCACCAGGCGCTTGTAGCTGTTGGTGCCGGGGTTCGTGATGGCGTTCAGCGCACGGGCGTGCTTGATGATGCCGCCGATGTAGTACAGCGCGAAGTCCGAAAGGCCCGCGTAGCCGTCACCGGCGAACAGGTTCTTGCCGTCCTTCCACACCGACTGGTGCACGTGCATGCCGCTGCCGTTGTCGCCGACGATGGGCTTGGGCATGAAGGTGGCGGTCTTGCCGTAGGCATGGGCCACGTTGTGGATGATGTACTTCTGCAGCTGGATCCAGTCGGCGCGCTGCACCAGCGTGCTGAACTTGGTGCCGATCTCCAGCTGGCCGGCGTTGGCCACCTCGTGGTGGTGCACTTCAACCGGGATGCCCACCGACTCGAGGATCAGGCACATCTCCGAGCGCATGTCCTGGAAGCTGTCGAGCGGGGGCACCGGGAAGTAGCCGCCCTTGACGGCCGGGCGGTGGCCCATGTTGCCGCCTTCGAATTCCTTGTCGGTGTTCCACGCGGCTTCTTCGGAATCGATCTTCACGAAGCAGCCCGACATGTCGTTCTTCCAGCGCACACCGTCGAACACGAAGAACTCGGGTTCCGGGCCGAAGTAGGCGGTGTCGCCCAGGCCGGAACTCTTCATGTAGGCCTCGGCCCGCTTGGCCAGGCTGCGCGGGTCGCGCTCGTAGGGCTTGCCGTCGGCCGGATCCAGCACGTCGCAGGTGAGGATGACCGTGGGCTCTTCGAAGAAGGGGTCGATGTTGGCGGTGTTCGGGTCGGGCATCAGCAGCATGTCCGAGGCTTCGATGCCCTTCCAGCCGGCGATGGACGAGCCGTCGAAGGCGTGGCCCGCGGTGAACTTGTCTTCGTCGAAGGCGGATACGGGCACGCTGACGTGCTGTTCCTTGCCGCGGGTGTCGGTGAAGCGGAAGTCGACGAACTTGACTT
>CAYREA010000451.1:0-2453 GCA_964423075.1 uncultured Rubrivivax sp. | reverse complement strand
CGCCGGCGGCACGCAGCGCCTGCCGCGCGCGGTGGGCAAGGGCAAGGCCATGGACATGGTGCTCACCGGCCGCATGATGGACGCCGCCGAAGCCGAACGCGCCGGCCTGGTGTCGCGTGTGGTGCCGGCCGACCGGTTGCTGGCCGAGGCCCTGGCCGCCGCCGAGCTGATCTGCAGCATGAGCCAGCCCAGCGTGATGATGGCCAAGGAGTGCGTCAACCGCGCCTTCGAAAGCGGCCTGTCCGACGGCGTGAGCTACGAGCGCCGCATGTTCCACGCGCTCTTCGCCACGGTGGACCAGAAGGAAGGCATGGACGCCTTCGTCAACAAGCGCAAGCCGGTATTCAAGCACCAGTGAGTGCGGACCTTCATTCCTGATTCCTGAACGCCGCATTGCAGAGCCGGTGCTTTTTCCGACGGTCCCTGCTGCCTAGAGTGCAGGGCATGGACGACGCCGGTGATGCATCCGCCGACGAGCCCTTCCAAACAGTCGGATGCGTGCAAGCAAGGAAACCAATCATGAAGTCGATCAAGCTCATCGCCTATCCCGCCATTGCCGCGCTGTCGCTGGCGGCAGCCTTCTCGGCGCATGCCGGCGGCCCCATCACGGTGGACGTGAAGGCCCCGGCCCAAGTCGAGAAGACCCGCGCCGAGGTGCGCGCCGAAGTGCTGCAGGCCCGGGCCCGCGGCGAGATCACCAACGGCGCTTCCAGCTATGACCCGCTGGCCTTCCTGCCTGTTGACGAGCAGCCGGGCGTGACGCTGATGGCCCGTCTGCACAAGGCCGGCAAGAAGACCCAGTAAGAGCTGGGCCGGGACTCAGGGCGCCAGCCAGCGCCCGCCCTCGCCGTCGAACAGCGCGCGGCGGTGCCCTTCGGCGTGCAGCTCGAGCCAGTCGGCGCTTTCCACGCGCGCCGTGATCACCGCAAAGTGGCCGCGGCTCTCGCGTGTCTTCACGGCATGCACGAGCGGGCTGCCGGGTGGCAGCGGCGACAGGTAGTCCTGCGCGCCGGGTGACATCTTCATGCGCGCCCAGCGCGACGACACGCGCAGGCCCGCGGTCTCGATGGCCAGCTGCACGCGCAGCCGCAGCTGCCAGCCGAGCGGCTGCGACCACAGCACCAGCATGCCCTGCGGGTGGGCCTCGATCTCGCGCACCTTGGGGCTGCGCGAGTCGGTGTAGATGGTCAGCGTGCGCGTGCCCGCCTCCCATTCGCGCAGCACCACGCTGCGCGCATCGGGCGCCGTGCCGTCGGTGGTGGCCAGCACACCCACGCGCCAGGCATGGGCCTTGTCGTCGACGCAGGCGGCCAGCTCGCGCCACAGCGCGGCTTCGATCTCACGCAGCACGGTCAGGCGCGGCGTGTCCACGGCGTCTAGCCTTCGCGGCGCAGCGCCGGGAAGAGGATCACGTCGCGGATGCTCGGGCTGTCGGTCAGCAGCATCACCAGGCGGTCGATGCCGATGCCGCAGCCGCCGGCGGGCGGCATGCCGTATTCCAGCGCGCGGATGAAGTCGGCGTCGTAGTACATCGCCTCCTCGTCGCCGGCTTCCTTGTTGGCCACCTGGGCCTGGAAACGCGCCGCC
Source organism: uncultured Rubrivivax sp. (assembly GCA_964423075.1). Classification (GTDB taxonomy): domain Bacteria; phylum Pseudomonadota; class Gammaproteobacteria; order Burkholderiales; family Burkholderiaceae_C; genus Rubrivivax. The sequence continues at coordinate 866 of CAYREA010000451.1, read as the reverse complement.
TGGTCTTCGGCATCGTTCAGCTCCGAGAAGCCGTTGGCGTATTCACGCCCGGTGATGAAGAGCTCGAAACGTTCGGTGATGGCCGGATTGGCGTCGGATGCGCGCGCCAGCGGACTCACTTCGACCGGGTAGTCGACGATGAAGGTGGGCTGCCACAACTTGGCTTCGACCACCGCCTCGAACAGGCCGAACTGCAGCTCGGCCAGGCCCCAGTGGGCGTGGGCTTCCTCGCCGGCTTCGGTGATGCGCTGGCGCAGCAGCGCGGCGTCCTGGGTCTGTTCGTCCGTGAGGCCGGCGTGCACCACCAGCGACTGCCGCACCGACAGGCGCTCGAAGGGCGGCGCCAGGTCCACCGGCTTGCCGTCGTAGCTGAGCGTGGCCGAGCCCGCGGCCGCACGTGCGGCGTGGCGCAGCACGGCCTCGGTGAAGTCCATCACGTCGTGGTGCGTCCAGTAGGCCGCGTAGAACTCCATCATCGTGAATTCGGGGTTGTGCCGGACGCTGATGCCTTCGTTGCGGAAGTTGCGGTTGATCTCGAACACCCGCTCGAAGCCGCCCACGAGCAGGCGCTTGAGGTACAGCTCGGGCGCGATGCGCAGGAACATCTCCTGGTCGAGCGCGTTGTGGTGGGTGGTGAAGGGCTTGGCGTTGGCGCCGCCGGGTATCGGGTGGAGCATGGGCGTTTCCACCTCCAGGAAGGCGTGCTCGACCATGAAGCTGCGGATCGAGCTGACAGCCTTGCTGCGCGCCACAAAACGTGCACGCGCGGCGTCGTCGGTGATCAGGTCGACGTAGCGCTGGCGGTACTTCTGTTCCTGGTCGGCCATGCCGTGGAACTTGTCGGGCAGCGGGCGCAGGCTCTTGGT
>CAYREA010000450.1:0-2455 GCA_964423075.1 uncultured Rubrivivax sp. | reverse complement strand
AGGAAGTTGCCCGACACCACGCGCACGGTGGCGTTGGCCATCGGCGTGTTGGGCAGGCCCTGCGAGAACGCGGCCTCGATCTCGAAGCGCAGCTGGCCGGCAGCTTCCTGGGCCGCGTCCAGCGCCACGGCGTCGGTGATGCGGATGCCCTTGTGGAAGCGCGAGACATGGCCCTTGGCCGCCAGCTGTTCCGTCACCTGCGGGCGGAAGCCATGCACCAGCACCAGCTTGATGCCCATGGCGTGCAGGATGGCCAGGTCCTGAACGAAGGCATTGAGCTTGCCGGCAGCGATGGCCTCGCCGGCCAGCGCCACCACGAAGGTCTTGCCGCGGTAGGCGTGGATGTAGGGCGCCACGGCGCGGAACCACGGGACGAAGGTGTGCGGGAAGACGAGGCTCATGAGGGGGTCGACAGGCCGCGGCATTGTGCCGCACCATGACGGCCCACGCGCAGAACCGCAGCGCGGCGAGGAGACCCCCGATGGATGCCTTCAAGACCCACGGCGCCTTCAGCTGGAACGAGCTGATGACCACCGATCCCCAGGCCGCTGCCGCCTTCTACGGCGCGCTGTTCGGCTGGACCTCCAAGGACATGGACATGGGCACCGGCCCATACCACGTGCAGAACCTCGGCGAAACCTCGGTGGCCGGCATCATGGGCATGCCGCCCGACGGCCCGCCCGGCATGCCGCCTTGCTGGGGCTGCTACGTCACGGTCAGCAACGTCGACGAGACGCTGGCCCGCTGCGCCGCGCTGGGAGGCAAGACCCTCATGCCACCCATGGACATCACCGGCGTCGGCCGCATGGCCGTGCTGCAGGACCCGCAAGGCGCGGTGCTCAGCATCATGGCGTACTCGTCCTGATGCGGCGCGGCGCGGAGATAATCCGCGCCCCGTGACGAAGCCCCCCCGCCCGGCGTCGGTGGCGGCGCCCGCCGCCCCCCCGCCGGCGCGCCCGATCCCGCCCATCACCTTCCCCGAATCGCTGCCGGTCTCGGCCCGGCGCGAGGAGATCTCGCGCGCCATCCGCGACAACCCGGTGGTCATCGTCTGCGGCGAGACGGGATCGGGCAAGACGACGCAGCTGCCCAAGATCGTGCTCGAACTGGGCCGCGGCCTGGGCGCCGGCGGGCAGGGGATGATCGGTCACACGCAGCCCCGCCGCATCGCGGCCAGCAGCGTGGCCAAGCGCATCGCCGAGGAGCTGAAGACGCCGCTGGGCGAGGTGGTGGGCTACAAGGTGCGCTTCCAGGACCGCCTGCAGCCCGGCGCCAGCGTCAAGCTGATGACCGACGGCATCCTGCTCGCGGAAACCGAGCGCGACCCGCTGCTGCGCGCCTACGACACGATCATCATCGACGAGGCGCACGAGCGCAGCCTCAACATCGACTTCCTGCTCGGCTACCTCAAGCAGCTGCTGCCGCGTCGGCCCGACCTGAAGCTGATCGTCACCTCGGCCACCATCGACGCCGACCGCTTCGCGAACCACTTCGCCACGCGCCGCCCGCCGCCGGGCCGCCCCGAGGCGGGCGACGCCTCCTCGGCGGGCAGTGAGAGCGCGCAGCGCGAAGCTGGGGGGCCCTTGATCCCGGCACCGGTGATCATGGTCAGCGGGCGCCTGTTCCCGGTGGAACAGCGCTGGCGGCCCTACGAGGAGAGCCGCGAGTTCGATCTCGACGATGCCATCGCCGATGCGGTGGACGAGCTGTGGCGCGAAGGCCCGGGCGACATCCTCGTGTTCCTGCCGGGCGAGCGCGAGATCCGCGAGGCCGCCGACCACCTGCGACGCCACCTCACGCAGCAGGCGCGCGGGGGGCCCGTGCCCGAGATCCTGCCGCTCTTCGCCCGGCTGAGCCAGCAGGAGCAGGACCGCGTGTTCGAGGCCGGCAACGGCCGCCGCATCGTGCTGGCCACCAACGTGGCCGAGACCTCGCTCACCGTGCCGGGCATCCGCTACGTCATCGACGCCGGGACGGCACGCGTCAAGCGCTACAGCTACCGCAACAAGGTGGAGCAGCTGCAGATCGAGGCCGTGAGCCAGGCCGCGGCGCAGCAGCGTGCCGGCCGCTGCGGCCGCGTCGCCAACGGCATCTGCATCCGCCTGTACGGCGAGGACGACTTCGCCGGCCGCCCGCGCTTCACCGATCCCGAGATCCTGCGCAGCAGCCTGGCTGCCGTCATCCTGCGCATGAAGGCCTTGCACCTGGGCACGGTGGAGGACTTCCCCTTCGTCGAACCGCCCCCGAAGAAGGCCGTGGCCGACGGCTACGCGCTGCTGGCCGAACTGGGCGCGGTGGACGACGACAACGAGCTCACGCCCATCGGCCGCGAGCTGAGCAAGCTGCCGCTGGACCCGCGCGTCGGCCGCATGATCCTGGAGGCGCGCAAGAACCAGGCGCTGACCGAGGTGCTGATCATTGCCGCGGCGCTGAGCGGCCAGGATGCGCGCGACCG
>CAYREA010000449.1:0-2486 GCA_964423075.1 uncultured Rubrivivax sp. | reverse complement strand
CCGGCCTCGGCGGCTGCCCCTATGCCAAGGGCGCCACCGGCAACGTGGCCACCGAGGACGTGGTGTTCATGCTGCAGGGCATGGGCATAGACACCGGCATCGACATGAACAGGCTCGTGGACGCCGGCGCCTACATCAGCGGCGTGCTGGGCCGGGCGCCGGCCTCGCGCGCCGGCAAGGCCTTGCTGGCGCGGCGGGGCGTGGCGGTGGAGGCGATGTGACGGCGGCCACGGACTACCCCGAAGGTTTTCAGCGCGTGAGCCAGGCCCTGGCCAAACGCGGCCACGGGCACGCACCACGCTGGCTGGAGGTGCCCGCGCGCACCTCTCAGGAGGCTGCCGACGTGCTGGGCGTGGGTGTGGGCCAGATCGCCAAGAGCGTGATCTTCCGCCGCAAGGCGGACGACGGCGTGGTGCTGGTGGTGGCCTCGGGCGACCGCCGCGTCGACGAGAAGCGCGTGTCCGCCATCACCGGTGCCCTGGGCCGTGCCGACGCCGATTTCGTCAAGGCGCGCACTGGCTTTTCCATCGGCGGCGTGGCGCCGCTGGCGCATGCGGGCGAGGTGCAGACGCTGATCGACCGCGAGCTGTTCCGCTTCAGCGAGATCTGGGCCGCAGCCGGCCACCCCAACGGCGTGTTCCGCATGACGCCCGATGAACTGGTGCGGCTCACCGGCGCGCCCGTGCACGACGTGGTGCTGGTTGCCGCATGAACACCGTGCCTTCTCCCTGCATCAACATCTGCCGCATGGACACCACCAGCGGCTGGTGCAGCGGCTGCATGCGCAGCCTGGCCGAGATCGCCGCCTGGTCGACCATGCCCGACGCGGGCAAGCAGGCCGTATGGAGCCAGCTGCCGCTGCGCCGCGTGGCCTACCAGCGCCTGCATCCGGCGCCGCCGCCCGCCCCGGAGCCCGCGGCATGAAGGCCATCACCTTCCACTTCGACCCCATCTCGCCTTTTGCCTACCTGGCCTTCGAGCGCCTGCCGCAGGTGCTGGAAGGCTGCAGCTACGTGGTGCACTACAAACCGCTGCTGTTCGCCGCGCTGCTCAAGCAGCATGCGCACAAGGGCCCGGCCGAGATCGAACCCAAGCGGCAGTGGACCTTCCGCCACATCGCCTGGCTCGCACACCAGCACGACATCCCGCTGCAGACACCGGCCGTGCACCCCTTCAACCCGCTGCCGCTGCTGCGCTTGGCCGTGGCCTGCGGGCCGAACCGGCGCGTGGTGGAAGCGCTGTTCCACCACGTCTGGCGCGGCGGCGGCGCCGACCCTGCTGACCCGCAACGCCTGGCCACGCTGACGGCCACGCTCGCACCCACCCGCAGCGCCGACGGCGATGACGTGAAGCAGGAACTGCGCGCCGCCACCGATGCGGCCATCGCCGCCGGCGTCTTCGGCGTGCCCACCTTTGAACTCGAAGGCCGCCTGTTCTGGGGCCTGGACGCACTGCCCATGGTGCGCGACGCGCTGCAGGGCGGTGCCTGGTTCGAAGGCCCGGCCTGGGGCGAAGCGGCGCAGCCGCGGCCCGGCGTCACGCGCTGAGGCGCTGAAGCGGCGCTACTGCGCCGTGCCCGTCACCCAGGCCTTGCGGATCAGGCCGCCGCAGGCCGCCGAATCGGCACCACCGCCCGCCGCGTCGAGCCGCGCGACGATGCCGTACCAGGTCTTGCCCGCGTCCACCCAGGGGTAGAAGCCGAAAGCACCGGCGCTGCTGAAAGTGCCGTCGCCGCTGGCGGGGTCGGTCTCCACCCAGTGGCCCATCGAGTAGCTCCAGCTCAAGGTGCTGGGCACCGGCGTGCCCAGCGCCGTGGCACAGGTAGCCGGGTTGGTGCAGGTGGCGTTGCTGCCCAGCAGCGCGGCGATCCTGAGCTGGTTGTTGAGGATCTTGCGCAGGAACACCGCGTAGTTGGCGGCCGAGGTGCGCGCGCCGCCGGCCAGCTGCGGCTGGGTGTAGCTGAGGTTGATGTCGTTGCCCAGCACGCGGCGCACCTCGGTGGCCAGTGCGGCGTTGTCCAGCGCGCCCAGGGCCATGCCGGGGGCACCGAAGTTGGCGTGCACCTGCATGTGGCCGCCGTTGTAGAGGAACTTGTCGACGTGGGCGTCGGTCTTGAGCGCGTTGTCGCCGTGCGTGAGGCACGAAGCCACGGTGTCGTTCTGCTCGCAGCCCGAGAAGCCGAAGTTGGTGTAGCCGCTGCGGAAGCTCAGGAACTGGATGTCCTGCGCGGTGAGCGTGCCGCCGCGGCGCTCGGCCACGTAGGCGCCGTAGAGCCATTTCGAGGCCGAGGCGATGCTCATCTGCGAGTCGGCGTCGTAGGTCACCAGCGCGCCGCTGTTGTGCACCGAGCCGCTGCCCAGGCGCTGCGTCTTGTCGCCGATCTCCCAGTAGAAGGGGCGGATGGGGCCGCAGGCGTTGCTGGTGCTCTGTGCCGTGGTGGCGGCAGCCTGGCTGCGCGTGGCCAGGTCGGGCCCGGTGGGTGCAGG
>CAYREA010000448.1:0-2490 GCA_964423075.1 uncultured Rubrivivax sp. | reverse complement strand
CTCGAAGAACAGGTTGAACACGCTCTTGCCGCGCAGCAGCGGCACCTTCTTCACGTCACGGTCGTTGACGCTGAGGAAGGTGCCGGCAGTGTCCAGGATCTGCGTCAGCACGGCCTTGGGCAGGCCTTCGATGGACAGCAGGTGGATCAGCTCGCCGTGGGCGTTGAGCTGGGGATTTCGTCGCGAGAGCATCAGGAACTTTCCTTCAGCGCGAAGCTGAAGCGGCCGTTGTCGTCACGCGCCAGCGACAGCTTCTGCGCCGCCGGCAGCACGATCTTGGCGGCAGCGAAGGCGGCGGCGATGGGCAGCTCGCGGCCGCCGCGGTCGACCAGCACCGCCAGCGTCACGCTGGCCGGGCGGCCGAAATCGAAGAGCTCATTGACCACGGCGCGGATGGTGCGGCCGGTGTAGAGCACGTCGTCCACCAGCACGATGTGCGCGCCGTCGATGGAGAACGGCAGGCTGGTGGCGTCGGTGCCCGAAGCCAGGCCGCGTTCAGAGAAATCGTCGCGGTGCAGCGTGCTGCTGATGACACCGGCCGCACCCGGGCGGCCCAGGTCGCGCTGCAGGCGTTCGGCCAGCCAGGCGCCGCCGCTCCAGATGCCCACCAGCACCGAATCGGGCCGCAGCAGGCCGGCCACGCCGTGGCGCAATTCGGCGTACAGGCTCTCGGCGTCAAGCTGCAGCATCTTCGTGGGCTTCCGGCAGGGCCTGCAGGTACTGGTTGAGGATGATCGCGGCGGCCGCGGCGTCGGCATCGGCCGCGCCCTGAGACAGGGCCACGGTCGTGGTGTAACGCTCGTCCACCTCGTGCACCGGCAGGCTGAAGCGGCCGTGCAGCTGGCGCGCGAAGCGGCGCGCGCGGCGCGTGTTGTCGTGTTCGGCGCCGTCGGGGTGGAAGGGCACGCCCACCACCAGCGCGTCGGGCTGCCATTCGCGGATCAGCGCCTCGATGGCGGCAAAACGCGCATCACCTTCGGCCGCCACGGTCTTCAGCGGTGCCGCGCGCTTCAGCAGCGTGTTGCCGCTGGCCACACCCACACGGCGGGTGCCGAAATCGAAGGCCAGGAAGCTGAGCGCGCGGGCCGCGGCGGCGGCAGCCACCGGCTCATGCATGCCCGGCCTCCTGCGACAGCATGCGCGGGTCTATGCCCAGCAGCGACACGGCGCGGTCGTAGCGCTTCTCCACCGGGGTGTCGAAGATCACCTGCGGGTCGGCGCCCACCGTCAGCCAGCCGTTGCGGCCGATCTCGTCTTCCAGCTGGCCGGCCTGCCAGCCGCTGTAGCCCAAGGTCACCAGCACGCGCTCTGGGCCGCTGCCTTCGGCCATGGCTTCGAGCACGTCCTTGCTGGTGGTCATCTCCAGGCCACCGGGCACCGAGAGCGTACTGTTGAAGGCGCTGGCGCCTTCGGCCCGGCGCTCGTGCAACACGAAACCGCGTTCGGTCTGCACCGGGCCGCCGAAGAACACCGGCTGTTCGCCCAGTTCGCCGCGGTCGAGCTTCAACTCGACCTTCTCGAACAGGTTCTTCAGCTTGATGTCGATGGGCTTGTTGATCACCAGGCCCAGCGCGCCCTTCTCGGTGTGTTCGCACAGGTAGACCACGGCACCGGCAAACGTGTCGTCGGCCATGCCCGGCATGGCGATCAGGAACTGGTTCGCAAGGTTCAGGCGGTCCGCGGACATGGCGGGATTCTAAGTTGCGCCACACTGCTGGCCGTGAACTCCGCCCCCCACGCTCAGCATCCCCACCCGGCGCCGCACGCGGCCGGCCCTTCCGGCACGGCCGATCCGGCGCTGGCGCGGGCGCTGGTGTGGTTTCGCCGCGACCTGCGCGCCGACGACCATGCCGCGCTGTACCACGCGCTCACCCAGGCCCGGCAGGTGTTCTGCGCCTTCGTGTTCGACCGCGGCATCCTCGATGCCCTGCCACGCGCCGACCGCCGCGTCGAGTTCATCCGCGACAGCCTGGTGGATCTGGACGCCCAGCTGCGCGCACTGGGCCAGGCGCACGGCGTGGCCGAGGCCGGGCTGATCGTGCGCCACGGCCATGCCGAGGCCGAGCTGCCGGCGCTGGCCGCCGAGCTGGGCGTGCAGGCCGTCTACTGCGCCCATGACGACGAGCCCGCCGCGCTGGCGCGCGATGCCACGGTGCGTGGCCGGCTGGCCGATGCCGGCATCGTGCTGCACACCGCCAAGGACCATGTGGTGTTCGAGCGCAGCGAGGTGCTCACCGCCACCGGCAGCCCCTATGGCGTGTTCACGCCCTACAAGAACGCCTGGCTGAAGAAGCTGGCCGCCGCCGGCCACCCGCGCGGCGACGGTTTCTACCTGCGGCCCTACCCGATCGCCCGCCATGCACGCCACCTGGCGCCACGCCCGCCGGCGCTGGCCCGGCCGGTGCCCACGCTGGCCGACATCGGCTTCGAGACCACTAACCTGCACCAGCTGAAGCTGCCCACCGGCAGCAGCGGCGCGTTGGCGCTGCT
>CAYREA010000447.1:0-2503 GCA_964423075.1 uncultured Rubrivivax sp. | reverse complement strand
TGCCCGAGGCGCTGGAGACCTGGCCGGTGGCGCTGATGCAGCACGTGCTGCCGCGGCACCTGGAGATCATCTTCCGCATCAACGCCGAATTCCTGGCCGAGGCCGCGGCGCACCGGCCGGGCGACAACGAGTTCCTGCGCCGCCTGTCGCTGGTGGACGAAGGCGGCGAGCGGCGTGTGCGCATGGCGCACCTGTCCATCGTGGGCAGTCACAAGGTCAACGGCGTTTCGGCACTGCATTCGGATCTGCTCGTTCAAACCATCTTCGCCGATTTCGCGAGCCTGTGGCCCGACCGCTTCACGAACATGACCAACGGCGTCACCCCGCGCCGCTGGCTGGCACAGGCCAATACCAGCCTGTCTTCCCTGATCGATTCCACCATCGGCAGCGGCTGGCGGCTTGACCTGGGCCAACTTTCGCGCCTGGCGCCCCACGCCGAGCGCGAGGACTTCCGCAACGCCTTCCTGGCCGTGAAGCACGCCAACAAGGCGCGCCTGGCCGAGCATGTGCGCGCCACCACGGGCGTGGTGATCGACCCAGCCAGCCTGTTCGACGTGCAGGTCAAGCGCATCCACGAGTACAAGCGCCAGCTGCTCAACGTGCTGCAGGTGGTGGCGCGCTACCAGGCCATGCTGGCCGACCCGGGCGCCGACTGGGTGCCGCGCACGGTACTCTTCGCGGGCAAGGCGGCTTCGAGCTACGTGTCGGCCAAGAACATCATCCGGCTCATCCACGACGTGGGCCAGGTGATCAACAACGACCCGCGCATAGCCGGCAAGCTGAAGCTGGTGTTCGTGCCCAACTACGGCGTCTCGGTGGCCGAGGTCATCATGCCCGGGGCGGATCTGTCGGAGCAGATCTCCACCGCCGGCACCGAAGCCAGCGGCACCGGCAACATGAAGCTGGCACTGAACGGCGCGCTCACCATCGGCACCGACGACGGCGCCAACATCGAGATCCGCCAGAACGTCGGCGACGACAACATCTTCATCTTCGGCCTGTCCACGGCTGAGGTGCGGGCCAGCAAACACGCGGGCTACCAGCCGCTGCGCATCTACGAAAGCAACCCGCGCATCAAGGCCGTGCTCGATGCCGTGGCCGGCGGCCACTTCAGCGAAGAGGAACCCGGCCGCTACCGTGCGCTGGTCGACTCGCTGTTGTGGGGCGGCGACCACTACATGCTGCTGGCCGACTTCGACAGCTACGTGGCCGCGCAGGCGCGGGTAGATGCGCTCTACCGCGACCGCGCCGCCTGGGCGAAGAAGGCCATCGCCAACGTGGCCGGCATGGGCTTCTTCTCGTCCGACCGCACCATCGCCGAATACGCGCGCGAGGTCTGGGGCCTGAAGGCCAAGGGCTGAGCGGGTGATGCCGGGCGCAGACACCATCGAAGCGCTGCGCCTGGGCCGGCATGGCGACCCCTTCGCCGTGCTGGGGCCGCATGCGGGGGCCGATGGCATCCCGCGTGTGACCGTCTTCCTGCCCGGCGCCGCGGCCGTGCAGGTGTTCGCCGGCGCGCGCGCCTGGCCACTGGTGCGCGTGCACGAAGACGGTGTCTTCAGCGGCCCCGCCGCCGTGCCTGGCCACTACCAGCTGCGCGTGCGCTGGGCCGACGGCAGCGAGACCGTGGTCGAAGACCCCTACCGCTTCGGCACCGTGCTGGGCGACATGGACGTCTGGCTGCTGGCCGAAGGCACGCACCTGCGGCCCTACGAGATCCTGGGCGCGACGCCGCGCAAGATGGACGGTGTCGACGGCACCGCCTTCGCCGTCTGGGCGCCCAACGCGAGCCGCGTCAGCCTGGTGGGCGACTTCAACTTCTGGGACGGCCGCCGCCACCCGATGCGCCTGCGCCGCGAGTGCGGCGTGTGGGAACTGTTCCTGCCCGGCGTGCTGGCCGGCGCGCGCTACAAGTTCGAGCTGCTCGACCGCCACGGCGTGCTGCTGCCGCAGAAGGCCGACCCCTTCGCGCGCCAGAGTGAACTGCGCCCGGCCACCGCCAGCGTGGTGGCCGCGATGCCGCCGGTGGCACCGCCCTCCGCCGAACGCCAGAAGGCCAACGCGCTGGACGCGCCGATGAGCATCTACGAGGTGCACCTGGGCTCGTGGCGCCGCAAGCCCGAGGAAGGCGACCGCTGGCTGAACTGGGACGAGCTGGCCGACACGCTCGTGCCCTACACCCGCGACATGGGCTTCACGCACCTGGAGCTGCTGCCGGTCAGCGAGCACCCCTTCGACGGCTCCTGGGGCTACCAGACGCTCGGCCTGTACTCGCCCACCGCGCGCTTCGGCGATGCCGTGGGCTTCCGCCGCTTCGTCGACCGCGCGCACGCCGCTGGCCTGGGTGTGCTGCTCGACTGGGTGCCGGCGCACTTCCCTTCCGACGCGCACGGCCTGGCGCAGTTCGACGGCAGCCACCTCTACGAATACGCCGACCGGCGCGAAGGTTTCCACAACGACTGGAACACGCTGATCTACAACTTCGGCCGCACCGAGGTGCGCA
>CAYREA010000446.1:0-2511 GCA_964423075.1 uncultured Rubrivivax sp. | reverse complement strand
CCGTCATCGTGATGACCAGCAACCTGGGCTCGCAGATGATCATGCAGATGGCGGGCCAGCCCACCAGCGAGATCCGCGACGCGGTGTGGGCCGAGGTGAAGGCGCATTTCCGCCCCGAGTTCCTGAACCGCATCGACGAGACCGTGGTGTTCCATGCGCTCGACCAGAAGAACATCGAGAGCATCGCGAGGATCCAGCTCAAGCTGCTGGAAGCGCGGCTCGAGAAGCTGGAGATGAAGCTCGAGGTGAGCCCGGCGGCACTGGCCGAGCTGGCCAAGGTGGGTTTCGACCCGGTGTTCGGCGCGCGGCCGCTGAAGCGGGCCATCCAGCAGCGCATCGAGAACCCGGTGAGCAAGCTGATCCTGCAGGGCCGCTTCGGCCCCAAGGACGTGATCCCGGTCGATGTGGAAGGCGGCGAGTTCGCCTTCTCACGGGTGGTGCACTAGCACCGCGACTACTGGGGCGCTTCGATGCGCTCCAGCTGCATGCGGGCCAGCGTCAGGTTGCTGTTGCTGGCCTGCAGCACGATGTGCACGGCAATGCCCGGGTGGCCGGGTATCGGCCGCAGCAGCAGGTGGTGCGTGGGCGTGCTGATGCTGGCCTCGGGCCGCGAGGGGCCCAGGCCCAGGGCGCGCGAGGCATCGTTCATCTGCGACAGCAGCGTGGCGCCCAGCTGAGCCAGGCGCTCGCCCGAAGGCGCGCTGCCGGTGCTGGCCATCACCTGCAAGGTGTGCAGGTCGAACACGGCGCAGGCCTGGCAGCCCTTGATGGCGCCGCAACGTTCGGCGAACGCTTGCCAGCTGGTGCCGCCCGGCTTGGGCATGGGCGCCATCACGGGCGCCATGGCCGGGGCGGCGGCCTTCTGGGGCGGCGCTTTCGGCACGGCCGGCGCCGGTGCCGGCGAGGGTGCACCCAGCGGCCGCAGGTCCATCGGTTGGGTGGCGGCTTCGCTGACCGGCACGCGCGGCCGCGGCACGGCCAGCGCCATGTCGGTGGGCAGGGCGCGCTCGCCGCCGGGGTTGGTGTGCAGGCGGTTCCAGGCGCCGCCGATGTAGGCCCAGGCCTGGCGCGGCTTCTGGGCGTGCGGCGTCACCTGCACGGCCACCTGGCTGCTGCCGGCCATCTGCTGGGCCTGCGCGGCCAGCGCCGAGATGCCGCCCAGCGGCACCATCAGGAGGTCGCGATTGGGCCAGGGCCCGCGCAGCATGGCTTCGTGGAAAGGCTGCAGCTGGCCACCCAGTGCGTTGGGCTGCAGGTCACCGATCAGCAGCACGCCCAGGCGGCTGTGCCCGAGCATGACCCGCGCCACATGCTGGCGCGTGACGCTGTCGGCGTTGATGTCGGTGGCGTAGACCCGCACCGGGGTGCCGTCGGCCAGCGGCATTTCGACGAACTGCAGCACCGCCAATGCCACGCCGTGGCCCTGGCGGCGGATGGACAGGCGCTGCACACGCGCGCCGGCCGCGCCGGCCAGGCTGGTGAGCAGGCGCAGGCTGGCGCTCATGCCCACGTCGTGCAGGGCGATGAATTCGGGCGTGTGCATCACGAATTCGCGCTGCAGCGAACCGGCCACGTCGGCGGTGATGAACAGCTCGACCTGGTCGTCGGAGACACGGCGCCCCACGTCGTGTCTCCCCTGGCCCAGGTAGGCGTCGCGGTCGGCGACGATCTGGGTGCGGGGATCGAGCAACTCTTCGCGGCTGGGCGCCTGGGTGGCAGCTTCCTGCCAGTGGTGTTCGTCGCGGCGGGAGTTCATCGGCGGATCATAGGCGTCGCACCCCGTCGCCACATCATCCCCCTGTCGGGGGGGCGCTCCTAGAATGCCAATCTTTCTCGAAATGCCCGTCCGGGCAGCGCCTTGATGCAAGCAGCTTCCTCAACGGCCGTCGAAAAGCGACCGGTCGTCATCATCGGCGCCGGCCTGGGTGGCCTGGCGGTGGCCCTGCAACTGGCACCGCATGGGCCGGTGGTGGTGCTGGCCAAACGCGAATTGACCGAGAGCGCCACCGCCTGGGCGCAGGGTGGCATCGTCGGCGTGCTGGGCAGCGACGACAGCATCGAATCGCACGTGCGCGACACCCAGGACGCGGGCGCCGGCATCGTCGACGAGCACACCGCACGTTTCATCGCCCAGCACAGCGAAGCCGCGATCCGCTGGCTCGTGGACTCGGGCGTGCCCTTCACGCCCGACTCCGAAGGCCCGATGGGCCTGCACCTCACGCGCGAGGGCGGGCACGCGGTGCGCCGCATCGCGCACGCCGCCGACGCCACCGGCAAGGCCATCCACGACGCGCTGCTGCAGCGCGCGCGCGAGCACCCGAACATCACGCTGCGCGAACGCTGGATGGCGGTGGACCTGGTCACCAGCCGCCACCTGCGCCGCGCCGAGCCGCCGCGCTGTTACGGCGTCTACGCGCTGGACATGGACGCCGGCCGCGTGATGACGCTGGATGCGGCGGCCGTGGTGCTGGCCACCGGCGGCGTGGGCAAGGTCTACCGCTACACCAGCAA
>CAYREA010000445.1:0-2516 GCA_964423075.1 uncultured Rubrivivax sp. | reverse complement strand
TCATCGTGCAGGAGCCCAGCGGGATCATGCTGCGGTCGAGCGCGAGGTCCTTGTCCGACAGGCTGCGGATGTAGCGCAGCATCTCGGTTTCGCTGTGGTGCGTGTTGAACACCGGGTGCGTGAGGAAGGCGCTGCTGCGGCGCAGGCCTTCGGGGATCAGCGGCTCGATGCCCTTCTCGAACGAGGCCCAGTCGGGCAGGGCCTGGCCGGCCGGGGCGAACCAGGACCACAGCGCGTTCACGTCGTCGCGCGTGCTGGTTTCGTCGAGCGCGATGCCCAGCGCGGTGTCGGACAGGCGGCGCAGGTTGGCGCCGCCGGCCAGGGCGCGGCGCAGCACCGCTTCGGTGTGTGCACCGGTCTCGACGGCGATGGTGTCGAAGGCGTGTGGCGTGAGCACCTGGAGGCCCATCTGCTGCAGGCCGGCGGCCAGCACGGCGGTGTAGCTGGCCACACGCTGCGCGATGCGCTTCAGGCCTGCGGGCCCGTGGTACACGGCGTACATGCTGGCGATGACGGCCAGCAGCACCTGCGCCGTGCAGATGTTGCTGGTGGCCTTCTCGCGCCGGATGTGCTGTTCACGCGTCTGCAGCGCCAGCCGGTAGGCGGGGTTGCCGTGGCTGTCGATGCTCACGCCTACCAGCCGGCCCGGCAGGCTGCGCTTCCACTCGTCGCGGCAGGCCAGGTAGGCGGCGTGCGGGCCACCACCGCCCATGGGCACGCCAAAGCGCTGGGTGTTGCCGAGCACGATGTCGGCGCCGAACTCACCCGGCGGCACCAGCAGTGTCAGCGCCAGCAGGTCGGCCGCGACGATGAAGGCGGCGTGTTTCGCGTGCGCCTGCTCGACGTAAGGCTTCAGGTCGTGGATCAGCCCGCTGGTGGAAGGGTACTGCGCGATCACCGCGAAGTAGTCGTGCTGCTGCATCAGCTGCGGCGCCACGCCCACCAGCACCTGGATGCCGAGTGGTTCGGCGCGTGTCCGGATCACCTCGATGGTCTGCGGGTGGCAGTCGCCGGCGACGATGATCGTGTCGCTCTTGCTCTTCACGCTGCGCTTGGCCAGCGTCATGGCCTCGGCCGCGGCCGTGGCTTCGTCGAGCATGGACGCGTTCGCGATGGGCATGCCCGTCAGGTCGCACACCAGGGTCTGGAAGTTCACCAGCGCTTCCATGCGGCCCTGCGAGATCTCGGCCTGGTAGGGCGTGTAGGCCGTGTACCAGGCGGGGTTCTCCAGGATGTTGCGCAGGATGACGCCCGGCGTGTGCGTGGCGTGGTAACCCTGGCCGATGAAGCTCTTGAGCACCTGGTTCTGCGCCGCCAGCGCCCTCATCTCGGCCAGCGCCTGCGCTTCCGACACCGGAGGCGGCAGCACCATGGCCTGGCTGCGTGCGATGGCGCGCGGCACGATGCCGTCGATGAGCGCGCGGCGCGAGGCAGCACCGATCACCGACAACATGTGCCGCTCATCGTCGGCGTAAGGCCCGATGTGACGGGGGGCGAACTCGGCATCGGGCTCCAGCTCGCGCAGCGGCTTCAGGGCGGACATCAGCATGGCAGGGCTTTCAGGCAATCAGAGGGTCTTGAGCAGCGCGTCGTAGGCGGGCGGGTCCATCAGCTGGTCGAACTCTTCCATCTTGGTGATGTGCACCTTGAAGAACCAGCCGTTGCCCAGCGGGTCGCTGTTGGCCAGCGACGGGTCGTCCTTGAGCGCGTCGTTCACTTCCACCACCTCGCCGGTGACGGGCATGTACAGGTCGGCCGCGGCCTTCACCGATTCGACGACACCGGCGACTTCACCTTTCTTGTAGGTGCGGCCGACTTCGGGCAGCTCGACGAAGACCACGTCACCTAAAGCGTCCTGCGCGTGGTGCGTGATGCCGACGACGGCGGCTTCGTGGTCTTCGATGTTGATCCACTCGTGGTCGGGCGTGTACATCGTGGTCATGGGTGCGGCTCCTTGTCTGCGCTGCCTAGCGGCGGTAGTTGTGGGGGTTGAACGGCATAGTGCTCACGCGCATGGGCACGCGTTTGCCGCGCACCTCGGCGTACACCTCGTGGTGCGGCTGGGCGTGGTCCACCGGCAGGTAGGCCATCGCGATGGGCTGGTTGACGGTGGGCGCCAGCGTGCCGCTGGTCACCGTGCC
Organism: uncultured Rubrivivax sp.; assembly: GCA_964423075.1. Lineage (GTDB taxonomy): Bacteria > Pseudomonadota > Gammaproteobacteria > Burkholderiales > Burkholderiaceae_C > Rubrivivax. The sequence continues at coordinate 375 of CAYREA010000445.1, read as the reverse complement.
CAGCTTGCGGCCCTGGGCGTCGACGATGGGCGTGCCCTCGCGCACCGGCACCCGCTCCAGGCCCACCAGGCCCACGCGCTTGCTGGGGGCGCCGCCGGCCAGGTGCTTTTCCACCGCGGCCGCACCCGGGTAACCACCCGCACGCGCGCCACCGGGGCGGCGCACCTTCTGGATGGCCCAGGTCAGGCCGGCTTCCACCGGGCTGGTGCTCTCGTTGATGTCGTGGCCATACAGGCACAGGCCCGCTTCCAGGCGCAGCGTGTCGCGCGCGCCCAGGCCGGCCGGTTTCACCTCGGGCTGGGCCAGCAGGGTCTCGGCCAGGGTGACGGCCTGGTCGGCCGGCACCGAGATCTCGAAGCCGTCTTCGCCGGTGTA
>CAYREA010000444.1:0-2527 GCA_964423075.1 uncultured Rubrivivax sp. | reverse complement strand
GCAGCACGCGGCTGCAGGCCTTCGCCTACGGGCTGCTGCCGCAGAACGCGGCCGAGCTGACCAGCTATACCGTCTACCGCTGGGAATGCGCCATCCGAAGCTCGGTGGTGCTGGGCTTCGTGGGCGCCGGTGGTCTGGGGCAGCTGATGGACGGTTCGCTGAAGATGTTTGCCGGCGGCGAGGTGTTGACCATGCTGCTGGTGTTCGTGGCCCTGGTGGCGCTGGCCGATCGGCTGAGCGCGGCATTGCGCCGCGCGCTGGGTTGAAACGATGCGCCCGGGTGCCGCCAACCGACCGTACCGGCTGCCGCCGCCGCTGTTCGACGCGCGCTGCCGCGCCTGCTGGCTGGTGGCCGGCGTGCTGGCGCTGGTGGTGGCCAGTTTCGCTTCACTGGATCTGCATCTGGCTGAACTCGCCTCGGTCCAGTCTCTGGCGAGCATGGGGCGCTTCCTGGCCGAATTCACGCCGCCCGAACTGAGCGCGCCCTTTGTCCGCAGCGTCGCCGTCGCCGCCTGGGAGACGCTGGCGATGTCGGCCCTGGGCACGACGCTCGCCGCAATGGCAGGGGTGTTGCTCGCCTTGCCTGCAAGCCGGCTCCACGCGCAGGACCCGGCCCGCGGCCGCACGGCGGCGCGGCTGCTGCTCAACGCGCTGCGCGCGGTGCCGGAGCTGGTGTGGGCTGCGTTGCTGCTGATCGCCGCCGGCCTGGGCCCGTTTGCCGGCACGCTGGCACTGGCGGTGCACACCACTGGCGTGCTCGGGCGGCTTTTCGCCGAGGGGATCGAGAACGCACCGCCGGGCCCGGCGACCGCATTGCGGGTGCAAGGCGGCGGCACGCTGCGCCAGTTCCTCTACGCCACGTTGCCGCAGGTGCTGCCACAGCTGATGAGCTACTCGCTGTACCGCTGGGAGAACAACATCCGCGCCGCAGCGGTGCTGGGCGTGGTGGGCGCTGGCGGCCTGGGCCAGATGCTGTCCTTCCACATGAGCCTGTTCCAGATGCACAAGACGGCCACGGTGTTGATCGCGATGCTGCTGCTCGTGGCACTGGTTGACGTTGCCAGCTTCGCGGCTCGTCGCTGGCTGACGCGCTGACCCGCTTGTTCGCCACGGGCCGCGATTGCCGCGTGCAAGGCCCATACTGCCGCGTCGTCCGGCCCGCAGGAGCATCCCCATGGAAACCGAACTCTTCGATGCCATAGTCGTCGGCGCCGGCCAGGCCGGTCCGGCGATCGCCGCTCGCTGCAGCCGTGAGGGCCTGAAGACGGCCGTCATCGAGCGCAACCACTTCGGCGGCACTTGCGTCAACGTGGGCTGCGTGCCTACCAAGACGCTGGTGGCCAGCGCGCGCGCCGTGCGGTTCGCGCAGCGTGGCGCCGAGTTCGGCTTCGGCGTCACCGACCTGCGCGTCGACATGGCCCGCGTGATGGCGCGCAAGGACGCGATCGTCGCGAAGTCGCGTGAAGGTGTGGAAGCCTGGATGCGCGGCCTGAAGGGCGCGGAGGTGATCGTCGGCGACGCCTGCTTTGTCGGCCCGGCCACGCTGGAGGTGGGCGGGCGCCGGCTGAGCGCACCGCGCATCTTCCTCAACGTCGGTGGCCGCGCCGTGCGCCCCGCGCTGCCGGGCATCGACACCGTGCAGACGCTCGACAACGTCTCCGTGATGGAGCTGGACGCGGTGCCCGAGCATCTGGTGGTCGTCGGGGGCAGCTACATTGGGCTGGAGTTCGCTCACCTGATGCGCCGGCTGGGCGCTGCGGTGACCGTGGTCGAGCGTTCCGCGCGTCTGCTGCCACGCGAGGACCAGGATGTGTCGGATGGCATCCGCGCGATCCTCGAAGCCGAAGGCGTTCGATTCGAACTCGGCGCCGAGTGTCTGTCCCTGGCGCCGACGCCTGCGGGCGACCGCATCGTGGTCGGTGCCGCGTGTGGCGGTGGCGAAGGCATCATCGGCAGCCATGTGCTGCTGGCCGTCGGCCGGCGCCCGAACACCGATGGCCTGGGTCTCGAGCTGGCCGGCATCCGCACCGATGCGCGGGGCTACATCGAGGTCGACGATCAGTGCATGACCAGCGCCGAAGGCGTCTGGGCCGTGGGCGACTGCAACGGCCGCGGCGCGTTCACGCACACCTCGTGGAACGACCACGAGATCGTGGTCGCGAACCTGTTCGACGCCGACCCGCGCCGCATCAGCGACCGCATTCCCTGCTATGCGCTGTTCATCGACCCGGCGCTGGGCCGCGTCGGCATGACGGAGACCGAAGCCCTGGCCAGTGGCAAGCGGGTGCTGCGCGCCAAGATGCCGATGCAGCGCGTCGGCCGCGCCCGCGAAGCCGGCGAGACGCAGGGTTTCATGAAGGTGCTGGTCGACGCCGATACGCAGCGCATCCTGGGAGCAGCGATCCTCGGCATGAACGGGGATGAGGTCGTGCATTCGTTGCTCGACATCATGGCCGCCGACCAGCCGTACACGGTGATTTCGAGGGCCGTGCACATCCACCCCACGGTGAGCGAACTGGTGCCGACG
>CAYREA010000443.1:0-2598 GCA_964423075.1 uncultured Rubrivivax sp. | reverse complement strand
TCGCCGGCGAAGAACTTCTGGTTCGCCGCGCGGTCCTGCCAGCGCAGGTAGGCCTGGCTCTTCTCGAAGGCCTCGCCGGGCTGCTTGACGTCGGCGCCCATGATCTCGAAGCTCTTCTTGGGCTCGGCCTTGATCATGTCGAGTGCGTCGAAGTAGGCGTCGGCCAGCGCCTTGGCAGCCTTGGCGTTCTCGGCCAGGAACTTGGGCGTGCAGCCGAAGGTGTCCATCACCATCGGGTAATCGAGCGTGGTGGCGATGATCCTGCCGGCCTCGGGCTTGGCGCGCACGGCAGAAAGGTAAGGCTCGTAGGTCATCGCCGCGTCGATGCCGTCGGTGCCGGCGATCATCGCGTTGGCCGCAGGCTGCGGGCCCATGTTGACCACCTTCACGTCTTTCACGCTCAGGCCGTTCTTCTTCAGGATCCACGACAGGCCGAAGTAGCCCGCGGTGCCGGGCGCATCAGCGGCCACGGTCTTGCCCTTCAGGTCGGTGATCTTCGTGATGCCGGGTTTCACCACCATGCCGTCGGCGCCGTAGCTCTTGTCAAGCTGGAAGATCTGCGTCGTGGCCACGCCGTTGGCGTTCCACACCACCCAGGTTTCCACCGTGGTGGCGGCGCACTGGATGTCGCCGCTGGCAATGGCCAGGTGGCGGTCTTTCTGCGGGATCTTCTTGATGCTCACGTCGAGGCCGCGTTTCTTGAAGAGGCCCGCTTCCTTGGCCAGCGTGAGCGGCGCGAAGCCGGTCCAGCCACTGATGCCGATGGCCACCGGCGTGTCCTGCGCCCAGGCCGGCGCGGCGAGTGCGGCAGCAACGAAGGCAAGGGCAAGGGCGCGTAGTTTCATGTTCGAGGCTCCGGGGTGTGGTCGTGGCGGCATTTCACCATGCCAGAACCGTGCCTAGACCGGCCGGAAGAAAGCTTCCGGGCCGACCGGCACGTCACCCATCTGCACGCGGAACAGCAACTCGTCGGTGGCGCGCAGGCGGCGGCAGACCTCGCGGCCGATGTTCATCTGCACCAGCGCGAACTGCTCGACGTCGCGTTCGTACAGGCGCAGCAGGTCGTCGGTGCTGAATTCGATGGAGCGGCAATCGGACTCGGCGCGCACCGAGGCGCTGCGCGGCGCCAGGTCCATCAAGGCCATCTCGCCGAAGCAGTCGCCGGGCTTGAGGTTGTTCAGCACGAACTCGCGCCCGCGCCAGCGTTTGGTCACCTGCGCCTGGCCCGCTTCCAGCACGAACATCGAACGCGCGGGGTCGTCTTCGCGGAAGAAGAAGACGCCGGCACGCACCTCGACGCTGCGCGCGCGTTCCAGCAGCACCTGCAGGGCGTCTTCGCGCAGGGCGCCGAAGATCGGCATGCTCTGCAGCACTTCGCTTCGGGCTTGCGGCACGGCGGTCTCCGTCGTGATGGGGGCTCAGTCTACGACGCCACCCACAGAACCGGTAGCTCCGGCAGGGCCCGCAGCACACGCGCCAGCGAGCCGTCGTGCACCAGCGCGGTGGCGGCTTCGATGTCGGGGGCCAGGTAATGGTCTTGCATCATGGCCGGACAGTGCTGGCGCAGCAGCGCGTGCACCTGCTCCAGCGCGCTGGAACTCTGCAGCGGGCGCAGGAACTCGATGCCCTGCGCCGCGGCCAGCAGCTCGATGCCCAGGATGTGCGCCACGTTGGCGATCATCGGCTGCAGCCGCCGCGCGGCAAAGGTGGCCATCGAGACATGGTCTTCCTGGTTCGCGCTGGTGGGCAGGCTGTCGACGCTGGCCGGGTGGGCCAGACTCTTGTTTTCGCTCGCCAGCGACGCGGCGGTGACGTGGGCGATCATGAAGCCGCTGTTCAGGCCGGCGTTGGCGGTGAGGAAGGGTGGCAGGCGCGAGACGCTGCTGTCGATCAGCATGGCGATGCGGCGCTCGGCGATGGCGCCCACCTCGGCGATGGCGCAGGCCATCGCATCGGCGGCCAGGGCCACGGGTTCGGCGTGGAAGTTGCCGCCCGAGATCATGGCTCCGTCTTCGGCGAAGACGAGCGGGTTGTCGGTGACGGCATTGGCTTCGCGCAGCAGCACCAGCGCGGCGTGGCGCAGTTGGTCGAGGCAGGCGCCCACCACCTGCGGCTGGCAGCGCAGGCAGTACGGGTCTTGCACCCGGTCGTCACCCTCTTCGTGGCTCTTGCGAATGGCGCTGCCGGCCAGCAGGCGGCGGTAGTACTGGGCCACGTCGATCTGCCCCGGCTGGCCGCGCAGCATGTGGATGCGCGGGTCGAAGGGGCCGTCGCTGCCGCGTGCGGCGTCCACCGTCAGCGCACCCACCACCAGCGCGGCCTCCAGCACCGGCTCGAAGGCGAACAGCGCGTGCAGCGCCAGCGCCGTGCTGGTCTGCGTGCCATTGATCAGCGCCAGGCCTTCCTTGGCCTGCAGTTCCAGCGGCGTGATGCCCTTGGCCTTCAGCACGGCCGCGGCGGGCAGGCGCGCGCCGTCGACCATGAACTCGCCCTCGCCCATCAGCGCCAGCGTCATGTGCGACAGCGGCGCCAGGTCGCCACTGGCGCCCACGCTGCCCTGGCTGGGCACGCAGGGCACCAGGCCGGCGTTGTGCACGG
>CAYREA010000442.1:0-2639 GCA_964423075.1 uncultured Rubrivivax sp. | reverse complement strand
TCAGCAGCAAGGGCACGATCAAGGCCACGCTGGGCTCGGTGAACATCCCCGTGGTGTGCGCCGGTGCGCTGGTGACACCCGGTGACGCCATCGTGGCCGACGACGACGGCGTCGTGGTGGTGCCGGCCGCCAACGCCCGCAAGGTGGCCGACGCCGCCGCCGCGCGCGAAGCCAACGAAGGTGAGAAGCGCGCCAAGCTGGCTGCCGGCGTGCTGGGGCTGGACATGTACAAGATGCGTGAGCCGCTGGAGAAGGCGGGGCTGCGCTATGTCGACTGACCGGGCCTTCGCGCTCATCGGCTACGGCGAGGTCGGCCGCATCCTGGCTGAAGACCTGCGCGCGCAGGGTGTGGCCGTGTCAGCCTACGACCTGAAGCTGAGCCAGGCCGCCGGTGCCGCGATGCGCGAACACGCCGCGGCGCACGGCGTGGTGCTGGCCACGTCGCATGCCGAGGCCGTGCGCGGCGCGCACATCGTGGTGTCGGCCGTCACCGCCAGCCAGGCCGTGCGCGTGGCCGAAGACGCCGCGCCGGGCCTGGCTCCGGGCGTCTACTTCCTCGACTTCAACAGCGCCTCACCCGGCGCCAAGATCCGCGCCGCCGGCATCGTGAACGCCACCGGCGCGCGCTACGTCGAAGGTGCGGTGATGACCAGCCTGCCGCCCTACCGCATCAAGGTGCCGCTGCTGCTGGGCGGGCCCGACGCTGCCGCGCTGCTGCCGCAGCTCAACGCCATCGGCTTTGCCGCCAAGGTGGCGAGCGAGCAGCTCGGCGTGGCCAGCGCCACCAAGATGTGCCGCAGCGTGATGATCAAGGGCCTGGAGGCCATGGTCATCGAGAGCTTCACCACCGCGCGCCACTACGGCGTGGAAGACGCGGTGCTGGCCTCGCTGAAGGAAACTTTCCCTGGCATCGACTGGGAAAAGCAGGCGGCCTACTTCTTCCAGCGCGTCATCGAACACGGCCGCCGCCGCAGCGAGGAAGTGCGCGAGGTGGCCGAGACCGTGCGCGAAGCCGGCCTGGTGCCGCACAGCGCCAGCGGCACCGCCGAGCGCCAGGCCTGGGTGGCCGACCTCGCCGACGCGGGCCTCTTCGGCGACAAGAGCGCACCGAACTTCGCACGCAGCCCCGACTGGCGCACCGAGGCCGACCGCATCCTGGCCCACATCGAGCGCAAGGACACCTCACGATGAACAGCAAGCCCACCAGCGGTGGCTTCGAGAAGACGGCGGGCTGGCTCGACTGGTACGCCGGCCCGGCGCAACCGAAGTTCCGGCTGCCCGCGGGCGCGGTCGACGCGCACTGCCACGTCTTCGGCCCCGGCGAGCAGTTCCCCTACGCCCCCGAGCGCAAGTACACACCCTGCGACGCCAGCAAGGCGCAGCTGTTCGCACTGCGCGACCACCTGGGCTTCGCGCGCAACGTGGTGGTGCAGGCCACCTGCCACGGCGCCGACAACCGCGCCATGGTCGACGCCTGCATCGCCAGCCAGGGCAAGGCGCGCGGCGTGGCCACCGTGAAGCGCAGCGTCACCGACCACGAACTGCACGGCATGCACGCCGCCGGCGTGCGCGGCGTGCGCTTCAACTTCGTCAAGCGCCTGGTCGATTTCACGCCCAAGGACGAGCTGCTCGAGATCGCCAAGCGCATCGCACCGCTGGGCTGGCACGTGGTCATCTACTTCGAGGCGGTGGACCTGCCCGAGCTGTGGGACTTCTTCACCGCGCTGCCCACCACCGTCGTCGTCGACCACATGGGCCGGCCCGACGTGAGCAAGCCCATCGATGGCCCCGAGTTCCAGCTCTTCGTGAAGTTCATGCGCGAGCACCACAACGTCTGGAGCAAGGTGAGCTGCCCCGAACGCCTGAGCGTGGCCGGCCCTCCTGCGCTGAACGGCGAACAGGCCGCTGGGCTTCCGAGTTATGGCGACGTGGTGCCCTTCGCGCGCCACATCGTCGAGACCTTCCCCGACCGCGTGTTGTGGGGCACCGACTGGCCGCACCCCAACCTGAAGAACCACATGCCCGACGACGGCCTGCTGGTGGACTTCATTCCCCACATCGCCACCACGCCGGAGCTTCAGCGCAAACTGCTGGTGACGAACCCGATGCGCCTGTACTGGCCCGAGGAAAACTGATGGCCCTGGACAAACCTTATCTCGACGTGCCCGGCACGACGATCTTCGACGCCGAACAGTCGCGCAAGGGCTACTGGCTCAACCAGTTCTGCATGAGCCTGATGAAGGCACCCAACCGCCAGCGCTTCCTGGCCGACCAGCGCGCCTACCTCGACGAATGGCCGATGACCGAAGCGCAGAAGCAGGCCGTGCTGGCGCGCGACCTGAACCGCTGCATCGCCGAGGGCGGCAACATCTATTTCCTGGCCAAGCTGGGTGCCACGCACGGCAAGAGCTTCCAGCAGATGGCGGGCAGCATGACGGGCATGACCGAAGAGGAGTACCGCAACATGATGGTGAGCGGCGGCCGCAGCCCCGAGGGCAACCGCGTGGTGGGCGAGGACGGCAGCGCGCAGGCGCACCGCCAGCCCCAGGGCAGCAGCACCAAGCCGGGGTTCTGAGATGGCATCGATCACCGCCTCCGTCTACACGAGCCACGTGCCCGCCATCGGCGCCGCGCTCGAC
>CAYREA010000441.1:0-2650 GCA_964423075.1 uncultured Rubrivivax sp. | reverse complement strand
GCGCCGTCGGCGCCGCGACTGCCGCCGACAGCATCACCAACGTGCAGACCGCCGGTGTCGACGAAGGCGGCATCGTCAAGCGCGCCGGCGACTACCTGATCGTGCTGCGGCGCGGGCGCCTCTTCACCGTGCGCGTGGGTGGCGACGCGCTGCAGCCCATCACCCGCATCGACGCCTACGCCCCCGGCAGCGACCCGCGCGGCGCCTGGTACGACGAACTGCTGGTGTCGGGCCGCGACGTGGTGGTCATCGGCTACAGCTACGCCCGCGGCGGCACCGAGATCGGCCTCTTCGAGCTGGGCGACGACGGCAGCCTGCACTACCGCGCCACGCACCACCTGCGCAGCTTCGACTACTACTCGTCGCGCAACTACGCCAGCCGCCTGGTGGGGCGCAAGCTGATCTTCTACACGTCCACGCTGTTGCAGCCCTGGAATGCCGCGCCGCCGGCACAGTGGATGCCGGCCGTGCGGCGCTGGCAGCCGCAGCTGCCGGAAGAGTTCGAACGCATCCTGCCGGCCACGCGCATCTACCGCACCGACGACGACTTCAGCCCCGACCAGCCGCTGGCCCTGCACACGGTCACCGGCTGCGAGCTGGGCGGCGCCGACCTGCGCTGCGAGTCCACCGCCGTGCTGGGGCCGGCAGGGCGTGTGTTCTACGTCTCGGCCGGTTCGGTCTACGTCTGGACCACGGGCGGCCAGCGTCGCGCCTGGCCGGCGCTGGAGCGGCCGGCGCCGGTGTCGCCGCCGCTGTCGGCTGTGTTCCGCCTGCCGCTGGACGGCAGCGCGCCGACGGGGCTGAAGACGGTGGGCGTGCCGGTCGACCAGATGTCCTTCCTGGAAGACGGTCAGGGCCAGCTGAACGTGCTGGTGCGCGAGAGCGGGGCGGGCGAAGGCATGTGGGGTGGCGAGCGCAGTGCCGGTGCGCTGGCGCTGCTGCGGGTGCCGCTGGCCGACTTCGGCGACGGCCGCAGTGCCGCACGCCGCGAGATGTACCGCCGCGTGCCGGGTGGGACCGGTGCTGGAGGCTGGCAGCTGCAGAACCGCTATGTCGGTGACTGGCTGCTGTGGGGCGGCCCCGCGGGCGCCTGGGCGACGCGCTACGCCACCGCCAACGAGGCCACAAGCCTTGCGCCCGGCCACGCCGTCGAACGCATCGAAGCGATGGGCGAACGTGCCCTGCTGGTGGGCAACCGCGGCAGTGACCTGCACTTCAGCGCCGTGCAGCTGCCTTCGCGCCGCGAGGCGCGCATCGAAGGCAGCTTCGTGCAACCTGGCGCACGCCAGGGCGAGACCCGCACGCACGGCTTCTTCTACCGCGCCACCGGCCGCGACGAAGGCCTGCTGGGCCTGCCCGTGATCGGCAGCGAACGCGGCGGGCGCGGCGCGGCGTCCATCGTGCTGCTGCGCCAGAGCGGCGTGTCCTTCACCGGCCTGGGTGCACTCGCCGCCAGCAGCGGCGGCCAGCGCGACGACGCCTGCAAGGCGTCCTGCGTCGACTGGTACGGCAACGCCCGCCCCATCTTCATGGGTGATCGCGTGCTGGCGCTGCTGGGCTACGAGATCGTCGAAGGCCAGCTCGACAGCCGCGGCTGGAGCGAGCGCATCGAAGAGCGCCGCCGCATCAACTTCGGCCCGGCGGCGCGCAGCGTCAACGGCCGGCCTTCACCCTTCGAGTGAGACCACTCAGTTGCCGTGTTTGTCGGCTTCCGAGGTGAACGAGTCGGCGTAGAACTCGTCGTCCGGCAAGCCGCACCGGGCCACGAAGTCGCGGTGTGCCGACTCCACCATGATCGGCGCGCCGCAGGCGTAGACTTGGTGGCCCGACAGGTCGGGGAAGTCGGACATCACCGCCTGGTGGACGAAGCCGGTGCGGCCCGTCCAGCCGTCTTCACCCACCGGCTCTGAAAGCACCGGCACGTAGCGCAGGTTCGGCAGCGTGGCGGCGGCTTCTTCACACCAGGCGTGCTGGTAGAGGTCGGCCTTGCGGCGGCAGCCCCAGTACAGCACGGCGGGCCGCGTGATGGCCTTGTGCTGCATCTGCTGGATGATGGCCTTGATGGGCGCAAAGCCGGTGCCGCTGGCCAGCAGCACCAGCGGCTTGTCGCTGTCCTCGCGCAGGAAGAAGCTGCCGAACGGCCCTTCCATGCGCAGGATGTCCTTCTCCTTCATCGCGCCGAAGACGTGGTCGGTGAAGCGGCCGCCGGGCATGTGGCGGATGTGCAGCTCGATCGCCGGCTTGTCGGTCTGCGTGTGAGGCGCATTGGCCATCGAGTAGCTGCGGCGGGCACCGTCGCGCAGGATGAACTCGACGTACTGGCCGGCGTGATAGCGCAGCACCTCGTTGGCGGGCAGTTGCAGCGAGAGCACGGCCACGTCCGGCGCCGGCCTGGTGATGGTCATCACGCGCGCCGGCATCTTGCGCACCGGGAACTCACCCGCGCCGGCCACGGTTCGGGCCTCGATCACCAGATCGGTCTGCGGCGCGGCGCAACAGGTGAGCATGAAGCCGGCGGCTTCCTCCTCGGCGGACAGCGCCTTGGCCTGGTGGGCGCCGTGGATCACGCGGCCTTCGAGCAGGCGGCACTTGCACGAGCCGCAGGCGCCGTCCTTGCAGCCGTAGGGCAGGCCGATGCCCTGGCGGATGG